>CAZINL010000046.1:12935-18669 GCA_964540595.1 uncultured Clostridia bacterium
GAATGCTCCGGGCTCAGCATCGAGGCAGACGCGAAAGGCTTCGGCCACGAAGTCAGGCTCGGGGATGCGGCCAAAGGTATGCAGCAGGCTGTCAGGGAAGGCGGCGCTAAAGACCACTGCGACCCCCAGTAGATCACTAGGCGCAGCGGGGCGAACGTTGACCTTGTTCATCGGGTCCTCCTGATTCGGTGTGGAACGTGCCCCCGGATCTCAGTGATAACCCCTTGCCGGTTCAGGGTGGCGAAGCGGCAGCTGGATGAGTGTCCAGGCTAGGCGATCCACTGTGCCCAAGAGACGACTCTCAGCACCCACAAAGAGCATGGTGGGGTGTCCGAGATCGGCCAGTGGAATACCCACCTGTAAGGCGGTGGTACTGGTGTGTAGCGGAAAGCTGCGCGTGGCGGTACCCGCCTGGTGGATCACGGCGCTGTCATGGGGGCGGATGATCAGATGCATCGCGACTGAGCGGCCGGTAGCCACAGGCGGATCGGCCGCGGATCGGGGTGGTGACAGTGCCTGGTCAGGGGCACTGCTATCAATGGGACGCAGGAAGATAGTGTACTGCGTCCGACTGGAGACAGGGCGATGGGTCTCGAGACGGACAAAGAGCGTCTCGCCATCGGTGGCGGTGCGCAGCGCGCGCAGGTCGGCGCTGCTGAAAACGCGCCTGGTCAGCGTGTCAGACCGTGGATCGGTGATCACCGGGTCGATCTCCTGCCAGACCGTCTCGAGCGCCTCGGCGACTGCGGAGCCTGGCGGCAGGAGCGCGACCGATCGCGTACTAATCGGGGCGAACAGCTCGTTGCTGCGGGCGAAGCTGACTAGGTAACGCCGCATGTAGTTGACCTGTGAACGATACTGATTGATGGCGAAGTATTTGTTCCAGGCGCCGATCTCTCCCAAAGGGAACTTGAACCAGCGAAACGAGGTGGTTAAGAGCGGGCCGGGAGGCAGCAGCTCGCGGCCAGGCATGAACCCTTTCGGGGCAGGCCAGTCACCACGATGCACCAGGTAGCCGTATTGGCGTACGATCGCTGCAAAAGGAACGTCTTGGCTGCGCAGTTGTTGAATGGCATAGGTGACGAAGTTGAACGCCGCCCAGTGATCGCTGTGGGCATCGTTGGGGTGGGGAAGTACGATGATGGTTGGCTCTAGGTCGGCCAGAATGCTGACAAGATCAGCGACTAGGTTTTGGCCACAGTAGACTGCCTGAGCTCGGTAACTGTTGATGTATGGTGACTGGGTTAGGTTCGTTAAACGGGACTGGTAGGGTTGGTCCTCTGTCCAGTTGACCTGCCACATGGGAGCCAGGCCGCGGTCTGGATAGCCCAGGAAGATGAGGTTCCCTGCCGGCAGCCCCTGTCGGTGAAGTGCGGCAAAGCTCTCTTTTTGGCGCTGATAGGCGAGACGAATATAGTCTGACGGTGCGGGCAGAAATGTGCGCCCTTCGCCGGCGGCGGCAAAGGCGAACCCATCACCATTGGTGATCACCACCACCTGCACCTGGGCGCCTTCCTGGTGAGCCCGAGCGATCAGGCCGCCTGCACCCAGGGTTTCATCGTCACAGTGGGGAGCGACGACCAGGATACGGTCCTGATTGCCGAGCGGCATCTCCTCCGGTAGCTGCACGCGCGGCGGGCTGGGGAAGAAATGCTGATAGAGTGCGATCAGGAGCAGAACCGTGATGACGATCAGCAGCACGCTGCGTAGAGTCCGTAACGCCTTGTGGGGCATGGAGCGGTTGACCTCCCAGCCCCCACCTTCAGGTGGGGCAGCACTACGTCATAGTATATGTATTCTCTGTGGACCGTCCGTAGTAGACCGCTAGAGCCAGTGTAGTGCGCGGGTGGCATAGAGTAGGGCCAGGATCAGAGGCTGGTGCAGCAGATAGATGGTGAGAGAGTGCTGGCCCATCAGCTCCAGCGGACGCAGAGCTGGGTGCCAAGGAAGTACGCTGCGACGTTCGCGGTAGAGCTGCTTCCCCAGGGTGATGCCGAGCCCATAGACCCCTAGATAGGGTAGGAGAGGGTAGTAGTCGAGGGAAGCGAAGCTGGCTGTGATCAGCCCCAAGGGATAGAGCCAGGGGATGGTCGTCCGTAGCCCGCGCAGGGTGAGTCCTACGGCGATCATCAGCAGAGAAACGGGGACCAGCAGCGCGGGGCGCCAGCGGCGAGCCGGAGCGGAGAGTATCATGGCTACACCGAGGAAGTGCAGGATGCCAAAACGGATATAGAGCGATGGGTCCATGAGGTAGGTGCCAATGGTCAGGGCCATACCCCAGCCAAGCACAACCAGACCCCGACGTACAGGTCGGCGACTGAGGGTGGCGCTAGCTCCGGAGACCAGCATGAAGAGCAGGGCGGAGGAGAGGCCCTCGTAATACCAGAAGCCGCTTAGGTAGTTGATCGGCAGTCCAAAGAAGAACGATAGGTCGAAGACCAGGTGGAAGGTGGACATCAGGATGATGGCGATCCCCCTGAGGGCGTCCAGCTCCCAGATGCGGTTAGGGGATGGTGGTCGTGCGCTCATCTTGACTCTCCTCGGGCGACGGGAACGACTTGTGCCTGGGTGGCGGTGATCAGGTCGGCGGGCGCGAGAATGATCTGGCAACCGCGGACGCCAGCACTGACGGCGATCTGCTCCCAAGTGGTGACCGCTGAGTGGAGGTAGACTGGGTAGCGTTTCTTGGTTCCGAGAGGGGATACCCCGCCGCGGATATAGCCGGTCAGAGGCTGCACCTCTTTGAGCGCCACCACCTCAGCCTTCTTATTGCCGCTGGCGACGGCTAGTGCTTTCAGGTCCAGCTCATGATCGCCAGGGATGCAGGCCAACAGCACCCCGGTCTTGTCCCCTCTCGCCACCAGCGTCTTATAGACCTGCGGCAAGGGTAAGCCAACCTTGGGTGCGACGGCTTGGGCAGAGAGGTCGTTCTCATCGACCTCGTACTCGCGTAACTCGTAATGGATCTTCAGCTGGTCCAGTAGCCTGGCAGCGTTGGTCTTGGGTGGCATGCGGCTTCCTCCTGTTTGGGATCTCTGCATCATGAGCTAGAAGAGCGGTACAGAGTTCGACTCATCCACTATCTTGTCCTCTTTATCTGTCAGGCGCAGTCTCGCTCAATTTGGACAGACGGCGAGAGGCCTCTTCGACTTTGGTCAGGGACTAGCGACTCCAGGGCGTGCTGAGAGAAAGGGGAGGAACCAGCAACTTTCAGCACGCCTCCATCCCCAGCGGATGTGGATGGGTGTTCATAATTCGTTAATAACCTGTGGGTAACGGTGTGAATAAGAGGGGATTCCTTGTGGGCAAGTTAGCGACTGGAGTTCACCTGGCTCGAGCGCGGGTCAAAAGTGTGGATGGAGTTGTGCACATGTTGTTGACAGCCTGTGGACGGCATGTAGGTTTCCTGCTTGATCCTGTTGTAAGTGGTCTGAAGCTGTGGTTTGCACGGCCAGCTTGGGGATAACGTGTGGATAACTCGCCTCTTGTCCCATACGCGTATAATAGTACTGGTAGACGGAAGGATCGGCCTTGTGGCCGATCCATTGTACGTCACGTGTGTTTCTCCATGGTAACCCTAGGCATCCTTTGCTAGGGACGCCGGACTGGGGGCAAGGGACTCGCCCTGCGCTCGCATCCGTCCAAAGCCGATGCCCACCGCCAGACGGAAGCAGATGGTGACCATGAAGACGGCAGGGATGCCAAATCGTTCGGCGATCACGCCCCCGATCAGTGGAGCGATGAAGGCCGCTAGTCCATTGACAAAGCTGTGGGCGGCGACAAAGCTGGGGCGTCTGTCCTCGGGGGTCAGCTCTAAGAGTAGGTTAAACGATGCCAGGCTCCATCCCGACCACGTCAGCCCGCTGACACCCTCGCCGATGATCGGGTGCCAGGGGCGGGTGGAGAAGATCCAGACCAGCGGGCTGAGCATCACTCCGAAGGCGCTGAGCTGCATGACCAGCCGCGCTCCCTTGCGGTCGCTAAGATACCCCCAGATCCCATGGCTGATGATCGCACAGGCTGTTGATCCGGCTCCATAGTAGCCCAAATGCCGAGTGGTAGCCCCCAGGTTCTGCAGGGCATAGACACTGAAAAACGGGCTGGACATGCCAGCCCCCAGGCTCATCAGTGTCGTCAAGAGCACAAAACGGCCAAACTGACTGTTGGAGAGTGCCTGCAGTTGCTGGCGTAGCGGTGTGCGGCGAGCGCGATTGGTCCAGCGTCCCTGCCTGTCGGCCTGTTGGACGGGCTGAAAGGCGGGTTCCGGGATCATCAGGAAAAAAGCAAACGACACCAAACCGAACAGGAGCGAGATGATGATGCCGCGCTGATAGCCATTGGGAAAGCCACCGGTCTCGATCATGCGTCCGGCCACGGTCACCGCTAACAGCGAACCGATATTCATGATGATATTGCGCGTCGCAAAGAAGCGACCACGGATCTCCTTCGGCACGATATCGCCCATGAATGAAGTCCAGGCCGGGGCATTGAGCGCGCTGCAGATGGACTGGCCGATCATGATGGCGATAAAGGCGTAGATGGCGGCCTGGCCTCGCCACAGGACCGGAACGAAAAAGAGCAGGACCCAGAGCAGGCGCGAAATGGCTCCGGCGATGATGCAGAGCAGCTTGCGTCGCCCCAGGCGTTCGGTAAGATGCGCAAAGGGGATCTGCAGGGCATTGCCCGCCAGCGACTGAAGTGAGGCCATGGCACTGATATGCGTCTTGGTGGCGCCAAATCCCAGCAAGAATGGGGTCACAAAGCCAACAAAATTGTTTCCGATGGTGGCAAAGAGCCCATCCGCGATGCTGAGGTTGAGCGGTGTGAGCAGGGCCTTTGTCTGCCTCTTACGGGACATGCTACCTCCTAAAGAGCGGCTGCCAGCTCGCTGAGTCCCTCTAATGATTTAGAGGCATACAGAGGCCGGCAGGCATCATTGTCTCGTTCTTTCGCTGGGACTGACGCAGTCACCTTCCACTTGCATAAGAAAACAAAATGTTGAAAACAAGTGACCGTATTCTACCTTGATAGACAGTAAATGGAGGGACTGTGACTCTGTTGCACCAGCAGCCAACGGCGACGAATCTTTCCTTCGTTAAACGTGAGTCAGCGGGAGAGACTAACACATAGGAGGTGACGCTCATGATGATCAAGAACAAAACAGCTCTAGCCGTTGCTGGGCTTGGAACCGTGGTCTCAGGTGCGAGCCTTCTGATTCGCAATCGCAGGGCGCGCAACGCGGTCCTGGGGTTCGGTCTAGCGCACGTAGTCCTGGGTAGTTTGGACATGCTTCGCCCTACTACTAGAGACTAGCGTGCCAAGGGGCGCAGCGTGAGCTGCGCCCTACATATCATGTGAGTCCCTAGTCACCAGTCCCTAGTCCCTAATGAAACTGTCGAGAAGAGTATGCAGCATGGCTGCGCGACTACGATCAGATTGCGTTTACAAATCTGCAGTTGCGAAAGCCATGTCTCACCGACAGCGATTGGGCACATCATGACAGGTTACGCCCTACCAATCTGGTTTCTTGGGTCCAGTGTCTTGTGTCTAGTGTCTCGAAAAGCGCGTAAGGGCGCTTTTTTGCTTGCCTGGGCAGGATTGAACAGGTCAGGCGCGAAACCTAGTTTGGTAACCTAAAGACCTACAAGGGGGTAACATGATGACGCTGGTAATCAAGAATGGCAAGCTCTACACCATGGCCGGTCCTGTAATCGAGAACGGTACCATCGTGATC
>CAZINL010000047.1:0-6511 GCA_964540595.1 uncultured Clostridia bacterium
CGACGATCACGGAAGGGCTGCAGCGCTTCCTCGGGCAGTGGAGTACTGTAAGCACCATCGAGGAACGTCTTTTCCAATTGCTGACGCATCCGTTGCTGCTCCGGACTCAGTCTGACCTCAAACTCGGCGAGGGCAAGATTGGCGCCACTCTGCTTGATCACACCTTCAGCTTCCCAGAGGAGCAACAGGTTGGCAAACAGCTTGGAGTTAACGTTCTTGAGCACGCGGCTGCGCAGCTCTTCTTTGGCCAACCCGTTTCGTAGTGGATTGGCCTGATGAAAGCGGCTGAGGATGCCCACGGCTTGGTCGCGAATCCCCTGCAACCAGTGTGCCTCCAGAACATACTCTCTCTGATCCGCGCGGATGACCACCGCCTGCTCATCTTCAATCAGGCGTTCGAGATGCTCCTCGACATTAGGAAGGTGAGTATGCTTGACGAAATCTTCACGGGTTGGGAAAGACTCACTAGCCTTGTGCAGCGCTTGCTGTACCAACTCCGTGGGGGAGCCCTGTTCTTTAAGGCGCAGTTCCTCCAGTACATGCTCCTTAAAGCGCCCTCGCTTGACGGGATTGGGGTCAATGACCGATCCGCCACCGATCGTCAGCATCGGTGAGTAGCTGCGCAGGATGTAGAGGTCGTGCTTAGCGGCGGCCACTGGCTCTTCCAGGCGAAACTGCACCAGGGCGCTCTCGCCGGGCAATAGTTCCTCCTTATCCAATAGCACCACACGCCCCAGTATCTCAGATGTTCCCATATACATACGGATACGAGTCCGGTTCGTCAGCGGTCGAGGGGCATCTTTGAGCAGTTGCAGGCGTGCGTCCAGCATCAGCGACGGGGTAAGTCTCCCCGGAGCAGCCAAGACATCGCCGCGCGTCACTTGATCAAGATCAATGCCAGCGAGGTTTATAGCCACTCGTTGCCCCGCACCGGCACTCTCCTCCTTATGCCCATGAACCTGGATGGAGCGCACGCGCGTCTCCAAGCGTGAGGGCATGAGCTCGACCTTGTCGCCAAGCTTGAGCGTCCCTGAGGTCAGGGTACCGGTTACCACAGTGCCGAACCCCGAGACGGTAAAGACACGATCAATAGGCAGGCGAGCCGGAGCAACCATGTCTTTGGGGTTGACCTCCTCAGTGAGGCGGTCGATCTCGGCGACCAGCTGGTCCAGACCTGCGCCGGTCACACTGGAAACCGGGACGATCGGCGCATCCGCAAGAAAGGTGTCAGCCAGCCGCTCGCTGACCTGCTCTTGAACCAGCTCCAGCCACTCTGGATCGACCATATCACTCTTGGTCAACGCGACGAGACCCTTCTTCACTTGCAGCAGCGAGACGATATTTAGATGCTCCTCAGTCTGGGGCATGACCCCCTCATCGGCGGCGATCACCAGGAGCACCAGATCAATGCCACCGATCCCCGCCAGCATGTTCTTGATGAAGCGTTCATGCCCGGGAACGTCGATGACCCCAGCGCGGCGGCCACTAGGTAGATCAAAATAGGCAAAGCCAATGTCGATGGAAATGCCGCGTTCTTGTTCCTCTCTTAGCCGATCTGTTTCGATCTTGGTCAGAGCTCGTATAAGAGTAGTCTTGCCATGGTCAACATGCCCGGCAGTACCAATGATGACATGCTTGGAGACTTGGTTAAGACTCAACGTTCTTTAGACCTCCTGTCGGGACGTTAGTATATGCACAAGAGCACTGCTCACGGTGGGCAGCTCACCCTCCTGTATAGTGCGCAGATCGAGGATCAACTGCTCCTTGGCGATGCGGGTGAAGATGGGGGTCATGTACTCACGCAAGCGCTGCTCGAGCTGATCCACGCTCATGGCCTTGGGCACAATGGCCAGGACTTTGGTCGGTAGTTGTTCCAGCGGCATGGACCCACCACCCACCTGTGAGAAATCATCGCGGACTTTGATCTCAGCCAGATCACCCACAGCCATGGTGAGATCGATCCAGATCTTCTCCGCCCGAAGGGCCAGTGTCTTGAGCGGGATGGTCAACATGCGTAGGACAGGGATCTCTTCCACCGCCTTGGCTTCATCGAGATAGAGCTTGAGCGTCGATTCCAAAGCGGCTAGGGTCAGCTTGTCGATACGGAGCGCGCGATTGAGTGGATGCTTACGCATCCGTTCGATCCACTCCTTGCGCCCTAAGATGATCCCGGCCTGGGGCCCACCTAAGAGTTTGTCACCACTGATGGTAACAATATCCATGCCAGCCTTGATAACCTCTTGCACAGTGGGTTCATGTTCCAACCCATAGCGGGCTAAGTCAACCAATACGCCGCTGCCCAGGTCCTCCATCACCGGAAGCTGATGCTTACGACCGATCTCCACCAGGTCGGCACTGCCGACCTCAGCCGTGAAGCCGACAATACGGTAGTTGCTGGTATGGACCTTCAGTAGGGCACCGGTCTGCTCCGTGATGGCACGTTCATAGTCACGGGGGTGCGTCTTATTGGTGGCCCCCACCTCTACCAGCTTGCAGCCGCTCTGCTCCATCACTTCGGGGATGCGGAAAGAGCCACCAACCTCGACCAACTGCCCGCGGGAAACGATGACTTCCTTACCCGCAGCGAGGGAGGCTAGGGCAAGCAGCACGGCGGCGGCGTTGTTGTTGACCACGATGGCGGCCTCTGCCCCAGTGAGGTCACAGAGGAGTCTTTCTACGTGGCTGTAGCGAAGCCCACGTTCACCCGTGGCCATGTCCACCTCAAGATTGGAGTAGCGGCTGGCGACCTCCCAGAGCTGCTCTCGGGCTGTCGCGGGCAAAATGGCACGTCCGAGATTGGTATGAAGCACAATCCCGGTAGCGTTGATCACGCCATGCAGGCTGGGCTGCATGCGCACTCGGACTCGCCTTACGCTCTCTTCGACAATACCAGCTTTGCTGATGGTGCCATCGGCAAACCACATATCCGGGGAACTGAGTACACTGCGACGCTGCTCACTGATCACTTCACGGACCACATCCACCACGGTTGGCCTCGGGTAGAGCCCAACGACCTCTTGGATCGGCCGTGTCTGCATGATCTCCTCTACCGATGGCAGATCAGCCAGAATTTCTTGTTTTGATTTAAGCCCCATGTCGTCCCTCCTCTGTTTGCCGGCCCAGAGGCCAAAAGCCCATAGGCTGAAAGTGGGTGCTTCTCCTGAATATGACGTCCCTCTGGTACATGCGGTGCGGGTCCCATCATGCTTATCTCCTCTATTATAGCGCAGACTTAGATCAGTGGTCAGTCTCTTTTACACCTATTTCCTGACTTAGAAATGCCTGCGACCAACAAGTCGTCGCTCGGGTACCAGGCATCCGAATCTGCAGCCATTACGGCCGATAACAAAGGCACCGCCGGTGATACGGCGGTGCCTTTGTTTGGGGCTGCCTTTAGAAATACTCGTTCTTCTTCAAGATCTCCACGGACTTCTCATGATCCTCGGGAGCGACCAAAATCATCGGTCCTGTGCACCCCATGCCTGTGGCCGCATAAATACCTGCCGCCCAAAGTACCTGGACTGCATCCTCTAACTCAAGGATATCGATACCTGCAATCTCCTCGGTGACCACCTTGGCCGGGGGCGCCTTCACCTCTTGTGGTTGCTGGGCCTCAGCAGCCTTCTTGGCATCGGCAAAGACACTCTTGAGGCCTGCCTTGTTGGCAGCGGCGAACTCACGCTCGTTTACCTCAGCCACCTTGCCCTTAGCCAACTGGCCAGCGTAGCGCAGGGCACCTGCGACTACGGGAGCGCCGGAGGCGCGGGAGAGAATTAGAATAATTCTCTTGTAGCCCTCACCAATCCCCGGGCCATAGCCATAGCCTGAGGCCTCGTAGTCCCCACCGGTGGTAAAGGACGAGAAGACCTTCATCAGCAGGTTGCCGGTCAAGGTATCGGTCACCATCACATCAGGAGCACCCAGGAGCAGGTCATTGCCGCGCATGACAACGCCGCCGTCGGCGCGGACCGACTGCGCCCAGTCAAACTGATAGCCGTTGTCCTTGAGCTTGTTCAAGGTGCGTTCTACCTGGCGGGAACCATCCACATTGAGAATACCTAGAGTAGGCTTCTCGATGCCGGTCGCCTTGGCGGCGATAAGCCCATAGATCGCGTTCTTCACCATGGCTTCAACACGCTCGGTAGCCGAGGTGCCAGTAGTGGTCGCTAGGAACATCTCGCGGCCGCGACCGGGGGTCACGACACGCCCTACTGTGGAAACGCCGATGGGGAAGGTGTAGTGCATGGTGACACAGGCTGCCAGGTCACCGCTGTCCAACAGTTGCTCCATCAGCTTATGCTGTTCTGCTTCGTTGTTAACCTCAAAGGTACGCAATCCACTGTCGTTTTTTGGGCCAACTAGGCAAATATCCAGATCTGGGTTCATCTTCTGCGCCATCAGCGCACCACGGATAATCTCTTCAGGTCCGTGCTCGCTGCCAAGGACGGTGACACCGACCTTGACGCGCTCGCCAAACTGCCCGGTTTCCAGGGCGTCAGCCAGCTCTGTGAAGATGCTCCCGATCATGGCTTTGATATTGTTCTCGGGCACGATACTCACCTCCAGAAATCAGAGCTGCGGTGTTACTTAAGCAGGGAGCTGGCAAAGTCACGCATGGCCTCGGCGATCATGCCGCGGATCTCGTCCTTGCTAACGCCCTTTGTTTCTTCAGCCTTGCCGCTGTTGGCCTCAATCACAAACGATACGCCATCGAAGAGGTTGGTCATACGGCCAAGGAACAGAGAGCCTTTGCCGATGATCATGGCCTTGTTTAGCTTCTTGGCCATCATGGCATCACGGGCGTGACCGAGGAAAGGAACACCAGAGGGAATATGCCCTTGGGTGGGTGCAAAGCCAGGCATACCATGTTTGAGACCAAAGGACTCAATCTCGGTGCGCTGCAGTTCACCCTTTTTGACCCCCAGAGCTGCGATCATCTTGTAGTTGGCCTTGGGCACATCGCCGGCACCGGCAGGCTCAGTGATCTCTGGGTTCTGCATCTCAGCGGAGTAGCGGTCGATATCGACGATCTTCAGACCGGCATGTTCCAGAGGATCCGTGACCAACGCCTGCATGACCGCCTGCGGTGAAGAACCAGAGCCGATAACATGGCGACCAACGACATCGGTACGGATAACGGGGTTCACGCCATCGTTCTCGCCGATATGGAAGGCGAAGGCGCCGATCATATCTTCGAGGAGGGGGAGCCCTTTGTTGACATGGTCACGGCCGTTCATGCCGAGCTTGGCGGTAGCGCCACCAGCGACGACCACCACGTTCTTGTAGACACCAGCTTTAACTAGGGCTGCGGCAGCAACCATGGCATGAGCTGGGCCAGCACAAAAACCGCGCATATCGGAGCCGGTGGCTTTGACGCAATGGACCATCTCACCGATGGCCTTAGCAAAGTTGCCACCGCCGCGCTGATTCATATCACCGCAGGCCTCTTCCGAGCACTCGATGATGTACTCGACATCTTCGGCTTTCAGATCAGTCTTGGCGAGCAGGTTCTTGAAGACCAAGGTTGCGGATGCTTTGGCCACGAGGTTCTCGGTCATGACGTGGGCAGTCAGGGCGGCGTCCACGTCGTGGGCACGCTTGACGCAGCCAACTAGCTGTTCAGCGATATAGAGCGGCTCAGCATGAGCTTCGCTAACCGCCTTTTGGATATCAGCCAGAGCAACCCCATTGCCAAGGCGCTTTAGATCAGCCTCGGTGATCAGGGCGTGCTTTTCCAGCTTGGCTTTCACTTGGCCATGGAAGCCGTCTTCCAGCATCACTAGGTCAAAAACATCAGAGATCTTCATCAGCCCGTAGAACTCATCTTCGGGCATCATTTCGCCATAGCGGCCGTCACGGCCAGCGTCGGCCACAGGCTTCTCATACCAGGGGCGAGCAATCTGGCCGAGCTGATCTGGGGTCATGTTGCCGACATAGACCTGGTTAGGCGGATAAGCAACTGCCGCGTCAAAAGAGCGGAGATGAGCCGGGATCTTCTTGAGATACTCGGAATCGGGATTCTTGGCGCGCTCCACCGTCTGGGTCGTGCCAAGGTGGATCAACATGGTGGGGGTATGCACAAGGGCGTAAGCGGTGCCCTTGATTACTGGGAAGGTCATGGCGCGTCACCTCCATGAAATGTAGGAGCCCCAAGCCAGTCGCCATGGCCTAGACTTAAGGAAGGCGCTGGCACAGGCTTGGGGCTTTATCTAACTAGCTATGAGACTACTTCTCGAAGACGGTCTGACCATTAACCTCGGTCTGCAGAGCCTTGAGAGCGCGCTCTACTAGGCCGCGGCGTAGGTGTTTCTCGTCCTCAGGGGTGAGGTTGGGGTTGCCCAGCGGATGCGGGATAGCAACCGTCGGGATAATGCGGTTGGCTCCGACCGTGAGGGAGATGGGCACGACTGTGCACATATGAACCACGGGGAGACCAGCGCGTTCGATCTCTTTAACCATCGTTGCACCGCAACGAGTACAGGTCCCTCAGGTGGAGGTGAGGATCACGGCG
>CAZINL010000047.1:6521-18498 GCA_964540595.1 uncultured Clostridia bacterium
GGCGGTCACGCCGGCCTCTTTGAGCTCCTTCCCGATGGCGGCAGCGTACTTCTTGGCGTTAGCCACGGAAGTGCCGTTACCGACTGTGGTGTAGAAGTAACGATGGAGCTTGCCGATGACGCCCTCTTTCTCCAATTCGCGGAGAACATCGACGGGCAGAACACGGTCGGCGTCATTGTTGGCGTAGACCGGGTCGTAACCGCCATGGGCGGTCTCATGGGTCTCCTTGGTGAGATCCGTCACGCCTTCGATGTCGTACTTGCCGTACTTCGAGGCGCTGGAGGACTCGATACGATCAGGGTTGCCCTTCGGAACAATACCGCCGGAGGTTACCAGAGCGATGGTAGCCTTGGACATGTCGTGAACCGGATGGTTGGGAGCAACACGATCAAACTGAGGCATCGGGTATTCCGTGGTGAACGGCTGATTGTTGATCTTGGCGATCAGCATATCAACGGCACGCTTGGAACCACGTTCGCTGTGGAAGTAGTTCTTGCGTACGCCACGGGGGATGTAGCCTTCGGCCTTGGGATCGCCGATCTCTTCGCCAAGGGCCAGCTTCTTGAGTAGGCTGACCATGGGAGGAATGGCCTTCCGCATACCGGCGGCGGAGTCAGCAGTTTCGATGATGTAGGTGAACTTCTTGTAGCTGTCAACGCCCGGGCTCTCAATATACATACCGGTGAGGGTAGGGATATTGAGCTCTTCGCTAACGGCCTTGCAGACGGCGCCGCAAGCCATGCCGTAACGACCAGCATTGAACGACGGACCGGCGACGACCACGTCAGGGTTATGCTGAGCGATCATGCCCAGGACTTCCTTGGTGGCCTCCTCTAGGTTCTCGTTGAAATAGTTGTCACCACAGATGACCGTAGCGACGACTTCGCCCTGATCACCAAGAGCAGCGTTGATCGCCATACCGGGACCCACAAAGCCTTGGCGGAGTTCGGGCTTAATATCAGCCTTGTCTTCGCCACCGATCTGGCCGAAGAACTGGTTGATATAGTGTACCACCCTAATCTTCTTTGTCATGGTGTTCCCCCCTTTAAGGGTAAGCGTGGACTCCAAGGGGATTAGTACTTGGAGTATTGCTTACGAATGGCGCTAACTTCCTTGATGATGGCTTCGACGTCCAGAACCATTTCCATCATGCCGATCTGCTCGTCGTAGACGGCAGCATCGCAGAGTTCCTTGATCTCGGGTTCAACAACATGGTAAACGGCGAGTCCCAACTGGACTCCTGCCAAAGGACCTGCAAAGGTCGGATCGCCTGCGGTAACGGTCTCAGCAGCCAAACCAGCTGCTTCGGCCTCAGCACCACCGAGAATAACTACGACGTTCTCGTTGCCGTGCTTACCAGCGAGATCTTTAATCCGAGCCTGATTTTCGAGGTCCATGGCACCAGCAGCCGTTCAGACAAAGCACTCAGTGGTCGAGAAGGCCACTTCGGCTCCGGTATTCTTGATGGCTTCTTCAATCGCGCCACCAGGAATGCCGTCACGGTCGCCCAAAATGACAACCTTCTTGCCTTTAAGCATTGAGTTCATCCTCCTTCTGTTGATTTTGCTTAAGGAAATGATCGAAAATGTGGTCGAAATTAGGCTTCCTTAGCGGTGAGCTTGAAGAAACCGAGTTCGTTAGTGGCACCAGTGATAACCTGGATCTCAGCAGTGATGCTGCCGTCGGCATGGAGGCTGCCAGCGAAACCACCGGCGATGACATCGGCAACCTTAGGATGACCGATGACCTTCTTCATGGCAGGCAGGGTGATCACTTCATTGGCGTTGCCAGCGGTAACCACGGCATTAGCCAGCGGGTTAGCGTCGGCGAGGGACTGAGAACCACCGTCGCGACCGGCGTATTCGTCGGTAACGAGAACGGTCTTGATCCCCTTCTTCTCGATCTTGACGCAGTTCATCATCAGGTCGGCGTCGGGGTTGCCGAAGCCTTCCTCAGAGATGATGACAGCATCGGCGCCGAGCATCTCAACCAACTTGGCGGTGAAGTTCGAAGAGCGCTCCTTGTCGGCCAAGGTGACGTTCTCGTTGGTGATCACAACGCCGAGGAAGTTGTAGTCCTTGCCATGGCGATCGAGTAGATCCATGATCACGGGGCTGTTCTCGTGCACATAGGTGGGGTTCTTGTCGCAGGCGGAAACGCAGTTGCCGCTAACGATAGCACCGTCCATAACCTCAGTCGGCGAGATCAGGGTGGGCAGGATCTTCTTAGCATCTACGCCATACACATAGGTGTCATGCAGTAGACCTTGGGTCTGGAGCATGTAGACATAGACGACCTTAGGCAGATTGGGGAACTTCTTGGCGCCTTCGAGGAAGGGCAGATGTTCGTAAACCTTGACTTCGTCAGGTTCAACGTTCTTGCCAGCTTCAGCGAGGAAAGCAGCGGCCTTGAAGCCGATCATGCGCACGGAAGCCTCGTGGTCGTGCTGCAGAATGCCTTCTTTGGGCTCAGCGATCACGACAACGTTGTGCAGCTTGGAGAACGGGGTGTAGTCAGCACCAGGACCGGTCATATCGATGACGCCTTCCTGGAAACCAACGATCTTACCAGTGGTCACCACGGCTGCACCTTGCAGAACGTGAGTACGACCGGCACCGACCATCTCTACCTTGCCCAACATGCCAGGGAACACATTGCCAGCACCGCTGACCTTGACGCGGGGCTCAATGACATCCTTGACAGGGATGATACGGACCTCTTCGCCGGGATGGACGATATCCACATCAACAGAAGCAATGCGATCATCACCGCTGACAGCATTGATGAGCTCCTGCTTGTTGACATAGAGTACGCCTTGGCGAACTTCGGTCTTGTCACCGAACTGGACGTCTTTGATCTTGATTAAACCGAGTTCCAACCGCATATGGTTCACCTCCCTTAAGATCCTCTACCGGCAGTAGAGGGCTCAACCCCTTACGACAGCTTAGCTAGCTCTGCTTTGATCATCTCGATGGTGACATCCTTGGCCAACTCAGCCACCTTCTCCCCTTTGTTGAAGAAGAGGATGGTGGGCAGACCGAGAACCTTCTGGCTAATCGCCAGGCGGCGGTTCTCTAGAACGTTCACCTTGCAGAACTTAACCTTGCCCTCATATTCATCAGCCAGCTTTGTCACATCAGGCAACAAAGCCATGCAAGGGTCGCACTTGGGACTCCAGAAGTCGACCAACACCGGACCTTGGTGTTGGAGCACCTCTGCTTCGAAGTTTTCCTTGTTTAGCTCGATCATGTAGTTTCACCTCCTTTAACTGGCGATGTCAATGGAAGGTCTTATCTCAAATCAGTCCGGGGGCATTTGTGGAAGCCCCCGGACGGGGAACACAAGATTCACACGCTAGAGCTACTTCAGAAAGGCCTCGATCTTCTGCTGAAGCTCAGCCTCACCACAGAGTTCGGAGCACTTCTCCACGATCTGACCCTTGTTAAAGAACAAGATGGTTGGCAGCTCGGTGATCCCATAGCGGCGCGAGATGCGGACATTGCGGTAGGCGTCGATCTTGACGAACTTCACCTTGCCCTTGTGGCTCTCCAAAACCTTCTCCAGCTTGGTGTTCATCTCCATGCTGGCTTCGCGAGTGGGGTTCCAGAAGGAGACGATGACGGGGATCTCCTGCTCCAGAACCATCTGCTTGAAGCCTTCTTCTTCGTGGATGAACTTTTCAGCCGCGGTGGCAGCGATGGCACCATCAGCGGCAGCGGTGACCACCTGACGGAGGAACTTCTGACGGCAGTCGCCGACCGCGTAGACTCCATCTAGGTTGGTTTCACACATATCGTTGGCGATGACATAACCGCGAGCATCCATGTCGATCGTCCCCTTGAGCCAATCGGTCTGGGGAACCATGCCGACGAACATAAACACGCCGTTGGTGGCCAACTCGGTCTTCTCGCTGGTCTTGATATTCTTGAGAACGATGGATTCAACGATGCCGTCGCCCTTAATCTCATCCACGGTGGAGTTCCAGACCCACTTCATCTTGGGGTTGTTGAAGGCGCGTTCACGGATGACGGGCGTGCAGTCTAGGACCCCTTCATCATGTAGAACGATCACCGTGACGGTCTCGGCGAACTTGGTCAGGTACATGCCCTCTTCGATGGCGGAGTCACCGCTGCCCACGACTACGACATCCAGCTCAGTGAAGAAGTCGGCATCGCAGGTGGCGCAATAGGAGACGCCTTTGCCGCGGAAGGCCCGTTCACCCTTGACTCCCAGTTCGCGCGGCTGGGCGCCAACTGAGAGAACAACAGCCTTGGCCTCATAGCTATTGTTCTTGCCCTTGACCACCTTATGCTCGCCCACGACTTCGACAGCTGTCACATCATCTTTGACGAACTCCGCCCCAAATTTCTTGGCGTGGTCAACCCAGATCTCCATCTCCTTGGGTCCGCTGGTGTGCGGGGTACCGGGATAGTTCTCCCACTCTTCAGTGGTGGCAATCTGTCCACCAGGACGGTTTTTCTCGATCACTAGGGTGCTGAGTTTTGAACGCGAGCCATAGATGGCTGCTGCCAGACCGCCAGGACCGCCTCCGACGATGACGAGATCATACTGCAGATTGGCCATGATGATCCACTCCTTACCAGAATAATCGCAGAACCCTCTGCCAAAGTGTTTCCTAGGGCTACGTATGCGATAAACTTTGCAGGGCGCTTGATAGCAGAGCGTGATCAATGTACTGAAAATCCGCTCTTACCCTATTATCCCAAGCGGGCAAAGGTCTATCCTGAAGCATCTTGGTCGCTACCTGGAGACTGCCCTCGATGATGCGCAACGAATCGAAATCGAGCGCAGAGTCAGCATCGCAGGAGAGAACAACCGATTTATAGGGTGTCTCGTTTGGCTTGACACTACCAGCCAAGGGATGCGAAATGAGGCGATGACCTTTGTGCACAAGATCACGAACTCGGTGGAGGATAGAGATCAGATCACTCTCGTGATACTCGGCACCTTCGATCTCCTTGACCATGGGATTGTTAGTGACGATCAGTAATCTGGTCATGTAGTCCCTTCCTGGTTAAGACATTTCTGGGAGACAAAAAAACAGAGAAGCGTACGGTCCATACATGCCGCCTGCTTCTCTGTCCTCGTTACCTGAGAGATTTCCTCCCCCGTTACTAATCAGGGGGTTACTCCGTCGGTGTCCTGTGGACTTTCCAGAGTCCTGTCCTAACACGGTCCTTTTACCTGAAAGTTTTCGCTCGGGTTGGCTTCCCTAGAGCGTTGCTCCTTCGGTGCCCGTGATCGTATCTCTCGATCGTGGGTCTCTCCCGGGTTAGTCATCCAGTCTTTGTGAAATTGTTCATGTGAAAATACTCACGTGAAATTGTTCACTATCGTATTTGACGTTGACCCCATGAAATCCTCTTCTCGACACAACGGATGATGGATAAATTATTCTTATGCATCTCATTAAGCGCGGTCGCAAGCGTCTGCGTTTCGAGTATTCCCCTTGATTACCAGTTTATTCTGTCTGACAAGAGTAAGAACCTTATCTCAGCCGACAGAAATGGTCGGTTTCGGTGAGTGCACCACACGCCCTACGGCTCGGACCCATGGCACGCCGTGATCGGCTAGAGCCCGCTCCAAGGCCGATGCTTGGCTCTCGGCTACGCTCAAGAGCAGTCCACCGGATGTCTGCGGGTCGAAGAGCAGGTCGGCCACAGCCTGTGGTACCGCAGGGGCAAACGAGACTGCGGCGCCGACATGGTCGCGATTGCGGTACGCTCCCGCAGGGATAATCCCCATCTCGGCCAATTGACGCGCCCCAGAGATCAGTGGTATCTCCTTGGACCATATCTCCAAGCCCACGTTGCTCGCTCTGGCCAACTCCAGGGCGTGACCGAGAAAGCCAAAGCCCGTGATATCGGTACAACCGTTGACTCTCACCTCACGTGCAGCATCTGCGGCGGCCCGGTTGAGCGTTCTCAGCACGTTGACAAGCTCTTCTTGATCTGCGGGTGAGACGATATCCGCCTTGATCCCGGTGCTGATGATCCCAGAACCTATGGGTTTGGTGAGATACAGGATGTCACCGACCTTGGCTCCGGCATTGGCCCAGATCGCTTGCGGATGGACGAGACCGGTGACGGAGAGACCGTATTTGGGCTCATCATCTTCCACGGTATGCCCGCCCACAATGCTAGCTCCGGCCTCGACGACCTTGTCGGCTCCGCCGCGGAGGATCTCGCCCAGCACTTCAATCGGTAAGCAGTTGGGAAAACAGGTGATATTGAGGGCTAAGATAGGGCGCCCACCCATGGCATAGACATCGCTCAGTGAATTGGCAGCAGCGATCTGTCCAAACAGATAGGGGTCATCGACCATGGGAGTGAAGAAGTCCAGGGTCTGGATCACGGCCAGGTCATCACTTAGTCGATATACAGCCGCATCATCAGAGGTATCTAGGCCCACGAGGAGGTTAGGATCGGTCGGTTTTGGTATATGTCGCAGAACCTGCGACAAGGTCCCAGGACCTATCTTAGCCGCTCAGCCTGCGCTTTTGGTCATCTGCGTCAAACGAAGATTCTTAGCCGTTGTACTCACCTTCTTTGCGTAGTATCGCCAGGAACTCAGTCATGACTCGACTCTGGAAATGGTTGCGATGATAGATGATGAACAGTGGACGGGTAAAGGGTCCGCCCTCAACCGGCAGCTCGACCACCTGCCCCAGCCTTAGTGCCGCGTCGGCGGCCAAACGTGAGCAGAAGGCCAGGCCGACTCCGGCAGCGACCGCGCTGATCAGCGCTTGGCTGCTGCCCATCTCTAGCATGATATTCAGATCGGATGGGTTCACGCCTAGCCGGCGCAAAAGGTCCTCGGTGACGCTGCGCGTCCCCGAACCAAGCTCGCGGGCCACCCAATTGGCCTCTTGGATCTGATCGGCGGTGATGCTTCCCGCGCTCACGAAGGGGTGCTCTGGATGGGCGATGACGACCAGCTGATCGTTGGCCACAGGCAGGCATGACAGCTTAGGATCACTGACCTCTGCCCCAATCATGCCCAGATCGGCTCGCTGCTCGATCACTTTGGTCACGGTATTCTGCGTATCGTCGACCTCCAGCAGCACTTGGGCTTGTGGATATTTGATCTTGAATGCACCAACAACCTTTGGCAGCAGGTATTCGCCAGGAATGGTGCTGGCCGCGATCACCAAACGTCCCTGAACCGATTGGTTGAGGCGATCAATGGCAGCGCGGGTCCTCTTCACGGTGGCCAGCATCTCCTCTATGGCTCGTCTGACCTCTTCCCCGCTAGGAGTGAGCATGATGCTCTTGCCCGCTCGTACCATCAGCTGGGTGCCAAAGAAGTTCTCCAGCGACTGGATCTGCAAGCTGATGGCAGGCTGAGTCAGGTGCAGCTCTCGGGCTGCTGCCGAGAAACTCCCTTTCTCCAGCACCGTCAAGAAGGTCTCCATCTGGTTAACGTTCATATGTGATGTGCCTCCCAAGTTTTGGCGTCTACGCCATCGTCTGGCTGGACCGTCAGGCGGGGTATGAATCCCTATGTTGTCTTTCATCCTTTCCTGCCGAATTCCTTCTATACCACCTATAAAGAAAACCGCCTCCTTTAGGAGGCGGTAAGCAAACACAATCCAACAGCAGGTTGCACGCTTAGATAGACTAGCGTCTTTGTCATGCACGTTCTTGGGTGAGCAATCCCTAGCAGCAGGATTTCTTGGCGCACTGGCACTTCTTGCGTTCGTAGACGATCTCGCCATCGATCAGTACCAGCTCACAATGGGTGAGATTGCAGAACGGGTGCCCATCGAAGATGGCGATATCGGCATCCTTGCCGGCCTCTAGGCTGCCCATACGATCGGCAACACCGATGATCTCGGCAGCAGTGATGGTCACGGCTCGGAAAGCTTCCTCTTCGCACATGCCTTCACGGACAGCCAAGCCCGCGTGCATCGGCAACCACTTGGTGCCAGCGCTGGTATCGGCCTGCAAAGCAACCTTGACGCCTGCTTTGGCCAAGATCCCAGGGTTCTCCAGAGTCACATTCCATAGTTCATGCTTGGAGTGACCCATGAGCAACGGGCCAACGGTGGCGCGAACGCCCTTGGCAGCGAGAATATCGGCGATCTTGTAGCCCTCGGTGCAGTGCTCGATCACGTAATCGAGGTTGAACTCCTCGGAAACGCGAATGGCGGTCAGGATATCGTCGGCACGATGGGCGTGGATGCGTGCCTTGATCTCACGGCGGAGTACACGACCCATGGCCTCTAGCTTGAGGTCACGATCCGGTAGCGGCTTACCCTCTTCTTTAGCCTTGTTGATCTTGTTCTGGTAGTTCTGAGCTGCAACCAGCGCCTCGCGTAGGAAAGCGGCATTGCCCATACGGGTGGCAGGATACTGCTTCTTCATCTCTCCGTAGACGCGCTTGGGGTTCTCACCCAGAGCCATCTTCATGCCCTCGGTACCGGGGATGATCATCTCGTCAGCGGTGCGGCCGCGCAACTTCATGACAAAGCCGGTGCCACCGATGATGTTGGCGCTGCCAGGACCTGTGTAAACTGCGGTGACCCCCGCTTCGACCACTTCAGCAATGGCGGGATCGTCGGGGTTGAGGGCATCGGCACCGCGCAACTGAGCGGTGTTGGGATTGGTCATCTCATTGCCGTCCATGGTGGCTGGGACCATGGGGTCGCCAAACAGCGACAGATGGCTGTGGGAGTCGATGATGCCAGGCATGACAACCTTGCCCTCGGCGCAGATCACTTTGGCGTCAGCAGGGATCTCGACATTCTGGCCCACGGCAACGATCTTGCCGTCATTGATAAGCACAGTGCCGTTCTCGATGGTTCCGTGGGTAATGGTCATTACCTTGCCGCCCTTAATGGCGATGGTCATAGAAACGCCTCCTTTGAACTCCGAGAGCCTGTTCGCTCACGGGAATTACTTCGCCTAGCTAATAATATTCGAGCTTGGCCAAAACATTCCTGCAGTCAAATTAAGAATTAAGAATGAAGAATGAAGAATTGGGGGAAGAAAGCACGGTGAGTCCATTGCTAAGAGCCCAAAGGCCAAAACAGGACAGATGAATACCGCGTCGACTACGGGACTGACGTTGGTGTATAATCGATCTGGAAGAAGACTTGGTCTACTTCGTCTTTCCGTATCCCTAACTCTTCATTCTTAATTCTTCATTCTTCATTCTTAATTCTTCATTCTTAATTTGATTCCGAACGGAGTGAGCACACAGTGCGCGATCGTTTATATTACGACCAACCCTATCTGACCAAGTTTGATGCTAAGATAGTGGCCAAGACGATGAAGGGTACTCAGTGCGAGATCATACTCAGTCAGACCGCCTTCTACCCTACCTCGGGTGGACAACCCCATGACACGGGCACGATAAATGGAGTGCCGGTGATCGATGTGATCGAGCGTGATGGTCAGGTCGTACATCTCCTCACAGCCGATCCCGGTGACGGGACGATGCACGGTCAGATCGACTGGGAGCGCCGTCTTGATCATATGCAACAGCATGCAGGACAACATATCCTGTCCCAGGCGTTTATCCAGTTGGTGGGAGCCGAGACGGTTGGTTTTCATCTCGGTAGCGAAGCGGTAACCATCGACCTGACCGCCTCATCCTTGACCGAGGTGCAAGTCTCCCAGGTGGAAGACCTAGCCAATGAGGTAATCTGGGCAGGTAAGCCGATCCTTGGTCACTGGGCGACCAAGGAAGAAGTGGAACGGTTCCCGCTGCGCAAGGCTCCTGCCGTGGATACCGACATCCGCATCATTGAGGTCCAGGGGTTTGACTGGTCACCCTGCGGCGGTACTCACCCCCGCTCTGCTTCCGAAATCGGTCTGATCAAGATCCGCCGTTGGGAGAAGAACAAGGGGCAAACTCGCGTCGAGTTTGTCTGTGGACGTCGGGCGCTGGGAGATTACCGCTGGAAGAACGACCTAGTAGTCAGTACCGCCAGCCAACTCTCGGTCAAGGATAGTGAACTAGCTGATGCACTGGAGCGGAACTTCGCCGCCCTTCGTGAAGCATCCCGTCAAGTATCGCTGCTGAAAGAGCAACTACTGGCATACGAAGCCACCCAACTACACGCTGGCGAAAAGGCATGGGACGATCTGACCTGTGTAAAGGCCGTCTTTGATGGACGGGAGTTCAATGAGGTCAAGAGCCTAGCGAACAAGCTGATCGCCAATCCCCGTACGGTGGCGCTCTTAGGTATCCGCAAGGATACGCCTCAGTTCCTCTTTGCTCGCTCGTCTGATCTGGGATACGATATGAATCGGCTCGTGAAGGCGATCACCAGTCGAGTGGGCGGCAAGGGAGGCGGCACCCCCGCCAGCGCTCAAGGGGCGGGAGGCGATCCGCAAGAGCTGGAGCAGTTGCTAACCGATGCCGAGGCCATGATCCGTGCAGGTGTATAGGTTGCTTAGGCTGGGGACTCCTTCCGCTTAAGTAGCAAGACTGAGGAAGAGCAAAGGGGGGATCGCCGATGGTTGCCGAGAAGAACAGACGCCTACGCAAAGGGGATCAGCTCATCATCATCATCCTCATCCTGGGATTGATTATTAGTGCGGGTGTCTATTGGTGGGCGGGGCGTCCCCAAGGGGGCCTGCAGGCCGTCGTCACGGTCGACGGCAAAGAGTTTCGCCGCATCAACCTGGATCAGGTCAAGGCGCCATTTGAGTTTACCGTGCAGACGGGAGCTCAAAATGAGCAGTATAATATCATTGAGATCGAGCGGACGCGCGTGCGTGTGCGCGAAGCGAACTGTCCCGAGCAGGTGGATGTCAACCAGGGCTGGCTGACACGGCCTGGACAGAGTGCAGTCTGCCTGCCTCACCGCGTGGTGCTGAGACTGGTGTCCACGAGCGGTCAGGATGAGGTGGATGAGATCGTCAGATAACGAAACAAGCACCCCGCATTGGGGTGCTTGTTTCGTTATGGTACCAGGGCTTAGTAAGCCTTGTTGGCCTTGCGGATAATCTCCCGCGCGCGTTCAGGATAGTTGGTGATGATGCCATCGACACCAAACTCCACGCAGCGCATACTGTCTGCCTCTTGGTCGACAGTCCAAACATTGACGCGCTTGCCCGCTTGGTGACACGCGGCAACCATCTCCTTGCTGATGCCGTGGTGTTGTGGATGCAACGCCTCAGCGCCCGCCGTAGCCGCGTATTCCCACGGACGGATAAGATTGGCTGCATAGAGTAGCCCAATGGGCAGCTGAGGAGCCAGTGCTTTGACGGCAAGCAGCGTATGATGGTTGAACGAAGAGATGATCACACGGTGAGAAAAGCCCTGCGCCAGCACTATTCGTACGACCTTCTCCTCTATCCCAGGATAGGGGATGACGCCGGTCTTTAGCTCAATGTTGATCTGAAGATCGGGTCTAGGTGCCAGCAGGTCCAAGACCTCGCCGAGCGTTGGGATCTGCACGCCGACAAAACGGGGAGCGAACCAGGCGCCAGCATCCAATGCCCTCAGCTCAGCCAGCGTGTGTTGGCAGACCATCCCACTGCCGTTGGTGGTCCGCTTGAGACTTTCATCGTGGATCACGACCAGTTCGCCATCGGAGCTTAGCTGAACATCAAGCTCTATCCCATCGACCCCCGCGTCCACCGCGGCGCGAAACGCAACGAGGGTGTTCTCAGGTGCTTGGGATGAGTAACCGCGGTGAGCGAATATCAATGGCGCGCCCATGGGCAGCACTCCTTCCAACCTACTGTTCCGGATCTCTATTATGCACAGTATGAACTAGGGCTGCGACTGAGAACGCGGCTCAGGTAGGCTGGCGCTGAGGAGTAAGCCCGTACCAGCCAGTACCGCTGTAGCAGCGAATAGCCAGATATGGGGCAGATAGGTGAGCACAACGCCACCGAGAAGGGGCAGGAAGGTAGCAGGAGCCATGAGCGTGTTCATGAGGCCGATATAAGAGGGACGCTCAATCTCCGGGGCAATCTCCAGCAGGTAGTTGGTGAAT
>CAZINL010000048.1:0-8323 GCA_964540595.1 uncultured Clostridia bacterium
CCCGTCTCCACTTTGGCCCTTGGGCTTTGGCCGTTGGTCTCGGCGGCTAGGCCGACCTGGGGGCTTGGTGCCATGGGGGCTTGGTGGCTGTTATCGACCGCTCGCGGTTCGAGAACTAGGTGCGCGGGCAAGATCACCCTGCCTTTGCAGCGCTGGATAGCCTCAGCCAGAACGTTCTCTAGCTCGTCAAGGTCACCTGACCACGGATATTGCGCAAGGATGGCCACGGCCTGGGGTGAGAGGCCAAAGACCAGCTTCTCTTGTCGTTCGCTCAGGTAACGCAGTATGTAGCGGCAGCGGGTGGGCAGGTCGGCGGTCCTGGCAGCGATGTCGCGCAGGCGTTGGGACTCCGGGGAAAGGGCGGCGCGTGCCGACCGATCAGTGACTGATGCAGTTGGTTGGCTGTTCGGCACTTGCGGCACCTCCCATTCGAGTCCCTAGTCCCTGATCCCTAGTCTCTAGTGAGTATGAGGGAGAGTTGAGGCTCCCCTCGTGAGAACGTTGGGATGGGGTAATGAAGGTTAAACAGATATGGCGAAAACCGCAGCCAGAAGCGGATGCGGTTGGTGGACATATTTGGCACCTTGATTGTAGCACGATCGTATGAGTTTGAGCAGAGGGAATTTGAAGAGTCTCTCGCCCGTGGCGAGACTATTTTGAATGTTGACGTCTGGAGCTTCAGGTAATCGAAAAACTCCCCCGCGATGCGGGGGAGTTGCTGGGCATATGGGACTTGTGTGCTGTGGAAACGCGGGCGCAACAAGTGGCGCTACGGGGCATAGGGATAGTGTCTGTATTTTCCCCACGAGGGGCGAGGGGCCGGGGGCTCACGGGCGTAGCTCTGCTGCGCCCGTGCACGCTATGCCCGTGTGAAGCCCAAGATTGCCTCGCGGATGATCTTGGCAGCGAGGATGGATGTGCGATCGGTCTGGTCGTAGACCGGCGCCACCTCGACTACGTCCATGCCGACGACGCGCAGGGCGCGCATCATCTCGATGGCCTTGAGGATCTCGCGCGAGGTGCAGCCGCCCGGTTCGGGGGTGCCAGTACCGGGAGCGAAGGCCGGGTCAACGATATCAATATCGAGGGTGATGTAGACCGGCTTGTCCGCGATCTGGGGGATGACCTGGGCCAGCGGCTCGAGGAGTTGATCAGGGAAAATATTGATATTCTCCCGCGCCCAGACAAACTCCGAACGGTCGCCAGAGCGGATGCCAAACTGGAACAGGTTCTTGGGCTTGATATGCTCAGTAGCCAGGCGCAGCACCGTAGCGTGAGAATAGGGGGTGTGGAAGAACTCCTGACGCAGGTCGGTATGGGCATCGAAATGCAACACAACCAGGTCGGGGTATTTCTCAGCCATGGCCTTGATCACAGGGTACGAGACGAGATGCTCTCCCCCCAGACCCATGGGGCGCTTGCCATCTGCGAGCAACCCCTTGACGGCGTTGTAGATATTGTCCAGGGAGACGGGGACGTTACCGATGGACATGGCGATATCGCCGATGTCGTAGTAGCGATAGTCGGTCAGAGTACGATCAAGATAGGGGCTGTAGGGTTCGAGCCCAAAGGTGGTGACCTCGCGGATGCGCCTCGGCCCAGAGCGGGTGCCCGGGCGGAAGCTGGTGGTGTAGTCCATGGGCATGCCATAGATCACCCAATCCGCGGCGTGGTAGTCATCGGTACTGTAGAAGTAGTTGGCGGTGTTTTCGAAGAGGGTTGATGGTAGATTGGCCATGCTGCAATGCCTCCCAGCATTGCAGAGTCCAAAGGCCCAAGCCCAAAGGCCAAAGTGACACCCAGGCCTGGGGGACTGGGAGCCAACATTAGCTCCCGAATCGATGCTGGACTCTGCGATATCAAAGCTTGTGTTCTTATGGGCTCCAACTGTGGTCTGTGGTCTGTGGACTCTTCCCGTTACTTCTTCAGTTCCTCAATAAACCCCGGCAGGGCGAACGCTGCACGGTGGACGTCATGGTTGTAGTAGCGGGTAGCGAAGGTAACTGGGCGCAGTGCTTTCTGTAGCGGATCGTGCTGCTTGGAGCCGAAGGCGAAGCACATGGAGCCACCGGGATAGGTGGGGATGATGCCGTAGTAGAGCTTGGTGATGGGGAAAACGCTCTTGACATCCTTGTGGACGCGGGCGATCAGATCGCGGTGGTACCAAGGCGACTCCATCTGGGCGACGAAGAGCCCATCTTCGGTGAGGCACTCGTGCACACTCTGGTAGAAGTCGCGCAGGAAAAGCCCTTCGCCAGGACCGATGGGGTCACTGGAGTCGATCAATATGACGTCAAACTCGCCCTTATGGTCGTTGACGTACTTGATCCCATCGCCGACCTGGATATCCACTTTGGGATTGTCCAGAGCGGAACCGACGGTGGGGAAATAAGCCTTGGAGGCGGCGATGACCCGGTCATCGATCTCGGCTAGGACCGCCTTCTCCACTGATGGATGCTTGACCACTTCGCGGATCATACCGCCGTCTCCCCCGCCGATGACCAAGACCTTCTTGGGGTTCGGATGGGTAAACAGGGCGACGTGGGCCATCATCTCGTGATAGACGAACTCATCGCACTCGGTCAACTGCACGACGCCATCCAAAAGCAGCATGCGGCCGTAGTCGTAGGTATCGACGACGAGCAGGTCTTGGTATTGGGTCTTCTCTTTATGTAATGTCTCCTTGACGCGAGCCCCCCAGCGGGTGTGCTCGGTCTGCTGTTCGTAAACCCATAGTTCCATGGTAAATGCCTCCCTTCGCTCGGCGAGCCAACAGCCATCAGGCATTAGTCATCAGCAGAACCGTCCATGAAGAGAACCGCCTGACAGACGCGGACTGTGGCGCTGAGCATCTATTGTTTTTAGGTTAGGTATGTGAACAAAATCTATGCGATCTAAAGATGCTTCAAGAAACCACATAGTCTCTGATGCCTGATGCATTTTGACCTAGTCTCATTTGGTTTCCATTGTACACCACTACCATCTTTCTTTCAAGGAAGGCCGCGCCCGACGACTTAGCCGGGCTTCCGAGAGCGCAGCAAGCGGCCCAGTTCGGGAGATGCTAAGGCAGGAGAATGCTACACGGTGTGGTATATAGTGGGTACTGCAAGGTGTATCACAGCAGCAGATCCAGTCCAGGCGCAGTAATAGGAGGCAACAGACTAATGATCAAGACGCTCAATGGCAAGACCCCTAAGGTTCATCCCGAGGCCTTTGTGGCCGAGACCGCCGTTCTGATTGGCGATGTGACGCTGGAGAAAGGCGCCAGCGTCTGGTACGGCGCAGTGTTGCGGGCGGATATCGCTCCGATCGTGGTCGGTGAGAATAGTAATATCCAGGACGGCTGCATGGTGCATGTCTCCGAAGGTAAACCGACGATCCTAGGCAAGCATGTGACGGTGGGTCATGCCGCAGTCTTGCACGCCTGCCAGATCGAAGACAACGCTCTGATCGGCATGGGCGCGGTGGTCCTAGACGATGCGACTGTCGGACAGGCGGCGATCTTAGGCGCGGGATCGGTTCTACCCGAACGAAAGTCGGTACCGGCACACACCATGGCACTTGGCTCCCCGGCCAAACCCGTCAAGGATCTGCCGCCCGAACGCGAAGAGGATCAGCGCCAATGGGCGCTGCGCTATGTCCACCTCTGGCAGGAGTCGTATCGTGAGTAGCACATTAGCAGGGGACGGCCTGGTTTTAGGTCGGTTTAGGTGTCCACACCTGGTATCTGAGAGAGCCTTTAGGCTCAGTGGCAAGTGGTGGCTGATGGCGGCGGTGGTTCTGCCGGTCATCCTCTCCTTGATCTTCTCCCACGCCACGCAGGTCAGCGGCTCAACACTATTCACTCCTGCCGCTCCGGAAGCACCGAGTGCTCCGCAGCCGGATCCCGGTCCTATTTACCGGGGCGAGACTGACGAGAAGCTGATCGCGCTGACCTTTGATGACGGGCTGAAGCCGGCCACACTGGAGATCCTGACGATCCTCGAGGCCAACAGCGCCAAGGCGACATGGTTTGTCACCGGCCGCAGCCTCCCGGGCAACGAAAGCATCCTGCAGGAGCTGATCGCTGCCGAGCACGGGTTTGCCAACCACACCTATAACCACCCTAACCTGACGACATTGACGCCCGAGCAGGTCAAGGACGAGCTGCAGAGCACAACCGATCTGTTGCTCAGATCGGTTCCTGACTATCGACCCTACTGGCGCCCCCCCGGAGGCGTGATCAACGACGAGATGGCGAAGGTCGCCGAGGAGCTAGGTCTGACCCAGGTCCTCTGGTCGATGAACACCTATGACTTCGTCCTAGAAAAGACGGAGGACGAGATCTACGCCGACCTGATCAGCGCTAAGCCGGGCGAGATCATCCTGCTGCACAATAGCCCGCTGAAGACCATGCACCGCGCGCTCGCCCGCGCGCTGCCGGAGCTGACGAAGCAAGGGTACAGGTTTGTGACGGTGTCGGAATTGTTGGAGCAGAAATAGCTAGCTATTTCTGCGAGTCCACAAGAACACAAGTCCACGAGTCCACATGTGGGGATTAGGGGAGATTCCACTAGAACGCGAGCCCTCATGTAGGAACGGAGATAAGAACGAACGCAGCATGGCTGCGCGGCTACAACTGGGAACGTAAGGTCCCCGTAGTCGCGCAGCCATGCTGCGCTTTCGGCATCTTCTTGTGGACTTGTGGTCTTGTGAACATGTGGACTCATTTCACTGTGCACTCACTTCGCTTGGGCAAAGACAAACGTCCCCGGCTGGTCGGTGGTAAAGCGGACCGTGCGTAGGTAGGGGTCGTGGTCGTAAAGGTGCTCGACCCAGGTGGATGACAGTGTGTCATAGCGCCAGAGGGTCGTTGCTTGGCCTTCGGCGGGTGGTTCAGTGTAGAAGATGGTGATCTCAGCGCCCTGCTGAAGCAGGCGGATCGGTTTGTCGTGCGGTGAGTTGGTGGCGGTGAAGCTGAGTGGCGCGGTGACAGGACGCCAGCCGCTAGGTAGGACCTTGGGCAGTGTGGCAGGGCGCATCAGGCGATAGAGGGTCTGCACCGGCGAGCTTCCGGATGGAATGCGAGCCTTGGCACCGCTATCACGTGGAGTGAGAGTCGCCTCCTTGCCGATGGGGGTCAGCGCGCTGGCGCCGCTCCGCTCCTCACTGCTGGTCGTGTCGGCGGTGCTGATCAGCCACCATAGATCGCGCCCCAGGGGTGTGCCGTCGGCATAACGGATGCTGCCGGAGAGGTGGACTAGGTAGTGGCCATCGTCGCCGAGCCTGCCGATGGGTTGCAGGGTGGCTTTGCGGGTCAGAGGGTCGTAGTCCACTTTAGCATTGACCCCTTGGATGTAGAAGGTATTGGCGTTGACGCTGCGGGGGGCGAGGTCGCGGGCAAAGGCCACGGTGATCGTAGCTGAAGTGTCGACATCGCTGGCGCCGCGCCCCGGGCTGATACTGATCGAACCAGCGGGCCGGGTAGGCATGAGCGGGATGACTGTCGTTTGGGTGGTGGATGCCGGGTCCAACGAGATGACTTGTGCCTGGTAACTGGGCTTACTCAGGCGCAGTCGGTAGACACCATCGCCCAACCACATACTCACTTGGCCGCGCTCGTCGCTGGTGAAGGGCGTACGGGTTGAGGTCTGCCAGCCGCCGTCGGTGAGTTGTTCGAGACTGGCGGCGAGGCCGGGGATGGGGTCACCGGTGATGGCATCGATGAAGCTCCTGGTCACGGGTTTGCGCACGAGTAGTGTGCCTAGGGGTACCTCGCCCCGCACGCCTTGTCTCTCCCAGCGCCAGGTGAGGGGATGCTCCCCTTCGACCATGACATCGGCAGGGATGGTGGCTGTCACGGTATCGTCGAGCTTGCCCATCACCCATTGGCGCTCGCCGAGCACAAGCCAGTTGATGGTGCCGACCTGAGTGGTGGTCAGCGCGATGGTGAGCGGCTGCTGTGGCGCCGTGAGGATCTCTCCCCCACCGTCGTCGCTGAAAAAGCTGGGCATGGGCTGCTGGTTGACCTTCAGCTGCAGCACTGTGGGTGCCGTGCGGCTGACGGTGACGGTTCGGTCGGCCTTCAGAGGGGCCACAGTTCCTACCGCTGTCACAGCGACCCGATGTTCGCCCTGATCCAGGCTGACGTTGGTCTGCCAGCGGCCGCCGCTGACGGGTAAGCGTGCCTCCCAGCTATCGTCCAGCCAGAGATCGACCCAGTCCACCCCAGAGGCGCTGCCGCTCAGGAGCGCACTGCCACCGCGGCTGACTAGGGGTGGGACGACTAGAACACTGGGTTTTGTCGTAAGGGCGCTGCTTTGCTCAGCCCACGGGTCGCCGACAGGCAACCCTGATGGGATCTCCATAGGCGTGTCGAGGACATACGGCCCCTGGTCCATGGGGCACAGGGAGTAGTACGTCATGGGACCGGTGGTCGTGGGGCTGAGCACCAGCTCCTCACCTGTGGTCAGACCGTGAAGCACCGCCTCGCCGGTGGCGGAGAGATCGGCAACCCTGACGGCTCCCCCTTGGCGTGGCCAATACAGGACCTGGGCAGGGTCTGTAATAGCTGGAAAAACGACCTCAGAGCTAACGAGCTGTGGTGCTGACCTCAGGCGGAAGTCGGCTGTGGCGACGGTGCGGTCGGGGAGCTCGATATTGAGACGGGCGATGGCAGCGCCATCGCGGCTGGCCATGAGCTCGCAGTTGCCTGGCAGCAGACCGATGATGGTATATCTCCCCTGTTCGTCGGTGAGCACCGTTTGGCGCGAAGCGCCAGCGAGCTGGTCGGCGGTGACGGTCGCCCCGGATAGAGGGAGACCGTTGTCATCCTCTACTGATCCCGAGACGGCGGACAGGCCTGTGAGCGCGAGGTCGACACCGACAGTTGAGCCACCACGGTTGACGGTAAGCTTCTCCTTCTTGACATCGATATAGCCTAGGTCGTTGACCGTCCAGAGCCGATAGTCCTTCGCTGAGCCTAAACCAGCCAAGGTATAGTCTCCCCGTCGATCGCTGATCGCCCGGGCGAAATGACGGGTGGATGGGGAGTAGGCCATCACCTGGACACCTGGAAGCGGCGTATGGGTCAAGGCATCGCTGACCTTACCCCTAAGCTCGCATCCGATCGCCACGGGTCCCTGGACAGCGGACAACTGACCAGAGAAAGCCCCACTTGAGTCCGTGAGTTGCACCCTGGCTGACTCGAGAGTGATCTCTACGGTCTCCCACACGGTCCAGCGGTAGACGTAGACGCCGTCACTCTCTTCCTGCATGCGGCTGGTCCACATCAGAGGCGTCGAGGAGCCGGACGCCCTAATGGTCAAGATCAGCTCGGCCTCGCAACCCAGAGTCCCTTCGGCGATGAAGGTGATCTCGCCACCAGGGATCAGTGCGCCCAGGAGATCGCTGGTCGCGTTGGTCAGTTCCGGTGCCGCTAGGGCGAGGCCTGATGTGAGCAGCAGGGTGATAAGGAGCATGAGGCCCGCAGCCCGTAGCCTGTGGGCCGCAGTGGTGAGTTTGTGTTGTTCTGAGAGGACCATGGGGGATCAGCTCCTTTGATGCAGCCATGTGTGTAGAAAGAGGCACCCTTATCGGTGCCTCTTCGCTATCGACTGGTCTGAGACCTTCTCTTGAGGGTAAACGGAACTACTCGTGGACTTGTGGACTTGTGGACTCCCCCGTCGCTTCTACTTCCTAATCGTGATCGTCGCCGTGGGTGCATCGTAGCTGACCGCATAGCCAAGCCACTCCAGCATGGTGACGGGGATATAGCCGATATTTTGATCATTGATAATCGGTGGTACAGCGAGGGTCTGCTCGACGCCGTTGACACTGGCGGTCAGCTCATTGACCGTGAAGTCGATGGTGGTCTGGCCTTGGCTGATGCCACTGGGGCGCCAGTTGGCGTCGAAGCCGAGGGTGATGCCGAGTAGGTCTCGGGCTACTCGCAGCGGAACGTAGGCGACCTCATTGTGCAACATGGGAGCGGCGGTGATCACCTGTTTGTTGCCGTCGATATCGGCATAGAGATAGCCGACGAAGAGCTGGACAGTGGATGTATAAGGACGGTAGACCACAGTCCTGGTCAGGGTGGACTTGTTCTGTGCCTTGTCGACCACCACGAAGACGAGCTGGTTCGCTCCCTCTTTGAGCTTGTAGACGGTGGTAAACTGGCCGTTGTCGGTGACCGGGATCAGTTCGTTGTTCAGAGTCAGGTTGACCAGCGCTTCGGTCTGACCGGTGATGGTGATGCTCTCGGTGGAGCTGACCTCGGGCAGGATCACGCTGACCGTGGGAACGCGGGTGTCGAGGGTGACAGTCTTGGTCAGAGTGACCACGT
>CAZINL010000048.1:8333-18354 GCA_964540595.1 uncultured Clostridia bacterium
GTCGGTGGCGGTAACGGTGATGGTATTGGGGCCCTCCTTAAGGTTGAGCCTGTGGGTGAAGCTGCCGCCATTGACGGTGACTTGTTCGCCGTTGACCGCAACAACGGCCTGCTTGTTGACCTGACCAGCCACGGTGAGGAAGGCGGTATTAACCAGTTCGGGAACGTTGAAGGTAATCTGCGGCTTGTCCGCATCAAGGGTGACGGGTTTGGTGACGGTGGTGGTATTGCCCGCAAGGTCAGTGGCAGTGGCGGTAACGGCGTTGGCGCCGGGGTCTAGTCTGACGGCGGCGCTGAAGGTGCCATTGGTCACCGTGACCAGCTGGCCGGCCACGACAACGGTGCAACCGTCTTCCACGGTACCGGTAACGGAGATGGTGGTTTCATTGGTCAGGGTGGGGGCGAGCAGCTCCAAGGCTGGCGGTTTGGTATCCACCATGATCACCTTGCTGACGGTGGTGGTGTTGCCTGCCTCGTCCGAGGCGGCGACCAGGATGGTGTTCTCGCCTTCGACCAGGGTAACGGACGTGGTGTAAAGACCATTGGGTCCGCTGACCGCTTTGCCGCCCACGGCCAAAGTGGCGCCGGGTTCGGTAGTGGCGCTGATGGTGACCAGCTTCTCGTTGGTCAGCTCGGGGACATCAAGTGATAGGATAGGGCCGGTCTGATCGAGGGTAACGGTTTTGACCACGGAGCGCGTATTGCCGACGGCGTCGACGGCTACAGCGGTGATGGTATTGACCCCTTCCTCCAGCGGTACTTTGTGCCGGAACGAGCCGTTGTTATTGGGGGTGGCGGTGCCGTTGACCAGGACGATCGCGTCCTTCTCGGCGTTGCCGATCACCTCGACCACCGGGCTTTTGGTCAGGGCGGAGACGGCAAAGCTGATCTCAGGATCGGTGGTATCGAGAATGACGGTCTTGTTGATGGTGGTGCTATTGCCCGCCTTGTCGGTGGCGACGATGGCGATGGGATTGCGGCCTTCCACGATATTTTGTTGGGCGATGTACGTGCCGTTGGTGTTGGCAATTGTTCTACCATTGATTGTAATGGTGGCGCCGGGCTCGGTCTTGCCGGAGATCACCACCGGCTTGGTATTGGTGATGCGCGGGGCGAGGACGGTCAGGCTAGGCTGCACGGTGTCCAATATCACCGTCTTGGTCACCGCTTGGGCGTTGCCCACGGCATCGGTGGCCTCGACGGTGACGGTATTCTCCCCTTCGCGCAGGTTAAGCTCGGCGGCGTAGCGCAGCCCGACCTTGGTGGCGGCGGCGTTGTTGATCTTGACCGTGGCCTCTTCACTTAGCTCGGCGGTGACGGTCAGTTTCTTGAGCCGGGTGTGTTCGGGCAGAGTGAGGTTGATGGCGGGGGCGGTGGTGTCAGCGACCACGGTCTTGGTCACCGTGGTGCTCTTGTTGCTGCCGTCGGTGGCTATCAGGGTGATGGTGTTGCTGCCTTCGTTAAGGTTGAGCACGTGGGTGAAACGCTCACCGGTGAGACTGACGGCCTGGCCGTTGATCTTCAGCGTGGTAGCGCTGGCGGCGGTACCGGTCAGGGTGAGGCTGCGTGAACCGACCCGATCAGGTGTGGTCACGTTGATAGACGGTGCCGCCCAGACAGTCCCGATCAACAGGCTGCCGAGGACTAGGCCGGGGGCGAGCAGACGCGCGAGGCGTTGGCGCATGGAATATTCCTCCTTGTTAAAGGCCAAAGGACTGAGCCTAGAGGCCAAAATAGGATCTAAGTAAACGTACAGGCTGGCTCTACATGGTCATTTCGTCAAAACATGGTACATTTCCTTTCCAGATAACAGGGAAACGACAAAAACCCCTTCGTCCTGCGTTTGGACGAAGGGGCATGGCGAATTGTTCCTAAAGGAGCTTGTTTATTAAGGGGTCAGACCCCTTAGTTTACGTGCGGGCACAGCCTATCGCGATCTGTCCAAATCGCTGTCGGGGAGACATAGCAGCTCCCGCAGTTCCGCGACAATCTCGCTATGGACTAGTGACACACCCGGGCGCAGCAAGCGGCGCCCCTACAGGACTCGCAGAATGTTGTACTCCGCACTACATTCTGCGTGGTGCTGGAATACCGAGGAAGGTGAGGGTGTTGTGGATCACCTGCTGGTAGCTGCGGACGAGGCCGAGGCGGAGGCCGCGCAACTCGTCAGAGGCGTTCATCACCGGGGTGGACTCGTAGAAGCTCATGAAGGTCGAGGCGAGGTTGTAGGCGTAGTCGGCAAGCATGGATGGCGCGAGGGTGTCGCTGCTCTTTTGCAGGACGGTGGGCAGCTCGCTCATGCGGCGGACAAGGTTTTTCTCAGCCTCGGTGAGCTCGCTGAGGCCTTCAGGGATGGCGAAGACGGGGATATGGCCTTCGCGCTCGGCCTTGGCGAGGATGTTGTTGGCGCGGGCATGGGCGTACTGCAGGTAGGGACCGGTGTTGCCCTGCATGTTGAGCGCTTCATTGAAGTCGAAGACGATCACTGAGTTCATATTGTAGCGGATCATGTAGTAGCGGATGGCGGCTACGGCGATCTGCAGGCCCAGGTCCTTTTGCTCGTCAGCGGTCATCTCGGGATGGCGCTTAGCGACCTCGCCCACCGCAGTCTCGATGACGCGGTTCATCAGGTCGTCGGCCTTGACGCCTATCCCCTTGCGCCCAGCCATGGCATAGACGCCCTTCTCCTCGTCGTCGACCGCGATGCCCAGCTCGGCGGCGGCAGTGGGTGAGAGGGCGACCACTTCGTAGCCGAAATGGACGGAGTTGGCCGCTTGGTCGACATAACCCAGCTTGTGCAGGGAGTGGCGTAGGACGTCCTGCAGGTATTTCTGGCGGATATCGATGACATTGACCACCATATCGGCGCGGCCATACTGGTCAGATGGTTCGCCGTCATGGGTGTCGGTCGTCTCTAAGGCCTCAGCATTGGGCTGGACGCAGTAGGGGCGATAGTTGAAGTCGAGCCCCAGCACACCAAACTTCCACATCTGGTAGGCGATATCTTTAGCCACGTAGGTGGCGGTGCCATTGGAGCGGACTAGGACCTTGTCCGGGTTCTCCATATTGGCGAAAGCCTCAAGGTCGCCGAGCTTGACCACCCAGCAACCGGCATTGGGACCCTCGGTCTCGAGCACCAGGCCGCCCTGGTCTTTGAGCGTATTGAAGGCATGGCGCCAGAAGCCCAGGTGGAGGATATCGCTCTCCCACGAGAGCAGCTCGTAGTAGATCCCTAAACGCCACATGGTCTGCAGGTGGCAGTTGACGATGCGGGTAGAGGTCTCTTTGGCGAGCTTGGCGACCTCATTGTCACCCTGCTCGATCAGGTGCAGCACCTCGCGCTGCTTCTCTTTCAGCTCGGGGCGCTGTTCGTAGAGCTCATTGACCTTGGTGTAGAGGTCCCAGCAGAAATAGTCGAACGACCGGCTGCCGTCGTCGACGATGCCCAGCTCACGGAATCCAACGACGATATCGGCGACAGCGGTACCGGTGTCGTCGATATAGTTTTGCACCTCGACCTGATAGCCTGCGCCGCGGAAGATGCGCGCCAAGGTGTCGCCTAGGCAGGCGTTGCGTAGATGGCCGATATGGGCGGCCTTGTTAGGGTTGATGTTGGTATGTTCGATGACGATCTTCTTACCATTGCCCGAGCTTGTCCCGCCGAAACGATCACCCTGCTCCTGAACGCGCTCAAGGACCTGACGTGCCAGGGCAATGTAGTCGAATTTGAAATTGATGTATCCCGGCGGGGTGACGGTGATCTCCCCGACCATGGAGATCTCGGCCTGACGCAACCGATCAGCCAGTTCGTTGGCAATATCCAGAGGCTTCTTGCGCAGCACCTTCGCCAGCTTCAAACAGACCGGGGTGGAGAGGTCGCCAATCTCGGGTTTCGGCGGCAGTTCCAAGCCAGCCTCGACCGCCTGGGCCTCCGGACCAAAGGTCGCGCCTAAGGTGGCGACTAGTTTCTCTTTCAGTGTGGTCTCTAGTTGCATGATATTCCTCCTCAACAGTCCACAGCCCGCCGTCCACGGTTCGCAGAACGTGGAACGCGGGAAAAGGACTGCACCGTACTGTTTCATTAGTTAATCGTAACCACTGTACAGGGGACTGTCAAGAAAGGGCGACTACGATCTCACTAAGCTACCAAGGCGCCGATCACTATAGCTTTTCCTGGTGGCAATGGGCGTATTACAGGCACTACGTGAGAGGCCACAAGGCCACGAGTCCACAAGAAGGCAAGCGGGAAACATCAAGGCCCCACCCAGTAAGGTGAGGCCTTGATCGCGACAAGCTGTAGATTATGGAGCGAATGGGCGCAGCCTATCGCGATAGGCTGCGCTCGTTCTCATGTCCGTCCCTATGTGGACTCGTGGGCTTGTGTTCTTGTGGACTCAGCAGCGCCCCCAGGGCGCTACTGAATATCCTGATCGCCCTCGATCAGAGCGATGGCCTGGGCGGGAGCAGTGTTGCTGTAGATAACGTTCATCAGGCCGGGAAGGTATTTATCCATCATGAAGACATTGGCGTAGACCAGACGCTTAATCAGGGCACCGGTCAGGCGATCACCGGTGACGTCGATGCAGGACTTGTAGCGCACTTCGCCGTCGTTGAAGTCCATCTCGAAGTTGCCGATCAAAAGGCCGTAATTGGCGCGCGTCAGATAATCGGCGACCGCGGCACGCTTCTTCTCCGGCACTTTGACCGAGGCGATGGAGTAAAAGACGAACATATTGCGGTCGTCCTTGGCATCGGCGATGCACTCCCAGCTGCCGTTGTCACCGGAGAAGCCCATTCTCAGGAAGCTGTTCCCCTCATACTGCTGGAACTTCCAGTCGTCGTCACGAAAAAAACGCACCGCGGTATCGTAGATCGGTCCCATTATTCCAACCTCCTTATCTCGATTGCCTCACTTGCCTCTTCGGAGTTCTTCCATACAACCTATGGTGATTCCTGCTAGTTATAGCACCTTACCCAGCTCATTCGCTCGAAACACAAATTCTGGTATCTAGTCCCACTTTTTTTGTGTGACTTGAAGGAAATAGTAGCAATGTGTGGAATAGGTAGTTACCAAGAATATGTTGCCAGGAGGTAAGCAGATGAAAAGGCTAGTCTCTTGCCTTAGTATCGTGGTCTTGGTGTTGCTACTGATCTCGCCTACCGTTTATGCCGGCGTGAAGGTCGAGGACCTAGTGGTAGACGCCAATCAGCGCATTGAGCAGCGTATCGCAGAAGTAAAGGTCGAGGCGGATCAACTGTACGCGAGCAGGTTTGAAAAGACCGGTCAAGATCGTGCTGCGGTTAACCACCAGATCAACAGCCTAATTGCTGGCCTGATCAGCGAGACCAATGCGATCTCTGCCGAGGCGGTTAATCAGGCTGCTGGCGCGGGAGCCAAGGTGATTTGCACGTATGTCCATGTTGAGATTGCAGGTCGGTGGGTAAGGATCGATCCCTTGATCGTCTGCAACGAATGAGTCATAGATAGCAAGAGGAATCTGCTTGCCACCTGAGAGCAGCCGCACGGCTGCTTTTTTGTGGCGTATCCGGAACGGCAACAGTTAGGCGAAGCAATGGACGGAGGACGACCATGGAAGGGCTCATCTTAGGGCAAAACGGTGGAAGCTTGGAGTCAGTACAACAGAAGACGGCTCGGCTGGATCTGCTGGCACGTGGTGATGGCACGGAAATCATGACCCAGGAGATACTGCCTGACCAACTTTTTAAGCTGGTGCCCAGTGACGGCAGTGAGACCATGGAGTTCTTCTATGTGCTCGAGGGGCAGATCAGCTCCGAAGTGGACGGTCAGACCTATCTGCTGCAGCCTGGCGACCATTTCTATGTCCATCATCTCCAAGGGACTTCCTATTTCAAGACCCTCACCCCTGTGAAAGTCCTCTATGTCTCCACCCAGCCTGTCTTCCATTACCTCAGCGACCGCATCCGCGAACTGACGGCCATCGTCAAGAGCGTCGAGCAGAAGGACCTCTATACCCTCGACCATAGTCGCCGTGTACGCGACCTTGCGGTAGCCATGGGGACCAGGTTGAGCCTGTCCCGTGAAAGGCAGGATGTCCTGCTCCACGCCGCGCTGTTTCACGACCTGGGCAAGAAGAATATCCCGGATGAGATCCTCAATAAGCCCGGACGCCTCACTGATGACGAGATGGATCAGGTTAAGCGCCACCCCGCCGATGGAAGCGAACTGGTGCAGGGCACCTTCCTAGGCGATATCGGCAAGATCATCGAACAGCACCATGAACGCATGGATGGGTCGGGATACCCTGCCGGACTAAAGGGAGAAGAGCTTGCTCTGGAGGCGAGGATTATCGCGGTGGCGGACTCTTACGATGCGATGACTACCGCACGGCCCTATCGTGGCTCGATGAGCCCAGATGAGGCGCTTGCCGAGCTCAAGGAATTGAGCGGGGTTAGCTACGACCCCAAGGTGGTCCAAGCATTTGAGCAGTATTTGATCGATGAAGGAATGGTAGAAGAGCCACGTCGCTGTTAGGCGGCGTGGCTCTTTTGAGTCCATCTACTCCCCTGTCCTACGCAGCATGCGTAGTCCAGAGAACACAGCCCAGGGTTTGCCGTCACGGAAGTGGAAGCGTAGGACCTTCGGGCCGCGGTAGTCGTAGACCAAGGTCTGCCCGCTGCTGGCGCGTAGGGAGAACCGTTCGCCCTCGTTCTCGACCATGAGTCGGTCACCATCCATGAAGACGCGCAGGTTGCCACCTTCGGCGGAGCGGTACGTCCCGATCAAACGCTGCAGTTCCTCCGGGGAAGCCTGATACTCGGGCTCGATGCTGCGCTTCTGGTCGAGCGGCAACCCAAGGGCGGTATTGACCGCTGCCAGCCAGATGGCATTGGCCGAGACGCCGGTGACATTGGTCAGGACGGCCACCGTCAGCCCGCGTTCCGGCACGAAGCCAAAGTTGGATGAGACACCGGGCTGCGATCCACCATGTTCGACCAAGGTAACGGCACCATAGGGGGTCGACTGCAAAGCGTAACCATAAGCGGTCAGGCGACCGATCGGGTAGACCGGCTGCCACATGGTACGCAGCAGCTGCGGGGAGACCAGCGCTCTGCCGTGGCATTCGCCACTATCGAGGTAGAGCTGACCGTATTTCAGCAGATCAAGGGCAGTGGAACGGACCCCTCCCCCCACCTCGTAGTTGCCCAGCTCGGGCCACGCTGCGGTGTCATGGGAGTGGGTCTTTTTATTGTAGAGATAGGGGACCGTCACATTGGTCATGCGGTTCAGCTCTTCGAGGGTATAGGTCGACCGGTTCATCTCCAGTCGGTCGAGGACCCGCTCGGTCATCACACGGCGGTAGAGCCTGCCGGTGAGGCGCTCGATGATGGCGCCCAGGAGCAGGAAGCTGTCGTTGCAGTAGCTGAGGTAGTCGCCAGGCTTCCCTAGCATCTCGTATTCGGCAGAGCTGAGATACTCGATATGCTGGTCAAAGGTGCGCAGCTCCTGTCGACGATGCATGGGTGGCAGCCCGGTGGTGTGGGAGAGCAAGTGGTGGATCTTGATCTCATCCATCTGCTCCACTCCGCGCAGGCGCAGCTCAGGCAGATACTTGGTCACGGGATCTTGGACCGAAAGCCGTCCCTCGCTGGCGAGCTGCATGATCACGAGAGCGGTAAAGGACTTGCTCACCGAAGCCGTGCCAAAAACGGTCTCCGGCGTCACAGGTGCTTGGGTGGCGAGATCGCGCACCCCAAAGCCGTTTTGGTAGACTACCTGACCGTTTTGGGAGACGGCTACCGCCGCGCCGACGATCTGCTCGTCGTGCATGGTCTTCTCGACATAACGTTCAAATGCGGACCACACAAAGATCACCTCCAGTGATTTTTGAGTCCCTCGCCCCTAGTCTCTAGTCCCTAGTAGCATGGATCGTAAGACGCTCTTCCGATGCCGCAAGGAACGAGGATTCCAGGTGCGTGGGACTCATTTCATTACAAGGGTAGGTGGGGCCAACTGCAGCCGGCATGGGCAAGAGGGAGAGTGATCTCCCTCGTTTGTTTGCCGCTCAGATTGTTGACTGAGAGCAAAAGGCTTACGGCGGGCGCTGCTTGCCGCGCCCGCGGATCTTGGACCTCTCTGGTCGTGCCTACTGCCTACTGGCTACTGGTTAGCGCCGCGTTTTGCCTGCGTTCCACGGGAGCGAAAGCGCGATTGTAGAAGATGCTGGCGAGGAGATAGATAATGCAGGTGATGTAGTAGGGCGAGCTGTTGCCGTAGTTGTCCATCATAAAGCCACCGAGCATCTGGCTGAAGGTGCGGGCGAGGCTATCGGCCATGCTCATGGCTGAGCTGGCGGTGGCGCGCTGGTCGGCGGGGACAATCTCCATGGCAAAGGACGTGGTGATCGGTGATGACATGTTCATCAAGGAGTTGCGGGCCCAGAAGAGCACGGTCACTACCGCCAGACTGGGCACCCAGGCGATGGAGAAAAGCGCTGGGATGGAGAGTAGTTGGGTGATTAAGACCGACTTCACCTTACCAAACCGCTTGACCAAGAAGGGGCTGAACAGCGTGGCTACGGTCAGCACGACACGCGAACCAAAGGTGACGGTACTCACCTGGGCCGAGGTGGCGCGGAGCGAGTCGGTGAGGAAGACATTGAAGAAGGGCACGGTCATGCCAGCACCGGCACCGATCAGGACACGGTAGAGGGTCAGGTCGCGCAGGGTTCTATCGCGAAAAATGGATGTGACGTCGAGCATGACACTGCGTTTGACGGGTTGGCGAGGCCTCTCGCGAATATAGAGGATGGGTATCGCTGAGAGCACCACGAAGACTAGGGAGATCGCCAAGGCGTAGCGTAGCTGATGCAGCTCCAGCATGCCGGGCAGCCCCATGGCCTCAGCGGCCAGCATCAGGACGAAGGGCAGGATACCGGCTAGCGCGCTGCCCACCATCCCCGCTACAGTCTGTAGGGCGTGGTTCACCGAAAAGAGGTGAATGCGTTCACGCGGCGAGCTATTCTCCATCAGGAAGGGGTTCTGCACAACACCCTTAAAGGTGGTCGCCGCCCCTTTGGTGAAGCTAAAGAGCAGCAGGAGCTGTGGCTGGGTAAAGATCACTTGGCCGGCACCGCTGATGGCGGTGAGGGCGATGGCGTAGAGAACGGTACGCCGCCTGTCCATGCGATCGGCCATGATGCCGATGGGGATCGATGAGACCGCGGTGGCCAGGCTGGCCATGGCCATGAAGGTGCCGATATAGGACTTGGAGAAGCCCAGCTTGAGCAGATAGACGTTCATGATGGTGGAAAAGACACCCAGGCAGATCTGGGTCAGGGCATGACTGCCCAGGAAGAGCTTGGCATTGAGCTGGAAAGCCCGAATATGACCCCAGTAGCTGCCTGAGGATGGTCCTGTGTGGTCGATGGTTGGCGATCCGTTCACGTTGGGCGGGCTCCTTTCATGGTCACCGACCATGAAGTCCCTGGTCCCTAGTCCCTAGCGGGGACGATAAGGCCGTAGGACTGGAACTAGTCGGCAAGGATAAATGGCCTCGCAATTGGCTGCGAGGCCATTTGTTCGTATACAGTAGTATTCGAGGCTGGGCTGGGAAATCCTGCGGGTACCGTCAAAACCCTTTACCTCTTATTCCTACATGGTGGCAGGGGGCCTTGGTGGCTTGGTGATTCAGTCGAGCGTCAGCTCGACCGTCGCCTTGCCGGCGCGGTCGGCCTTGGCGATCAGGGTGACCTTAGTGCCCGGCTGCGCCTGGACCAGCCACTCAACCTTCTTCTCGCTGCGGCCAGGGAGATGGCCGAGCTCGATCTTCTCCTTGCCCACGGGGATGGTGATCCCCTCGCCTTGGATCAAGGCCTCAGCGGGCTTGGCGACCTTGGCCTGGGCAGCCATGTCAGAGGCGCTAGTGGGCAGGTAGCCTTGGTTGACTACCGCGGCGGTGACACGATAGAAGCCCTCGGCGCTCTTCTCCACCTTGACCTTGCGGATTCCGATCTGCGGCAGGCTGTGGGCATGAACCAAGG
>CAZINL010000049.1:0-3645 GCA_964540595.1 uncultured Clostridia bacterium
ATCAGGCGGCCCGCGTGCTCGTTGATGGCGGGGAAATTGAGCAGCCCTGCCTTGCTAAATGGGGGCTGGTCGTATTTCTCCAGGACAATATTCTCAGCCAAGGTAAACTCCAGGACTAGGCCACGCTTGTGACGGTCCTCGGGGATATGTGCGACACCGACTTCGCCTACGCGGCGGGGGGAGAAGTTGGTGATCTCTTGCCCTTCCACCATGACGCGGCCAGCGGTCGCTTTGCGCAGCCCTGTGATCACCTCGACCAACTCACTCTGACCGTTGCCATCGACCCCGGCGAGCCCCACGATCTCGCCCGCCCGCACATCCAGATCGATCCCGCGTAGGGCAGGGAGCCCACGGTGGTTCTTGGCCTGTAAGTTCTCGATCGTGAGAATTGGGTTCTGGGGCTGGGCAGGAGCTTTCTGGATGGAGAGCACGACGTCACGCCCGACCATCAGCTTGGCGAGATCGCGCACATTGGTGGTCGCAATCTCCAGGGTGTCCATCACCCGTCCACGTCGAATGACGGTCACGCGGTCGCAGGCGACCATGACCTCGCGCAGCTTATGAGTAATGAAGACGATCGACTTCCCTTGGCTGGTCAGGTTGCGCATGATCTTGAGCAGATCATCGATCTCCTGCGGGGTGAGCACAGCAGTGGGCTCATCAAAGATCAAGAGCTCGGCGCCACGATAGAGTGCCTTCAGGATCTCCACTCGCTGCTGTTGTCCCACCGAGATATCCTGGATGCGAGCATCGGGATCGACATCCAACCCATAGCGCTGGGAGATCTCGCGGACCTGCGCCCTGGCGCTCTGCATATCCAGGCGCCCTCCCTTGCGCGGTTCGGCCCCCAAGACGATGTTTTCAGTGACAGTAAAGGGCTGCACCAACATGAAATGCTGGTGCACCATGCCGATCCCCAGCGAGATAGCCTTGTTCGGATCGGTGATGGCAATGGGTTGTCCTTTCCAGAGAATCTGGCCTTCATCAGGTTGATAGAGGCCATAGAGCACATTCATCAGGGTTGACTTGCCGGCACCGTTCTCTCCCAGTAGGGCATGGATCTCCCCTTGGTTGACGGCGAAGTCAACTCGGTCGTTGGCGAGCACCCCGGGAAACCGCTTGGTCACGCCACGCATCTCAACGACAGTTGCCACTATATCACCTCACGAACAGTCATAAGTCTTAAGTCATAAGGCCCCAGGTCTATCCGGACCAGTAGTATCATCGAACACGTAGATTATACCACACTAAGTGGTCAACCATCATTTGTCTGTGACCAACTTATGACTTATGACTCTTTATGTAGTAACAAAGGCCAGGTGTCTCGACACCTGGCCTGTAAGGACTGCTTATAAGACTACTTCAGGTTCTTGACGTACTCGTCGTATTGAGCATCGGTGGCCGGAACCTTCAGCTCACCGTTCTGGATCTTCTTGGCATAGTCGTCAACCTTGGTCAGGATATCCTTGTTCAAGGTCTGGCGGCTGGACTCGGAGATACCGACGCCACCTTCTTTGAGGCCAAGGTTCAGGACCTTGCCGCCCTCGAACTTGCCGTCAACAAAGTCTTTGGAGATCTGATAGACAGCGTTGTCAACGCGCTTCATCATCGAGGTGAGGGTATTGTTGGGTGCGAGTGCCTTCTGGTCTTGGTCGACACCGATCACCCAGAAGCCAGCGCCTTTCTTCACAGCGGCGTCAAACACGCCCTTGCCGGTACCGCCAGCGGCGTGGAAGATGACGTCGATACCCTGGTTATACATGCCGGTAGCGAGCTGTTCGCCCTTGGCGCTGTCGATCCAGGATTCAGCGTAAGCAACGGAGATCTGAGCATCCTTCTTGGCAGCTTTGACGCCAGCCTTGAAGCCGTTCTCAAACCGCTTGATCAGGTCGCCGGTCATTCCGCCGACGAAACCGACCTTGCCGCTCTTGGTGGTCATACCAGCCACATAGCCAACGAGGAAGGAGCCTTCCTGTTCCTTAAAGGTGACGTAAGCGACGTTGCTCTGGGGCTTATCGGAAGCGGAGTCGATAATGGCGAACTTCTTGTCTTTGAACTGATCCGCAACCTTGGCGAGGTCCTCGGCCATCATGTAGCCGATGCCCCAGGTTAGGTCGGATTTCTTGGTCTCGACCAGGGTACGGAGGTTGGGGGAGTATTGTTCCTGAGCAGTGGATTCTTGGTAGCCGACCTTCACTTTGGCATCGGTGAGATCCTTGTTCAGCTTCTGGAGACCAGCCCAAGCGCTCTGGTTGAAGGAAGCATCGTTGACGCCGCCCATGTCAGTGGCCATGGTCACCATCTTGGCTGCCGCAGCAGGAGCCGGGTTAGGAGTCGGGTTGGCATTGGGCGCGGGCGCAGGCGTCTTGCCACAAGCGGCCAGAGACACAACAAGCATCACACAAACTAGGACTGATAGAATTCTCTTCAACTGATAGACCCCCTCTTTGATTTTGTGCTTGCTGCTGGAAGCTCGTCCCTCAGCAAAACGTTATGCTAATTCTCCCCTCGAATGGGTAATTCCTGCTATACACTGTCCAGCGGTTCAATCATATTTTGATCCCAGGGGAATAATCCCATACTGAAGCCGAACACGAGGCGTTGTCGTGTCGATAAGTCTGGCCGGTTTGCGTATAATGATAGGAAGAACATAGCAATCCAGCTCGCATGAAGTTTGAACCGTAAGGTACCATACGGGAACTTGTATGACTTCATCTTGGTAAACCTAAGCATCCCTCGATATCTAATTCTAGGTCACGCAAGTTCCGAAAGACTGAGTTGTGAAAGGTGCTACTATGGAAGACCGCTTGTTTCTTGTCTTTCGTCCCACTGGGGACGCACTGATTAGCGCAGAGCAGATGCAGAGAACGCTAGCTGAACGCTACCGCCTCTATGATGGGCCGTTGCCCCCAGTGCATGTCACCATTTGCTCGTTCATACCGAGCGAAGATCCTCCCCTCCTAGAGACGGTCGCCCTCATTCACGAGGTCTGCCGTACTCGTCGACCCTTTGAGGTGGAGATCGCTGGGTTCTCCTTTTTCCCTGACCCGTATTTGTCGGTGAATCTAGCGATAGCCGACAATCCAGTGATTCGCACGTTGGCCAAGGACATTCGCGCTGCCCTTGCCGCGCACCAGATCGAGGTCCCAGCGCTGCCGCCAGGTTGGCAACCGCATATCAGCTTGGTCAACAACGTGTTTGCCGATCACCCCTGGAGCCGACCGCAGTTCGAGGAGGCGAGAGACGAGTTGAGCCGCCGCAGCTACCACGCACGCTGGCAGGTGACCCGCCTGGAACTGTGGCGTCCTCGCTACGAGCCCCACCTAGCCATCGTCGCCACCTTCCCCCTAACACCCCAATCCCCCGCCTTCTGAGCAAATGGTGAGAGGCTACTCCGGACTTGCATGGCTTCATAATCGCAAACCTACGTTGTCGTAGATCGGATTCAGCGTCATGCAAGCTCCGAACGAATGAATGGGGCAAGGTGTTCTGCTGTTTTTAGCCCCTGATATTAGTCACGACTACGATCTACAGATTATGCCTGCTAATACTCTTGACATTGTCTGACCATTGCGCTACGATGATATCAACAGATACCCCTCAGGGGTATAACTAGGAGGAATTGGCAATGGTCAAAGATATCAA
>CAZINL010000049.1:3655-18260 GCA_964540595.1 uncultured Clostridia bacterium
CTAAGCGTCAAAGCAATATCGCGAGTTTGTACGATTGGTCAAGGAGAGCAAACGCCCGTTTTTGGTGGACTTCTGGGCGCCATGGTGTATGCCCTGCCGCATGACTGGGCCCGTGGTTGAGCAGTTTTCCCAGAAGCATGGTTCGCTGATCGATGTTTACAAGCTGAACGTGGACGAGAATCAATCTCTGGCTGGCCAACTCGGGATCATGAGCATTCCTACCCTGATTGCTGTCCAGGACGGTAAGATTCAGAAGACACTGATCGGATTCCGGCCGCTAGGCGAGATGGAGAAGGAACTACGGTCACTAGTGGGACAGTCGTAAGTGTGGCGATATAGAGGAGCACGCCGCGCGGCGTGCTCTGGGTGTTGGCTGATACGCCCCGTCCAGACGGACCTGGCATCAGCGCCGGTGCGGGCGTGATGGAATTCACTGGAGAGCTGGGGTAACAGGCGATTTCACCCTAGTGCATAGTACTTCCAGAAGGGAAGATGTTCTGTGGTGCGACGTGTCGATATTGTCATAGTTGGTTGCGGACCCGCTGGGCTCTCCGCCGCCATCAACGCTACGATTAGGAACAAGTCCATTGCTCTTCTAGGAGGAGAGACGTGCAGCCATAAGATGGCGGTCACTCCTCGTGTCGAGAACTATCTAGGTTTTGCAGCGATCAAGGGTGACGAACTCAGGCGGCAGTTCATCCAACATGCAGAACAGATGGGCATCACCATCGAACATGCAAGGGTGGATGCCATCTATCCCATGGGCGAACCTGGGTTTACCATCGTGACCAAGGCGGCCGAGGTGACTGCCAAAGCCGTTATCCTTGCCCTGGGAGTGACTGCAGCCAACTATCTACCCAATGAGCAAAAGTTCCTGGGGCGTGGCGTTAGTTACTGCGCCACATGCGATGGCCCGCTCTATCGCGGCAAGACGGTTGCCGTGGTCGCATATACTAAAGAGGCAGAGGAAGAGGCTAGGTATCTGGCGGAGATCGCTGGCGAAGTGATCTACATCCCTTTGTATAAGGACCCGGCGGCCCTCCCCGAGCGTGTGAAGGTGATCAAGCAAAAGCCTAAGGCGGTCCGCGGCGAGAGCATCGCAACCCACCTAGAGATGGATGGAGAGTGGATCAGAACGGACGGCATCTTTGTCCTACGGGAAGTGACGCCCGTCGATCAGCTGGTCCCAGGGCTTGAGATCGAAAACCGAGTGATCAAGGTCAATCGTGACCTGGAAACGAATATCCCAGGCGTTTTCGCTGCGGGCGATTGTACCGGCAAACCCTATCAGTTGCTTAAGGCTGCGGGTGAAGGGCAGGTTGCGGCGCTCAATGCGGTCCGTTACCTTGACACCTTGGTTCCGGATTGGATTGGGCCACGTGGGGAGCAACCGTAATACTGCGACCACATAGAACAGGAGGGATCTGGATGGACTTTCAGTACACTCGAGTGGTTGACATCCCCTTTACTCAGTCGGTCGACAAACTTAAGGAGACTCTGAAGCAACAGGGCATGGGAGTACTCTGGGAGCTTGATATCCCGAGTAAGCTGCAGGAAAAGGGTCAGGACTTCAAAACTCCGGTCAGGATCCTTGAGGTCTGCAACCCTGCCAAAGCCAAGCAGGTTTTGGAGACCAATATCATCGCATCGTTCTTTTTGCCCTGTAAAGTGGTGGTCTTCCAGAACGATGGCGGCAGGACGGCCATAGGCATGATCAAGCCTACGACACTAATCGGTGTCTTGGGTGACGAAGGGCTCAAGGGCATAGCGCAGGCTGTCGAGAGCGAGCTGCGCGCTGCTATCGATGCGGTTTAGGCTATGGAATACGAGAGGCACGCTGCTCTGAGCAACGTGCCTCTAATATTTGCCGAGATACTGATCCACTTCCCAGGGATGGACATGGGTGTTGTAGATCTCCCATTCAAGTCGTTTGCATTGGAGAAAGTAGTGAAAGAGGTGTTCGCCCAGGGCTGAACGAAGCAGTTCGCTCGTCTCCATTTCGGCCAACGCTTCCCAAAGCGTGGAGGGTAGCGAGATCACCCCGAGCCGGTCGCGCTCACTGAGGGATAGGGAGTAAAGATCTAGGTCGATCGGATCCGGGGGAACCAGCCGACGGCGGATGCCATCGAGCATACCCTTGACTACCACCGCCAGAGCCAGGTAGGGGTTGCAGGATGGGTCAGGGCTGCGGAGCTCGATGCGGGTGCGGTCTGCTGCCTCGGCAGGAATCCTAACTAGAGGGCTGCGGTTGCGCCTCGACCACGCCACATAGACCGGCGCCTCAAACCCGGGGACCAGGCGTTTGTAGGAGTTGGTCAATGGATTGGTCACTGCGGTGATCGCACGGGCGTGATAGAGTAGGCCCGCGATGGCTGACAGAGCCATGTCGCTCAGCCCGCTGGGCGAGCGAGGGGCGGAGAAGAGGTTCTTACTCCCCCGCGAGATGGAGAGGTGCAGGTGCATCCCTGAACCGTTGAAGCCATGGAGGGGCTTAGGCATGAAGGTCGCATGCAACTGGTGGTCCCTAGCGATGCGCCGCACCACCAGCTTGAGGGTCGAGATGTTGTCGGCGGTGGTAAGGGGATCGGCATGGCGGAAGTCGATCTCGTGTTGACCGGGGGAGTTCTCATGATGAGAGGCTTCGATCTGAAAACCCATCTTCTGCAGTGCCAGCACCATGTCGCGCCGAGCATCCTCGCCCGCATCGAGAGGGCTCAGATCAAAGTAGAGCCCTTGATCCTGGGTCAGAGTGGTGGGCTTGCCGTGTTGGTCAAGGCGAAACAGAAAGAACTCTGCCTCGGGACCGATCTGGATTGAAAGCCCTGCGGCCTCGACCTCGGCGATGACACGCTTGAGATTCTGGCGTGGACAGCCTGCAAAGGGGCTGCCATCTGGATGATGAACATCGCAGATCATCCGGGCGGTGGGCTGCCCACTTTGTGACCACGGCAAAATAGCAAACGTACTGGGATCAGGACGCAAGAACATATCTGATTCATAGATCCGCACGAATCCCTCAACCGCGGAACCATCGAACCGAATCCCCTGATCCAGCGCCCGCGACAGCTGATCAACCGGGATAGCGACACTCTTCATGGTTCCCAGGATGTCAGTGAAGACTAGGTGAATGAAACCGACGCTGAGTTCAGCGACTTTGGCGATGATCTCTTCGCGAGTCAACGATTCTCACCTCGACCCCCTTTGAAATACAGCAGGGCGTTCTGAAGCGCACTGCGGTCGCCGCGACCCTGGGCTCCACGCTCAAGAGCGCTTTTCTCGCGCGCGGCCAAGATGGTGCGAATCTTGACCAGCGAGTAGCCCTTTTTCCTCAGTTCCGCCACCGATTGCAGGATCGTTAGGTCGCTGGGCGAGAACATGCGCTGATTGCCCGAGCTCCGCTCAGGATGGAAAAAGCCTTTGCTTTCGTAATAGCGGATCTGGCGAGCCGACAGCCCTGTCGTCTCCATCACCATACCCAGCGTGTAACGCATCTGCCTGTCGTTGCTAACTGCCAAACCTATCACCCTTCCAGATAGCCTTCTGGAATATGATATGATTGAAGGTGCATAGGTGCTCCCTTATGTCAGGTTCGCTGACACGATTTGCTGGGAGCGTAAACGGTAAGGTCTCCGTCTAATCCAGCAGAGGTGGTATGATGGCGATGGCAGAGCAGACAAGTCATGACAAAAAGAGCTTTCCCGCGGATGCAGACCTTGCGCTGGACCATCTGATGGCCCGCTATGGGAATGTGGTTCTCAGGACGGCGTACTTTTATCTGGGCGATCGCTACAGCGCGGAGGATATCAGCCAAGAGACATTCTTGCGCGCCTATCGCCACTGGGCGGATTTTCGCGGTGATAGTTCGGTGAAGACATGGCTGACGCGGATCACGATTAATCTTTGTCGTGATTATAGAGCCAAAAAGATGAACTCCGAGCAACCTACCGACCCGCTGATCTTACATCGCCATCACCCGTTTGACATGGAAAATGAGGCGATCAAGCGGCTGGAGTCCACCGTGGTGCTACAGTACCTGCTGGAACTGCCCATGCCATATCAAGAGGCGCTCTACCTCTTTTACTACCTCGACATGAGTACCGCCGAGATCGCGACTGCGCTCGGGATAAATGAGGGGACAGTGCGCTCTCGTCTCCATCGTGGGCGCGAGGGCTTACGCAAACGTCTCGGCAAGGAGGGGTTTATCGATGACTGAAGGAAGCCGTCTCTCCGAGCAGATCAAAATGGAGGCCGATGAGGTCTTGTTTGATGGACTTCACTTTGACACACGACTCAAGGACCGCGTGCGCGAACGAGTTAGGCAGGATAGCAGTCCATCGCAGATAAGAAGCACGGCCCGTCGCTGGCCGTGGCTGCAACTCTCCATGGTGGCAGCGGTCGTGGCGGTGGTGGTCGTTGGCTCGCATCTGCCCCTCCCGGGAAGGAGCTTGAGCCAATCGGCTGCTCCCGTGGCGCCCAGCAGCGCACCACCGCAGGCGGCGCTGGATACCGCAAAGGTTGGATCTGCTGACAAGCTGGCCAATAACCTGGCGGTCAAGTCACCGGCAGCGGCATCTGGGGAGATGGTCACCATCACGGCCACGGTGACTAAAGAGAAGCTGGAGGGAAATCAGATGATGGTCGTGGTCACCGATGCTGCGCCAGTCAAAACGGAATATAAGATGAAGGCGACGCTGCCCGAAGCACCAGCAGAGCTGAAGACAGCTGAAGAGGCTTTGGACGAACTGCGGCAACGGCCGCTCGCTCCCGATGAAGCCCGAGGTCAGACAGTGACCATCACCAAAGTCGAGTTGGTGCAGAGGCCCTTGGGCACAGTCCAGGGGGAGAAGAGTGAGCTATGCTACCTCTTCACCGGCAGCTTTGAGAGTGGAGCCCCCTTTAGTCAACATGTGTATGCGGAGAAAGGGAAGACAGGAGTGCCGCAATAACGACGAAGAGTCCACGAGTCCACAAGAACACGAGTCCACATGTTAGGTGCCGAACTTGCGTCAGTGGCCAGAAAGAACCTGCAGGACGCACCGGAGCCAGGAGAAAGCCATGCGCTACTCCTGGTTTTTTCGTTAAGTCCACTTGTGGACTCGTGTTCTTGTGGACTCCCCCGTCCCCATTGTCAGCATCGCTGACAGGATCCTGACGTTTCTCCCCGACAATGTGTCAAATCCTGCGCCAGCCTCATAACGTGTAGCAGGTCAAAACGCATCTGCGAATTGGAGGAGAGACCATGGTCAAAGGTCATATCAAAAAGGTGTTCCCTGGTGGCAATACCTCACAAGGTTTCCACTCATTCTATGACTATCTCGCTTTCCCCAAACGCACCAAGATCTTTGTCTTAAAGGGCGGGCCGGGGGTTGGCAAGTCCACCTTTATGCGCCGGATCTCGGCCGAACTGGAGGAGCGTGGCTACGATCTCGAGCATCATCACTGTTCATCCTGCAACACCTCTCTGGACGGGGTCTATGTACCATCACTCGGGGTCGCCATCTTCGATGGCACCTCGCCGCACATGGTTGACCCCAAACACCCGGCTGCCGTCGATGAGATCGTGCATCTCGGTGATTATTGGGACGAGGCAGGGATCCGTGCTAGTCGTGACCAGATCGTTGCAGCATTTGCTGAGAACGCCCGCCTCTTTCGCAGTGCCTATGTGAACCTCGCTGCCGCCAAGCTCTACTCTGATGAGATCGAGAGCTACTACCGTGACAGCGGGTCACTGGACTATGCGGGGCTTAGTGCCGCCGCCCGCGAGTTAATCACTGAGATTTTCGGCGATCGGCTTCGTGGGGGCACTCAGCCGCAGCGTCATCTCTTCGCCTCAGCCATCTCACCCCAGGGTCCGGTCAACTTCCTTGATACGGTGATGAACCGGGCGCAGCGCCGCTTTGTCATCAAAGGTGACATGGGGACTGGCAAATCCACGCTGGTCAAGAAGGTCTATGACGAGGCTGTCAGCCGCGGTTACTATGTGGAAGCCTATCACTGCGCGCTCACCCCCGAGCGCCTGGAGCACCTGGTCATCCCTGAGCTAGGGGTCGCGCTGATCACCAGCATCACACCTCATCTCTATGAACCAGTCAGTGGCGATTGTGTCATCGAGACCAAGGAGTTTATCCGCGAGGCGGCACTGGAGAGGTTCAAGGTCGATATGGATAAGGCTCGCGAGCTCTACTGGGCAGCGCTCGACCGCGCTGTCAGCTTCATCGCCCGAGCCAAGAAGAACCATGATCACCTTGAGACCTTCTATATTCCACACATGAACTTTGACGGCATCACCAAGCGTCGCGATCAGGTGCTCGCTCGCATCCTGGAACTGGCCGGTCAAGAGCAGTAACGGAAACATTGAAGATCGGGGTCAGACCCCGATCTTCAATGTTTCACTCACACTATTGCCGCTGCCCGTCAAGCAGGCTATAATAACATATACCGATACCCCCTACGGGTAAATGAGAGGGAGACAAGAATGACGAAGACACCCAATATCAAGACCAATCGTACTTTCACTTGGCTCCGACGCTACGCGTGGGTCTTTACGCTCACGGTGGCTTTCGGCGGGCTCTGGGAACCGAAGCTGGGATTGCTAGTCATCCCGGTGATCCTCGGGCTACTGCTCGTATCGTTCTTTAGGGGACGTTACTGGTGCGGAAACATCTGTGCCCACGGGAGTCTGTTTGACGTAGTTTTTCTGCCCCTGAGCCGCAATCAGACTATCCCCGCCTTCTTTCGCTCTAAGGTGACGAGCCTGCTCTTTCTCTCCTGGTTTGCGTTTAGCCTCACTCGCAAGCTGCTACGAGCGTTTGCAGCTTTCGGGACAATGGAGTTTCTTGACAAGGTCGGCTTCGTGTTCGTGACCAGTTACCTGATGGTTACCATCGTCGGCGGTCTGCTCAGTATCTTTATTACTCCGCGTACCTGGTGCCATTTCTGCCCCATGGGTCTTATGCAAAAATCATCCTACCGCCTCGGTCAACTGTTCGGCGTTACCAAACGCACTGACAAGAAGATCACCATCGCCGATAAGGACAAGTGCCTCTCCTGCGGCAAGTGCGCACGTGTCTGTCCGATGCAGCTGCAGCCGTACCTCGATTTCTCGCTAGGCGACCGGTTTGATCATCCGGATTGTATACGCTGCAACACCTGTGTCTACAGCTGCCCTATCCAAATCCTCTCCCTCTCCACAGAGCAAGAAGCGCAAGAGATTCGTCGCGCTGCAGATAAGGAACGTGCCACCATGACCGCAAACAACTGAACCAATGGGGTCTGACCCCATTTGTTCAGTTGTTTCGTAGCACATCTGTGCACCAAAGCCCCGTCCCTTCCCATAGTATGCAGGAAGAGGAGAGGGGGCGTATGGGCATGATCCTAATCACAGAATTCATGGAACCCAAGGCTATCCGCTGGTTGGAGGAACGCTCGGAGGTGGTCTACGACCCAGACCTATACCGTCAGCCGGAACAAATGCTCGAACTGCTGCCTTTGGCCAAGGGGCTGATCGTACGCAACCGGACGCTCGTTGCAGCGAGTCTTGTCGCCGCCGCTCCACACCTGCGGGTAGTCGGCCGTCTGGGAGTGGGCCTCGACAATCTTGATCTGGAGGCCCTGGCTGCGGGTGGGATTGCTGCTGTCTATACGCCGGGGGCCAATGCCAATGCGGTGGCGGAGTATTCCTTGGCGGTGATGCTTGCCCACGCGAAGCGCTTGTTAGCGGCGGACCGATCAGTGCGTGAGGGGCTTTGGCAGCGCGAGCGCTTCGCTGGGAGTGAGCTGCGCGGCAAGACGGTCGGGATCATCGGGCTGGGGGCTGTAGGGCGGCGGTTGGCGGAACTCTGCACGGCCATGGGGTGTCGCGTGGTCGTCCACACCAGGACCCAACGTCCTGGGTATAGGCTGGTGGCTCTGGATGAACTGCTGCGCGAGGCTGATTTCATCTCGCTTAATCTACCGCTTACGCCTTCTACTAGGGGGATGATCGGAAGGAAAGAGTTGAGTTTGGTGAAACCTAGTGCCTGTCTGGTCAACACCGCCCGGGGTGAGGTCGTCGATGAAGCGGCACTGTACGAGGCCTTGTTCGCGGGGAAGCTTGCAGGCGCCGCCCTAGACGTGCGCCGTCAGGAGCCGCCCGCGCCCGACGATCCTCTGGCACAGCTCGAAAACGTCATCCTCACGCCTCATCTAGCCGGCCTGACGGTCGAGGCGCAGGAGGCGGTTTGCCAGATGGTGGCGGAGGATGTGTGGCGGGTGTTGCAGGGTGAGGAGGCGCTGCACCCGGTGCCGTAGGGACCAGAGAGGCAGTCCGCAAAGGCCTTAGTGGGCGAGTTGCGTTCGCTCGAAGCCTCAAGGAAAGAACTCAGGCGGGCTCGGGAACGGCCAATATCGCGCATGGTCTAGTGGTAGCAGTGATGCTGTTAACCATCACACTTCCCAGGTCCATCAGATGCTGTTAGTCGCGATTCCGAGGCCGTTCTCTTTCCTGCGCCCGCCTTCGCTCCCTGAAGAAGTTGGCTTCGAACGCTCTCTCCACCCGCACCACCCGGCCTTTCAGTGAGGTAGTGGGCCAGCGATGGCCTACGTGACCGTGCAGCTTTGAATATAGGAAACGAGATCACCCCCGAGGGCACGCGATGACGTGCTCTCGGGGGTGTTTGCTACTCTGTTCCGATTGTTATTCCGCGATGGTGACAGTGACCTGCGGGGGCGTGTACAGATGGCGTTTGACGTAGCAATCGGACATGTTCGCGAGGAGCGGAGCCCTGTGCTCAGCGGGGAAGTCTGCGGGGAAGAAGACCTTGTAGTCCAGTTTGGTCATCATCTTAGTCTCTGGGTTCGTCTCCACCTCAAGCTCGATCCGCGTACCGGTGCCGTTGAGGTTGTTCCTGCGGCTGTACCCAGCCACACCAGCGGCCATTCAGCCACCAAAGCTGGCCATGAAAAGCTCGCCGGGACCAAAGGTCTCCTTGGCGATCAGCTGGGAGACCTTGCCCTCGGCTTTGACCAAGGTAGCGTGTTCGTTGATCATGAACTCCATTCTTGCCATACATACGACCTCCTTTGTTTGATCACCAGATCAAGTTCGTCTAGATCGGGCAGATTCCTTCTTTCTGCCATGGCATTGCCAAGGTGTAGGAGGGACTTACCTGCTAGATGACGAACTGTCGAGGTGGATCAGAGCCATTCATGAGGAATGAGGTGATCGTGTGGACTGGAATCTTGTTCTCAAGCAACACCTGCAAGCACTGATTAGGATCAACACGACCAATCCTCCCGGCGGTGAGACCGAGGCGGCCCGCTATATCGCAGCGGTCTGTGCGGAAGCCGGGATCGAGCACGAACTGGTTGAGCCGTTGCCCGGGCGAGGCAGCGTGGTGGCACGACTGCGTGGCGATGGCAGCCTCCGTCCCTTGCTGCTGATGGGACACCTGGATGTGGTTCCTGCCGACGCTAGTGACTGGACCCATGATCCCTTCGGGGCCGAAGAGCATGACGGCTGCATCTGGGGTCGCGGCGCGGTCGATATGAAGAAACTAGTGGCGACCTGGCTGACGATCATGCTGCGTCTGAAGGCGGATGGGGTTCTGCTCAGGCGTGATATCATTTTCGCTGCCACGGCCGACGAGGAGACCGGAGGACGTGTCGGGCTTGGCTGGTTGGTGGCGAATCGCCCGGAGCTGGTCGATGCCGAGATCGCTCTCAATGAGGGTGGAGGCAATGCCATCACGCTGGCAGGACAGACATACTTGACGCTGCAAGCCGGCGAGAAGACCAGTGCCCCGGTGCATCTAGTTGCCCGGGGTGTCGCCGGGCACGCCTCGATCCCATCATCTGATAATCCGGTGGTGCATCTAGCTGAGGCGATCGCCAAGGTCGGCCGGGCACGGCTGCCGTTGCACGAGACCAAAACGGTACGGACATTTCTCGATCGGCTGATGGCTGACCATGGGTCGAAGTTTGGCTTGCCGCCCAACGTGAGTCTCCCGTTCGACCACGTTCCAGCGTTCGTTGAGCAGGCGCTCCCCGACTCATTTGCCAGATCGGCACTTATGGCCATGATCGCCAATACGGCGACACCGACCATGATCAAGGCGGGGCAGAAGATCAATGTCATCCCTAGTCAGGCCGTGGCGGAGTTGGACGGACGTTTACTCCCCGGCCAGACCGGCGATGATCTACTCCGCGAACTGCAGGCGCTCCTGCCACCTTCGATCGAGGTTACCATCGGCGACTATCTCCCCGCGACGGAATCGGAGCCCGATACACCGTTGGCGGCGACCATCGATCAGGTGGTACGGGAGATGCTGCCTGGGGCGAAGACCATCCCCTTCTTGCTGCCGGCGACTACCGATGCCCGTTACCTACGCCCTCGCGGCGTAGTGGTCTATGGTTTTGATCCGATGTTGCCTGGTGAACACGTCGCCGCCCACGGCGTCGACGAGCGCGTCTCCATCTCCAGTCTCGAGTTTGGCTTGAAGGTGCTGCACGAAGTGGTGCTGAGGACGGCGGCAACGAGACACTAGACCCAAGACACTAGACCCTAGAAGCAGCGCAGCGCGTCAGCTGCTGTACCCTAACTGCGTGGGTTACGTTTGACCTTGTCGTAGATAACAACAGCCGCAGGCATTTGCCTGCGGCTGTCCGTTTGACATATAGCCTTTCTAGTTACGCCCCGTACCCCACTAGGGACTAGGGACTCGCGACTAGGGACTCGTTATTCAGTAACCCACGGTTACTGAATAACGTGCAACCAATCGCGCATGAGGTAGCTGATGCGACCGATGAGGATGGTCAGGCGCCCCATGGCGGCATTGCCGAAGGAGGCGCCGAAGGCGACCATCATCACCCAGCGGCCGATGCGCGGCACGGTGGAGAGACCGCCCTTCAACTCCTTGGTGAAGAAGAAGTAGGCGAGAGCGCAGACCACCCCGACCACCATGATGATGTTGTCAAGGCTGTTCAGCGGCAACGCCGTGGCGGAGACCTGTTTGAGCAGGTTATCCCAAATGGTGGTGCGGACGGCAGCGCCAGTACCGACACCGATTAGGACTGCCATGGGGATGCGGGAGATCCAAGCGATCTCCTTGAAGTAGCGAGTATAGAGCAGGACACCGAGGATCACCGGGATAATCACCATGGCCTTGCCTTCGGCCAGTGGCTTAAAGGCGCTGCCCTTGAGGGTGTTGAAGCCCACGACCAGAGCGTTGCCAGTGGCGACACCGAGGAAGATATGCTCCGCGACGCGGTAGACAGGATTCTCTTTGACCAGAAGGCTGAAGATGGCCAACATACCGATGGCCGCGATCCAGATACCGAGTGTTGTCATGCTTCTCCCTCCTTTACTTCGTGGTGCGGCTGCCCTTGGTTACCCAGAGGCCGACATTGCCGAGGACGATGAAAGCGACGATGGCGAGATGCGCCATGGATTGGGCGTCCATGATGGAGACCCCCATGCCGGGCTTGTCAATCATCAGCTCATACTCCGCGGCACCCTTGATCCCGGAGATCATCCCTTGGAGCTGTTTAGCCTGGACATAGGGCATGCTGGCTGGAGCCATGACGGCCGCCACGGCGAGGATGGTTGGCGTCTGATAGGGGGTGGCCACCTGCCGCACCCAGACGACCGGCCCGCAGCCGATATTGGGGCCATTGTTAACTGTGATGGCCAGAGCGAAGTCCTTGACCGACTTGATGCTGCCCATGATCGGTAGAGAGGTGGTGGCCGCTCCAGCGAAGTCGGTCTTGAGCGTGCCGGCGGGATCCTTGGCAAAGGCGGTTAGGCCAGCTTCGCTCCCGGCCAGGAAACCGAGATTGGCGTAGTCCGTACCATACTTCTTGCCAGCCGCCTGGTAGGTCCGCTCGAAGGTAGAAGCGACAAACATCGAACCCTCAGGAACAGTGGACATGCCGACGACTTTAAGGTTCTTGGACAGAGCATGGCGCAGGATCGCCATCACCTGGGGATCCAGCTCATCCACTGAGCCAGCCTCATAGTCCAGGGAGATCAAGAGCGTCGACCCTTCTTTGAGCTTGTCAATGACGCCATGAAAGGTCTTGGTCTCCGAGCTGACGGTCAGCGGCAGTTTCAGCGGCGACATCAGCGGGATAATGATGACCAAGGCCAGAAATAGATAGATCAGTCGCGAGTCGAGGTTGTTGAGCTTATTGAAGATATTCATCATCAGCCCCCCTTTACTGACCGCCGAAGTGCTTGCGCTCCATGCCGAGCATGACACGCAAGGAGATGCCGATATAGCCAACGGCGGCGGAGATCATGATTGCACGTTGCCCCGCGGTATTGGGTACGTTCTGCACCCATTTGGCGAGATTAGGCCAGCCGCTCCAGATGAGGGCGCCAATCGGGACGTTGCCTAGCATCATGATGATGGCGCCGATGAGCAGAATGGTGGCCTCCACATTGCGGGCACGGAAGGCGCGGTAGGAGGCCGAAGCGAGGAAGAAGGCGAGCAGGGCATACATGGCGGTGCCCCAGTCGGTGAAGATGTACTGGAAGATGAACTTGTAACTGGCCGAGCTCTGACCCTGCAAGATACCGATCAGAACAGTAATCGCCAAGGAGATCAGCAGAATCACGCTGTAGTTCCAGTCCTTGGACTTGTTGGTGATCTTCTTGGAGTGCACTTGGACCAGGCTGACCGCGCCGAGACCAAGGGCGAAGTTGGCGATGATAACGACCCAGCTGTTGACCTGCGTGGCCGCTGTCTTTAGCCCGGGGACAGTCAAGAAGTATGACACGATCATCAGCATCGAGATGACAAAGACGATATAGACGGGAAGTTCCTTTTTCATGCTGTTCCCCCCTTAGCGCTTAATGAGGTCCACGATGATGGAACTGCCAAAGGACGAGGTCAGCACACCGAGTACCATCAAGGCGACTGCGGCGATCTTTGCCCAGTCTTCGCCGACTAGGCTGCCCAGTTCCGTCGGGTTCTGGCTGAACTGAGCGCCAGCGGCGAACAGCTCTTCACCGATGACCGTATAGTCGCAAGCCGCGACGAAGTAGGGGATCTGATACATGTTCGTGGTACCAGCGATCTGGATCGCTCCAGCCTTATTGCCAGCCTCGGCTAAGAGCAGTGATTCGGCAGCAAACTGGCCGAGCAGCATGTTGGTGGCAACAGAATCGCGGTTAATGATGCCGATGGCACCGGCCGCGAAGGCCCATTGGTCGGTGGAGATGAAGCGCACGTCATCAGCGGTATATCCATCGGGACGGTTGGACTCGATATAGCCCTGCTTGACAACCTCATCGGCAGCCGCATAGGTATCTGGCATACTAGTGGTGACTATCAGGCGGGTGCTGTAGCGGGCTGCCGTCCTGGTGACGTAGCTCAGGATCTGTAGACCGGCCAGGGTTTGTGGTGATGAACCACCATAGAGGTCGCCCGCGCCAGGGCAGTAGTGAACAGGACGACCCATCTCGGTGGCACGGCCGATGGCCTCATCAATGGCGGCCACCCCAGCAATGGAGCGGATGTTCACTTTCACTCCACCGCGGGTGCGAACGATCTCAAGTAAAATGATACCCATGATGACGATCAAAGAGATGAACGTGAAGACTCTACCTTGTTCAAACACGTTAGGTTTCACCTCCGCTAGATATGGGTTGATTAGGTACACTGAGGATGCACGCGGCTGGTTGTGAGGGGTTATGCGCCTCCTTTCTGAATCGTATCTAATGTTTAAATTTACGTACAAGTTCAATAAGTCCTTTGTATCTGTGAAATTTTTCCCAGTAGCAGGCGCGCTATCGCTAGGGGTGGATCATCTACCACGACGGGAGCAAGGGTTGCGTCGCGTGAGGTTGGGACAATAACAAGAAGCGAGCTGCCGGTTCTGGCAGCTCGCTTCCATCATGGTGTGCCCGGCATGGGCGTTGTCTCTAGGGTGAAAGTCCCGAATAGCGAAGGCAACGGTAGCTATTAGCCTAAGGCAAGGGTGTCCACCGTGAGGTGGAATTTGAAGGAAGCCGGCGGCAAATCTCCGGCCTGAGGAACACGAATCCCATACGAGGCTATCAGTATCTGGATGAGTCTGCCATACAAGACGAAATCCTTGTTGCCGAAGGATACGGGTAGTAGATGGGGCGGGTAGATGGAGAGAAAGACAATGCTCTTACCCGGGGAGGTCTGTTGTCACGCGGAGTGAGCTCCGTAACCCAGTCGTATAAAGGAAGGACTGGTTGAGACAACAGAAGTCAGCAGAGGGCATAGTAGCCCCGCGGATCCAGCGGAGTGAAGGCCCGAACGTTAAGCGAGGGATGAAATTTGGCAAGCTCGAACTCAAAGCGCAGACAGCAGAATACTTCGCAAGAAGCCTTGCTGCAGCAGGACGTGGTGAATACACGAGGGGCTGTAGATCAAGGGCCGAGCTTTGAGGCGGCGCGAACCAGAGGAACAACCCCGAGCGAAGAGATTGGACTGCTGGAGCGGATGGTAGAGAGGAGTAACATGCTTCCCGCTCTGAAACGGGTCAAAGAGAACAAGGGATCTCCCGGCATCGACGGAATGTCGGTTAAGGGATTGGATGGTCATCTCAAAGAGAATTGGCTCCAAATCAAAGATCAACTGCTCACTGGAACCTA
>CAZINL010000050.1:0-11959 GCA_964540595.1 uncultured Clostridia bacterium
CTGGAAGATCAGTCGTTGGCTATCGCCCAGGCTGGCGCCCATATGGCTGCCGAGGCCGGGCATGGTGAGGCGGCACGCTGCGGCCTCGACCAGATCCTCCCGACCAGCGACATAGCCGCCGCTGGGAGCGATGCCCCCGCCTAAGTTCTTGATCAGGGAACCGGCGATCAGATCGGCCCCAACATCAGTGGGCTCGCGCCTCTCAGTCAGTTCGCCATAGCAGTTGTCCACGAAGACCACTATGTCAGGACGGAGCGCTTTGACGGCGGCGATGGCTTGTCCGATCTGATCGATGGTCTGGGAGGGGCGCCAGCTATAGCCGCGTGAGCGCTGGATCAAGACCAGCTTGGTACGCTGGTGGATAGCATCGCGTACCGCTTTTAGGTCGATCTCTCCAGTGGGAGTTAACTCCACCTGACGGTAGCCTACCCCCAGAGAGCGAAGATTGCCTGGGGCCGATCCTTGGATCCCCAGCAGCTGCTCCAGAGTGTCATAGGGGCTGCCTGTGATGGAGAGGATCTCGTCCCCGGGGTTCACAGCCCCGTAGATGGCCGTACCAATGGCATGGGTACCGGAGACAAACTGCGAGCGGACAAACGCCTTGGGGACGTGGAAGACCCGTGCATAAACGCGATCGAGGGTATCACGTCCCTCGTCACCATAGCCGTAGCCGGTGGAACCATGTAGGTGGAAATCTGCGACCTGTTCTGCCCAGAAGCTATCCAGTACCTTCTGCTGGTTGGCCAGGGCGACGCGGTCAATCTCAGCAAATCGCTCGGCAAGGCGAGCCTCCCCCTCGCCCGCCTTGCCGAGCCAGTAGTCCATCTGTTGTTGCATAGTAACCTCCGTATGGTGTCGAAGGCACCAGAGTTCTCTGCCCTCTGGTGTCTGGTGTCTGGTGTCTACCCTCTACTCGAGTATGTACTCCCTCAATCGACTGGCCAGCGCTGGCTCCACATCGGCCACGATGGTGGTACCATGCTCGCCATCCTCTTTGCTCACCACGTTGCCCTGGGCATAGATGGACGCCAGCAGGTCACCACGCTGGTACGGCAGGAGTAGACGCATTCGTTCCCGTTTGCCAGGCAACTCCTGGGCAATCTTGGCGAGCAGCTGCTCTAAGCCACTCCCTGCAGTGGCAGAGATCAACACCCCATTGGGGTAGTCACGCAATAACCCATGGGCCAAGAAAGGGTTCTCGACCTTGTCAATCTTGTTGAATACCAGCAGCATGGGCCGATTGATCTTCAACTCACCTAAGACCTGGTAGACGGTCTCCATCTGCTCCAGAAAGGTCGGCGAGCTGATATCGACCACGTGCAGCAGCAGATCCGCCGCCTCTAGCTCTTCCAGCGTGGCGCGGAAGGCCGCCACTAGATGATGCGGAAGCTTGCGGATGAAGCCCACAGTATCTGACAGCAGTACGTTTCTCCCATCGGGGAGCGTCAGCCCACGAATGGTAGGATCCAAGGTGGCAAACAGCTTATCCTCAGCCAGGAGATCACTGCCGCACAGACGGTTAAGCAGGCTGCTCTTACCGGCATTGGTGTATCCCACCAGTGCGACCACCATCTGGCCGTCACGCTTGCGCCCTTGCCGATGCAGAGCCCGGTGCTGACGCACCTCTTCCAGATCAGCTTTGAGGTCCGCGATACGCGTACGGATCCGTCGTCTGTCCTGCTCCAGCTTCGATTCGCCCGGGCCGCGGGTACCGATCCCACCGCCCAAGCGCGACATCTGGGTCCCGCGTCCGACGAGACGGGGCAAAAGATAGCTCAGCTGCGCGAGTTCAACCTGCAGCTTACCCTCCTTGGAGATAGCCCGCTGAGCAAAGATGTCGAGGATGAGCTGCGTCCGATCGAGAACCCTGACCGGGATGATCTCAGCCAGATGGGCCGTCTGCGAGGGGCTCAGTTCGTCATCAAAGATGAGCAGGTCTGCCTGCATCTCCGTCGCTAGGGCAGCGATCTCTTCGGCCTTCCCCCGGCCGATATAGTGGGCGGGATCGGGGTTGGGCCGTTTCTGCGTAGTGGTGAAGACGACCTCGGCGCCAGCCGTATCGGCCAGCTCGGCCAACTCAGCCAGTGATTCCTCCACTGACTCCGAAGGTCCCCCCAGGTCGAGGCCGACTAGTATCGCTCGTTCTTGGCGCTCTTGGTCAAGGAGTAGGTCTTTGGACAATGAGATCAGCCTCCCATCTGGGCTCAGGGTCGTTCCCTGACTGCCGTGCTCATTCTACCACAGTTGCGCCCACCTGACAATTTTCCCCTATGGTGGCAGCCATCGTTCCCATGCAGACCGGGCATAAGCCCCCGCGCAGCGCCTGCTCACGCAGCTCTAGGGGGGCAATTGCCTTCCCCCTCTCTTCTCCTAGCTTGAGTCCCTCTTGTCGTCCTAACCAGTAGCTGGCGATCACCGCCAACAACACGACTAAGCCGATGCTCATGGCGAACCCACCCTCTCTGCCAATATGCCGATCACACTGGCACTGATGATCACCCAGGCGCTGTAGCCAGGCGCCATGGCGAGCGCCGTTAGCACCAACGTCACTAGGATCAGCAGCGAAAGCCGAGGCCCAAAGAGTATGGGCAATGATCTCTTGCCAGCCAGCTGGTCCGCTCTCCGATCCAGAAGGTCGTCACCTAGCTGAATCGTAACGACCAGAACTAGATTGAGCATGAACTGGCGCGGGGCGATCATACAGCCCAGTACGGCAGCCGCCAGTATCTCTACCCACGCCCGCCATCCTCCTGCGTAACTCACGCCAGCCTCACCCGCCATTCCGACCAGGTAGGCGGCCAAGAACAGTGTGAGACCCGTGGTGGGCTCACTGTACACCGCAAGCGCGACGGTCAAGGCCAGATAGATAGGCAGTCCGTCGCTAAGGGCGCGGCTGAGATTGGGGCTACCTAAGACTATGTCGACCTCGCGGTCGACATAGTCATCCATCAGCTTAATCGCCCATCCTACCAAGAAAACCGACAGCCCCGTTGTAAGCCAAGAGCTAGACGCTGCGAGCCACAACGATCTTCACCTCTCTAAGCCCCTTCTTGTGCAGTGCCGATACAGGCAGGATCAGCTGTTCGGGAAAGGCCTGCCGCAAACGTTTGAGGCCCGCGGCAGCGTGGCCAAGATCCATCTTGTTGGCAATGATCAGATACCCCCCGCGTAAGCGAGCGTAGGTGGCAAGTTGGCGATCGACCAGAGCGATGCTCTCATCATCGGATGGGGCTACCCCTACCCGTTCGGCGTCGAAGAGATGGATCACCAGATCGGCGTGACGGACCTCGCGCAGTGTCTGAGCCATGGCTTGGCGGATCTCAGGACTATCATGAATCGTATCGATCAGTCCGGCGCTATCAGAGAGCCGCACTTGTTTGATCGCCTTGCCAGCGCGTAGCTCTAAAGTAAGGGTGATGAGCGAGCGCGTCTTGTGGGCGCTGCTTCCCACCAGTTCACGGTACGCCTCGTCCATCTTATAATGATGACGAATGCGTACTCCGTCGGGATAGGTAAAGACCGCCTCGACTCGATCCAGGCCTAGGTATTCAGCTAGCGCTAGGGCGAACTGGGTCTTGCCGGCGTTGGTCAGTCCGATGATTAGGCAGTCACGCATGGGTCGCCTCCCGGATGTAGCAGTCGGCCGGTGCCAAGAGCTTATTCCTTGGTTCGTACCTACAGATATGCTGCCTTCGGTACAATCATGACCCACAGTCTACATACGGCGACAGCGTCTGATACTACAGGATTTCCGTGGACGAATGGTGAAGAGAGTGTGAACCAGATAGGAAGGTGAGACCCATGCTGACTAGCGATCCCAACCTGCGGGCCGTCTTGACGCGTCTTAACCTGGACGATCTACCACTGGAACCAATCTACGGTGGTCAGAGTGGTGGGCGTCTGTTCCGACTGCAACGAAATGGCTCCGCGCGGGTGCTCAAGCTGCTGGAGCCGGCCCAGATCCCCTCTCATTTGCGCCTAGGCTACCCTCAGATCGCGGAGACTGAATGGCGTTTCTATACGGAGCTCGGCCCCAAGCTCCAGATACCGCTCCCCACTATCTATGAAGCCGGTCAGTTGCCCGACGGGTGTACCTTCCTCCTGATGGAGGATCTTTGCCTTCACCATGATATTCCCAAGGAGGGACACCAATGGACGGACGATGAGATGAGCGCGGTGCTAGCCACCTATGCGGCCTTACACGGCCGCTCCATGAGGCTGCTGACAGACCAACCAATCCCTGATTGGCTGCATCGTGATGACCGACAGCGGTTCTCACCGGAGTCGGTGCTAAGCTGCCTAAAGAGCTTCTATGACAATGATTGGACCCAGGCGCAGGTCAGTCCCTTGCTGCACTCGCCTTGGCTTAACGCTCTCTTGGAGAGCGTGAAACATGGGCTTGACAGACAAGCACCTTCGGTGCTGTTCAATGACTTCTACCCCCCCAATGTCGCTCTTCCCCATGATGGGGGCCCGGCTAAGCTATTTGACTGGCAGTTGGTAGGGGTAGGCCCTCTGCAGATCGATATCGTCAATATCGGTATCCTAGAGCAGCAGGATGGTTTTGCGCAGGTTGATCAGGGGCGCCTGCTGGGGCTGTACCTAGACCGACTGGCTGATGAGACGGGTACCCGCTTGGACATCAGCCAGTTCCTAGACGACTATCGACTGGCCGCATTGCTCGCGTGGGCTGTCTTTATGCCTAGGATGGTAGCAGCCATGCATCAGGCCCGCGCCCAGGGCAAACGCTTTTCATCGTGGATGGAGCGCTCCTATGACCGCTGCATGGCAGTATGGCGGCAGGCGATTGAAGAGCTCTAGTAACCGACTCCTTGATGTCGCTGACCCACCAAGACACAAGAAGACCAATGGTTCGGCACTTGGCCGCTGCCATTGGTCTTTGCTGTTAGGTTGGACTATCTCTTGTCTCGCTCTCATCACTGACATCTGCGGCGTGGATATTGATCAGTTCGTCGCGTGTGACCTGCCCTTTCTTGACCAGACGAACGGCTTGACGACGGATACCGCGCTCGATGATATTGCGCACCAGTCGGGCGTTGGCAAAGTTGGCATCAGCAAGACTATGATAGGTGAGTTGGCGCGTCATCTCCGCCTTGGCGTCCTGCGCCAGCCGGTATTGCCGCTGCTTGAGCATCGTTTCGGCGATCTCCAACAGCTCTTTGACCCCATAGTTGGGGAAGTCTATCTGGATCGGGAACCGAGAACGCACCCCAGGGTTGATCTGCATGAACCAGTCCATCTCACGAGGATAGCCCGCCAGGATGAGAATGAACTCTTCTTTGTGGTCCTCCATATGCTTAACGAGTGTATCGATGACCTCTTTGCCAAAGTCCTTTTCGCCTCCGCGAGCCAAGGAGTAGGCCTCATCGATAAACAAGATCCCCCCCATGGCGCGTTTAAGCTGTTCACGAGTCTTCTGAGCGGTATGCCCGATATATTCGCCCACCAGGTCTGCCCGCTCGACCTCGACTAGGTGGCCTTTGGGAAGTACCCCCATCTCTTTGAACAGTTTGCCAAAGATTCGGGCCACCGTGGTCTTGCCAGTGCCTGGGTTGCCACGGAAGACCATATGCAAGACTAGGGCATCCGTAGCGAGATTTTCCTCGCGCCGCCGTTTCTGGATCTCCACAAAGGCCTGCAACTCCCTGGTGAGCTTCTTTACCCCGTCCATGCCGACCAGAGCGTCTAGTTCGGCCAGCGTCTCGGCCAATGTGATTGTGTCTTCCTTGGCAGGCTTCACCGGTCGATAGCCTCCTCGCTCCAACTCTTCCATGAGACGAATCGCCGTTACGGCGGAGATCTCGCCTTTTTCCAGACGGGTGAATAGATCCTCTGGACGGGTCAAGTCGTTTAGCTCGATCTCGGGCGGCCGTTTCGACATCTCTGAACACCCCCTCCGGGAGCCGCTGATCGCATATTTGGGCCTTGCACCTTGCATAACTCATTCCTTCGGAACTTGCATGACACGGGATCAGATTTCTTGAGGGCTGCGTTATGCATGCCATGATGAAGTCATGCAAGTCACAGGACTGTATTGACATTATACGCATGGCAAGAGGCGCTGGTGCTTGGACGGTGCAAAAAGCCTGCGGGGTCGACGCTACTCAGCTGAACGGACCGACTAGACCTCCCCCGTCCCTTACGCCGAATATAAAAAAAGGCAGCCCGACTAGGGACTGCCTTTTGACTTACGGTATTCGTTTAGGGAGGAGGGTTCGGATTAGACTTCAGTTTCTTCCTTGGGAGCTGTCACGCTGAAGTTAATCGGCCGAAACGGCTCAATGGTCGAAATCGCATGTTTGTAGATGAGCTTCTGCTTGCCTTCAGCCTCTACAACCACGGTGAAATTGTCAAAGCCCTTCACCATGCCCTTGATCTGATAGCCATTTACCAGGTAGATGGCCACCGGAACATTCTCTTTGCGCACGAGATTAAGAAAGCTGTCCTGCAGGTTAATCATCGTCTTGGTCACCATGACGACCCTCCATTTCTATTTATCTAACCCTAGTCCCACTATTTTCTATTCTATCCGATCGGAAACCGCTCCGCAACCTTTTGACCGATTTTATCAACCACAGCACCTACTGAGGCATACTGGCTGAGGTCGATCCACTCCACACGAGGGTCAGCACGGAACCATGACAGCTGCCGTTTGGCATAGCGCCTCGTGTCGCGCTTGAGCAGTTCCACAGCAGCTTCGAGCGAGGTCTCACCGCGTAGGTATGGCAGCAGCTCTTTATAGCCGAGAGCTTGGCCGGCAATCGAGTCCTCGGCAAACCCTTGTTCGACCAGTCGTTGCAGTTCATCGATCAGCCCGTCGCCGATCATCATCTCCACCCGAGCATCGATGCGAGCGTAGAGCTCATCCCGGGGGCGGGTCAGGCCGATCATCAGGATATCATACAGAGCCGGCTTGGCTTGGCTTACGGCTTGCCAGTCGGAGATCCGTTCGCCGGTATGGTGATGGACCTCCAGAGCGCGGATCACCCGACGCAGATCATTGGGATGGAGCTTGGCGGCAGCGGCAGGGTCGACCTCACGGAGTATGCTATGTAAGTGTTCGGGTCCGTGACGCACGGCCAGCCGCTGCAGACCCTCACGATAGGCCCAGTCGACCTCCACCTGAGTGAACTCATAGGGATCGAGGGCGGCACGAACGTACAGCCCCGTCCCCCCGACCAAGATCGGCAAGTGTCCGCGGGCTGCGACCTGGGCGATGGCAGCGCGCGCCAGTTCCTGGTACTGGGCTGCGGAGAACTCCTCATCGGGGTCGACGAGATCGATCAGGTGATGTGGAACCCGCTCCCGCTCCTGCGCGGTCGCTTTGGCAGTGCCGATATCCATGCCCCGATAGACTTGCATCGAGTCCGCCGATATGATCTCCGCTCTCAGCCTTTCAGCCAGTTGGAGCGAGAGCTCGGTCTTCCCCACCCCGGTGGGCCCGACAAGCGCCATTACTGGCTGTAGTTCATTCAATCTCAATCACCCCATAGGAGATCGGTCCGTAACGGCCACCGACCAAACGATCCACTTCAAGACGAGTAAACTCCCTACTCCCCGAACGCTCCTTGATCACGACACAGCGTCTCGCCACCCGTTTGGCCTCAGTGATCGCTGCTGCGCTGAGTGGCTCATGATTGGCTAGCGATCGTAGAGGTCCGATCCCATCGCTAGCCTCGATGGCGTGGCGAAACATCGGATCGAAGTAGACTACGTCAAATGAGCGCTCAGGCATCTGACGCAGGAGCTCCAGGTGATCACCGGGGAGCACCTGAATACGACGCATGGCGGCCTCGATGCGTGGGTCCTTGGGAAAGCGATAGCGGGAGAGCCCGTCGGCTACGATAGCTGCCACCAAGGGTGATGCCTCGATCCCCACCACGCGCCCCCTCTCCCCGATAACAAAGCTCGCCACCACGGCATCAGAAGCCAGCCCCAAGGTGCAGTCGAGCACTCGGTCTGCCTCCCTAAGCGCCATGGCAGCGATCATATGATCGCTCTGACCGCGATCCAGCGCCAAGGCCCGAATGCCGGCCAGACCAGGATGGAAGGCAAAGACGGTCTCACCGCGCTGATACTCGATCCGGTCAGCGCGGACGATGAGAATAGCCTCTGTGCGCTCTTCCCGCTGGATGGTCGCCCAAGTGCGCTTGCGCCGTGGGCAAAATGGCAGATTGAGACGATCGGCCAACTCCAGTCCACGAGCACTGAGGCTGACGCTTTCGTCAGCCGGTACCACGATGACAGGGTGCATGGGACAGCTCCTCTTTCGAGCAAAATGCCGGCAGGGCCAGCTTAAGGCTTGATGGCTTGCGGACTCACGGCCCCCAAATCAGCTGCGCAGGAAGTGTTTATCCAGATCGGCGTGGCTCAGCCACCAGTAGGTCGGGCGTCCGTGCGGGCAGGTAGCGTAATCCGGGGTCGTGCCCAGTCGCTGGATGATCTCCTCCTGGCGAGCCACTGGTAGCCATTGGTTGGCCTTGATCGCCCCTTTGCACGACATGGTGATCAAGGCTCGATTGGCCAGTTCATGAGCGGCAGGTGCCTTGGGGCTGCGCAAGATCTCGTCCATTAGTTCGATCAGTGCTTCACGGCCTGCCCCCTCCCCTAAGATCTGAGGCACGCCACGCACCAGCAGTGTTCCTGTCCCAAAGGGCTCGATGACGTAGCCAAGGGCCTCGAGATCGTCTACGCGAGCGCGCATCCGCTCCAGCTCAAACCCCGTTAGTTCCAGGGTTAAGGGGACCATCATCAGCTGGGTGCTGATCTGACCACCAGACAGCTGAGCCTTAAACTCCTCATACAGGATCCGTTCGTGCGCAGCGTGCTGGTCGATGATCAGCCAGGCATCGACCGCCTGGGCGAGAATGTACGTCCCTGATAGCTGCGAGATCACCCGCACCGGTGGGAAGGCACTAGGGGCCGATGGCTCTGGCGACCTAATCTCTGACGATACCGCCTGGACAGGCCGCTCCGACCATGGCGTGCTCGGTCTTGGGCTGGCAGGTGGCATTGTGGTCCAGGCCGCTGGTCGCGGCACCGTCACAACCAACTGCTCCGGCTCGGGCAGACGCTCCTGGACGTAACTTGAGTTGGTTAAGGCGTCACGCTCTGGGACCGGCGGTTGGTCATAGACGACCGGTTCCTCTGGCTCAAGAGCCGCGCCTGCGGCGGACGCATGGGCCAAAGCTCGGCGAACCGCTCGCAGTACCGCCTGGTGTACCTCACTATCATGGCGGAAGCGTACCTCGGTCTTGGCAGGGTGGACGTTGACATCGACATACTCCGGATCAATGGTAAGGCGGAGCGCGACCAGCGGATACCGTCTGGGGGGGATGACATTGCGATAGGCCTCTTCGACGGCATGTTGCAACGTCCGCGAGCGCACGTAGCGACCATTGACCATGGTGTGTTCATGAAGGCGGTTGGAGCGTGCAACCTGCGGCTGACCGACATAGCCATCGAGCTTGATGCTCGGGTGCTCAGCCTCAATGGCGGTCAGACCTTTGGCGACCTCTTTGCCATAGATGGTCAAGAGTACGTCCCATAGGCTATTATTTCCAGGTGTCGAGAGGAGCATGCGATCGTCGTGGACCAGGCCGATCGCTACCTCTGGATGTGAGATGGCCAGGCGAGTGACCGTCTCCGCCACATGTCCCCCCTCGGTTGCTATGGTCTTCATGAACTTTAGGCGTGCTGGGGTATTGTAGAAGAGATCATCTACCATGATCCGTGTGCCGGTGGGGGCTCCGACCTCATCCACCTGGCGCTCTGTTCCTTGCACGGTGATTCGGGTGGCAGCCAAGTCGTCCGCCTGTCGTGTAACCAGAGTGAAGCGCGACACCGACGCGATGCTCGGCAATGCCTCGCCGCGAAATCCCAGCGTATGAATGCTAAATAGATCATCAATGGAGCGGATCTTGCTGGTGGCGTGCCGCTCCAGACTCATCAACGCGTCTTCACGGCTCATCCCCCACCCGTCATCCAGTACTTCAATACGCTTCAGACCGCCTTGATGGATGACCACACTGATCGAACGAGCGCCGGCGTCAATGGCGTTTTCCACTAGCTCTTTGACCACTGAGGCGGGGCGCTCGACCACTTCTCCAGCGGCGATCTTATTGGCGAGGTCTTCGGACAGCAGTTGCACACGATCCGGCATAGTGCCCCTCCCTATTTCGCTTTCTGCTGGAGTTGGTAGAGCATGTTTAGGGCTTCGATCGGGGTCATGGTCATGACATCCATCTGCCTAAGCTGCTGTACCACGGGGTGCTCATCCATCGCCATCAGCGACAACTGTGGGTCGTCCCGGCGAGAACTGGTGGCGGCGACCTCGCGCCGCGTCTTCACCTGTTCGTGGTTCTCGAGCTCGGCCAGGATATCCTTGGCGCGGCTAATCACAGAACGTGGCAGCCCAGCCAACTTCGCGACAGCGATCCCGTAGCTCTTGTCAACCCCACCCGGGATAATGCGATGGAGGAAGACCACGTCCTCGCCTCGTTCTTTGACGGCTACAGAGTAGTTCTTCACCCCGGAAAGCAGCTGCTCGAGGTCGGTCAGCTCGTGATAGTGGGTGGCAAACAGCGTCTTGGCGCCAAGGCGACTGGGCTGGTGGATATGCTCTATGACCGCCCTGGCGATACTCATGCCATCAAAGGTACTGGTCCCCCGTCCGATCTCGTCCAGCACGAGCAGGCTCTGGGCCGTGGCACAGGCCAGGATCTGACTGAGTTCGGCCATCTCGACCATAAAGGTGGACTGGCCACCAGCTAGGTCATCCCCGGTCCCCACGCGGGTAAAGATGCGGTCGACCAGGGTGATCTGCGCCGAAGTGGCAGGAACGTAGCTCCCCATCTGCGCCATGAGAACGATCAGGGCCGCCATCCGCAGGTACGTGCTCTTGCCTGCCATGTTTGGTCCGGTGATGATCAGGATACGCTGATCATCGTCATCCATGCTCAGATCATTGGGCACATAGGGGCGATCCTTGAGCATGCGCTCCACCACGGGGTGGCGGCCTTCCTTAATATCAATGCTTCCAGTCGGCCTAAGGTCTGGACGGACATATCGGTAGGCGATGGCTACCTCGGCCAGAGAGAGCAGGCAATCGATCTGAGCGATCGTCTGCGCCGCCAGTTGGATCGCCTCTGTCTGTCCGGCCACTCGGTCTCTAAGCGCCACGAAGAGCTGGTACTCCAGCTCCACGACCTTCTCCTGAGCGCCGAGAATGGTCTCCTCCATCTCTTTAAGCTCTGGAGTGACAAAACGCTCCGCATTGGCCAGCGTTTGCTTGCGTATGTAGTCGACCGGTACCTGGCTAAGATTGGCGTTGGTGACCTCGATATAGTAGCCGAAGACTTTGTTGTAGCCCACCTTCAGCGACCTTATCCCGCTCCGTTCACGTTCCTGCTGCTCCAGCTCGGCGATCCATCGCTTGCCATCACTGGCGGCACTACGAAGCCTGTCCACGTCCGGGTGATATCCCGCGCGGATCATCCCGCCCTCCCGAACTGACAGCGGTGGTTCGTCCTGAAGCGCCCGTCCGAGTTCAGCCACTAGATTGCCAAAATCAGGCAGTTGTCTGAGCATCCGCTGCAGTAGATTGGCGGTGGTGGGTGCCAGCAGGGCCTGGATCTCAGGCAAAATCGCCAGTGACTGACTGAGCGCCAGTAGATCACGGGCATTGGCCGAACCAAAGGCCACCCTACCCATCAGCCGTTCGAGATCGTAGATCTGTCCTAGCCTCTCTATCAGTTCCTGACGCATCAGGGTACTCTCTCTGAGCTGTCCCACCGCGTCGAGACGGGCTTCGATCTTGAGCCTATCGGTCATAGGCTGCAGTACCCACTGGCGCAGGAGCCGCGCCCCCATGGCGGTCTTGGTCCGATCTAGCACCCACAGCAGTGAGCCCTTGAAGCTGCCATCACGCATGGTCTGA
>CAZINL010000050.1:11969-18184 GCA_964540595.1 uncultured Clostridia bacterium
GCGTAGAGATGTCCAGCAGCATATGGTCATTGATCTGGTAGACCGTTAGGCGGTTGATATGCTGCAGATCAGTCTTCTGCGTCGAGCGGAGATAGTCAAGCAGCATGCCAGCGGCGGCCAGGCTGGCGGGCAGCTGGACCAGCCGCAGTGTCGCCTCAGTGCCAAAGTGTCCATCGAGCATCGCCTTGCTGGCGCTGGTGTCGATCGCAGCGGAGTACACTGAACAGCGGACTCCCAAGTGATCCAGTAGGTCCATCAGCCAGCGTTCCTTGCTCAGTTCCTCGGTGATCACTGCCTCGGCAGGCGTCAAACGGCTAAGCTCATCGCGCAGCAGCGAGGAGATCCGATCGCCCGCAAACTCCGTGACCGAGAACTCCCCCGTAGTGATGTCGGTGGTGGCAAGGCCAAACCTAGCCTCCATACGGCTGATGGCGACCAAGAAGTTGTTCTTCTTATCATCGAGGAGTGGGGTGATCATGGCAGTACCGGGTGTGACCACCCGGATCACCTCACGACGCACGATCCCCTTGGCCTGCTTCGGATCTTCAACCTGTTCGCAGATGGCCACACAGTAGCCCTTGCTGACCAGCTTTGCTAGGTAGCCTTCGACGGCGTGATAGGGAATCCCACACATGGGGATGCGTTCTTCCAGGCCACCGTCACGCCCTGTCAGCGTAATCTCCAGCTCTTTGGCTGCTACTTCAGCATCGGAAAAGAACATCTCATAGAAGTCGCCGAGGCGAAAGAAGAGGATGGCGTTGGGATACTGCTCTTTGATCTCGAGATACTGCTGAACCATCGGGGTATGTTTGCTCAAGTTGCCATCGCTCCTTTGTTGACTGCCTGCGGCCCACCGCCCGCTGTCCACAGACGTGCGGAACCATACGGACGGCGTTAGGGTGCGTCTCTTTCGAATATGGTTATTTCGCCACCAGGCGCCCTGTCTCCTTGTTTTCGGGGTAGAGTCAAGAAACGCGAAGCCAGATGGCTCCGCGTTTCTCTTCTTCAAATGATGACTGTGGAGATGACAGTGGGATGTAGCTCACGCTACTGCGCCAGCTCTCCGATCAGATACCAGCTCTGAGCCGCGGTAATCTTGACCTCGACCAGTTGCCCAATCAGGTCTTTGGGCCCAGGAAAATTGACCACCTTATTGGTCGTCGTCCTGCCGGTGAGGATCTCATGGTTCGTCTTGCTCTCGCCTTCAACCAGCAACTCGAGGGTCTGACCGACCAGCTGCTCGTTGATAGCCCGGCTAGACTCGGCCTGGATCTTCATCAGGCACTGGATCCGCTCTTGTTTGACCTGCTCAGGGACTTGATCAACCATGGTGGCGGCTGGTGTTCCGGTACGGGGCGAGTAGATAAAGGTAAACGCATTATCGTAGCCCACACGCTTGACTAGGTCTACCGTGTCGGCGAAATCCTCGTCGGTCTCACCAGGGAAGCCAACGATCAGATCGGTGGTAAGGCTGCAGCCAGGTATGGCGCGCCGGATCTTCTCCACCAAGTCTAGATAATACTCCCTGGTATAGCCGCGATTCATCTTCTTGAGGATCCGGTTGCTGCCAGCCTGGACAGGCAGATGAATATGTGGACAGACTTTCCCGGACTGGGCAATGGCCTCGATGATATGGTCACTGAAGTCACGCGGGTGCGACGTGGTAAAGCGAATACGCTTGATCCCAGGCACCTGATTGACACGGATGAGTAGGTCGCCAAAGTCAACCTGAGGCTCTAGCCCCTTGCCGTAGGAGTTGACGTTTTGACCCAGGAGAGTAACCTCGATATAACCACTCTCAGCCAGTTCCGTGATCTCCTTGACGATGGCCTCCGGCTGTCGACTGCGCTCGCGACCACGGACATGCGGGACGATACAGTAGGTGCAGAAGTTGTTGCAGCCGTAGGTGATCGTTACCCACGCCGAGCGTCCATCGTCGCGCAGCCTGGGCAAGTTTTCGATCACCTCGGATTCCTGCGGCCATATCTCTTGGATGGTGTCATCGGAGATCATGGCCCTAGCCAGCAGTTCGGGGAAGGTATGGATGTTGTGGGTGCCAAAGATGATATTCACATGCCGATAGACCTTGCGAATATGCTCAGCCACCTGCGGCTGCTGCACCATACATCCACCAATGGCAATGACGAGATCAGGACGTTTCTCCTTCAGCGGCTTGAGGTTGCCCAGTCGACCGTACACGCGCTGCTCGGCATTATCGCGGACGCCGCAGGTGTTAATGATGATGATATCGGCGTCTTCGACCTGCTCCGTCTTGGTGTAGCCAACCTCGGACAGCATACCGCCGATCAACTCAGCGTCGTTGAGATTCATCTGGCAGCCAAAGGTCATGAAGTGCATCTTGCGCGTCATCCCAGAGCGCCCTTGGTACTCCTGATTGCGTTCCTTTAATAACTCCAGCGCTTCAGCGCGATCCATCTCTGTTTCCCCCTTAGAGCTCTGCCAGCCGTCTATGGTGTTCCGTGGTACCGCAAGGGCAATGGCAGCGACATGACGTGAGTGCGTCTTGATTCAATGGTCTATTATACCACATCCCAATGCCCATAGTCGCCGCCACCGGCGGTTAACCTATTCTGTAACAATTTGTCATATTGGTTGCGGACGGGATATTGGTGATGTAAGCTAAGAACAAGAGAGCTATACTCGGCTGATCTAGACTACTTGAGCCAGGATGGGGGATGCCTGTGGCTATGCGTCTGACCGACCTCCCGTTTGCCAATGCGCGCTTCAACATCCACCGCCTGCACGATCTGGTCTCAGTCTATGGACCGTCTAAGCAAGAGCAGGATGTCGCCATCTTGGCGGGGCGGTTGTTGAGTGAGCGCTGCAGAGATATCGAAACCGATAATGAAGGAAACCTCTACGCGGTGCGGCGTGGTGAGAGCGGAGCCGCCACCGTACTCCTCTGCGCCCACATGGATACGGTCTTCTTCCCACCGCAAGAACGGACCATGGTTATCGATGACGGCTACCTGCAGCTGGGTGGTCTCACGCTGCAGAACAGCATCTCGGGTACGCCGATCTTGGGCGGCGATGATCGTGCCGGTATGGAGCTGATCTTCTCTATCCTAGATGCCTACGAGGGGCCACTGAATCTAAAGGTGCTGTTTACAGTTCGCGAAGAGATCGGTGGTCAAGGGATGTACGATGCCAATCGTTCGTTTCTAGAAGGAATCGACTTTGGTCTTGTTCTCGACCGCAAGCACAGTGGCGACCTCGTCACCATTATCGAGCGCAAGCGTCTCTGCGACCGCCATCTGACCAATCGCATCCTCAAGGCAGGGCGTCTCGCCCGCGTCAGGGATCTCAATGTCACCGACGGGGCCTTCTCAGACGCCTATTTTCTAGCACGACGCTTCAAGGTTCAGTGTGCTAACCTCAGTGTCGGTTATTATCACCCTCACTCCCCCATGGAGAGGATCGACCTATACGCCTTGAATGATAGTGTGCGGTGGGTACAGGCCATCCTGGACTCATGTGAACAGGACCCGCTCTCAAAGTGATCTCAGACGTGGCGCTGCTATCGGCAGCACCCGTCGCCAAAGACGAAACAAACGGGACGGTAGCATCGCTACCGTCCTATTTTTTATCTTTAGGGAAGATTGAGAAGAATTTCAGCTAGTTTCTGCATATCCTCAAGTATCAGCGGAAGCAGGCGTCGATTATAGATGGCGGCCGCTGGGTGATATAAGGGGAAATAGAGCAGTTCTCCCCTCTCATGTGGCTGACCATGAGCATCGCCCAACGAAAACTCTTTGCCCAGCAGTAGATGCAGGGCATGGTTCCCCATCGGGCATATGACCTGCGGACGGAGCAGTTCTATCTGGCGATGCAGGTATGGGGAGCAGGCCTCCACTTCATCCGCCTTGGGATCGCGGTTCTTGGGCGGGCGGCACTTAAGAACACTGGTGATGAAGACGACCTCACGACGAAGGCCCGCCTCCGCCAGCATTTGGTCAAGGATCTTGCCTGCCGCCCCGGCGAACGGAAGCCCACTGCGGTCCTCATTGGCGCCCGGCGCCTCTCCTACGAGCATGACCTTGGGATGTAGATCACCCTCACCGGGGACCACGTAGGTACGAGAGAGTGACAAGGCGCATTTCTGGCAACCGCGCATCGCTTGCATTAGATCATCATAGGGCAGATCAATCACTCCCTTCATGCTCTAGAGTCTACTGCCGCAGAGCTCCACTGTCTAGTACAGGAACTCGCATGACTTCATTGTGATCGACATAAGCATCCCTTGCTGATTCGTTTCTCGGTGACGCAAGTTCCGAGAAGAGCGCCTCACGCAAAACGCTGTAGTAGTTTCTGAGGGATATCTCTAATCTCCTGTTTCCTACACTACTTTCCTTAATAGCCCTCTGAAATGATGATTCCTGTCGGTTACAGTATTTTCAAGTTGAATTATTTGACCATTTGCAATACAATAGGTAGTAGATGAGAAGTTATCCAGCTGATGTACACAGCTTCCCTATGAGTCTTGCTATCAGTCGAGACACCATATCGAGCGTTAGGCTTCGGAGTTTGTTCGCTGCTTTATCTCATGCCATGATATGCGCCGCATTGTTGTACGCAGTAAGGGTCGTTCACTTCAGTTTTGGTGATGGGGGGCGAGGGTATGATCTACGCTGAATCACTTCAGCGGGCTGAGTCTTTTTTTCAGCAAGTGCGGCGAGAATGTTGTCCCATTTCTCTGCCTCAGTACCAGCCACGGGTCAACGCCTTGGAGAGTCTGGTAGGAGAGCATGGCATCCCCACGCCCTCACTACCGTATTGGTGGAGCTCGGGCGTACTCCAATCACCCCAGTTGACTCGTCTTCCCTGGCTCAAGCAACTCTTAACGGGAGTCACGTTTCAGGAGCTCCTCGAGGGGCGTATTGCTGATGAGCGTTTCAAGTCTCATCGTCTGGCATGGACTATGGATCAGCGTAAGATGGTCTCCTCCCCCAAAATTGGCGGCATGCTCAATCTCATTTTCGAAGAAGACCCTACCTTCTGCGTACGCTTCAAGCGCGCTCAACGACCGGCGGTGCGACTACCATGGTGGTGGTTCATGGCAGCCTTTCAGTCTAGAAACTATGCTGGCCGAGAGGTCGCCAACTTTCTGCTCAAGACCAGCGTACACGAGTTCAATGTAGGTAGCTTTGACGCTGACCGGTTCCATAGTCTGCAAAACAACCCCAATTGCGTCAAGAAGCCGCGCTCGGAGCGGATCGATGAGTTCCTACGATCAGTCTTCTATGAGCACCCGACTGTCTTGACCAAGTTTCATCAACGCGGAGCCAAACGGCGCTACCGTATGCGCGTTGCCACTGACCCCTACTCCATCGTCACCATGAGTGTGCGTGCCAAGGGATGGACCAGCTGTCAGAACCCGGTGCAGGACAACAATCACGCCCTAAGTCACCGCCTCTGGGCTAACCTCATGGACCCTTATATGGCAGTGATGGAGATGGTTGACCCCGACGAGACTCCCGACAACAACCTTCTAGCGCGAGCGGTGCTCCGCTTAGTGGAAATAGATAAGACCCCCTCTCTGTATCTGGACTTCCTCTATGGTGAGCGCGGCTATGTGTCTGCTTTTGTCTCCCTCACCAGCCAACTGGCCTCAAGAACCGGTCTCAAGGGAGCCTCGGGCCGTATGATCCCCTTCTCCACCAGTTATTCGGCGCCAGCGACCGGCTACCAGGTAGACTTCGTTGGCTACGAGCAGCCGTACCTTGACCTAGGCGAGTGGCGCAAGATCGGTTCCGCTTGTCAGTTCTCCGGTGAGGCCCATTTCCTGCGCGGCTAGTGACCAGGGTCGGCCCAGATATGCATGACCAATACTGGCCAAACAAGCAGGGAGCGAACGCTCCCTGCTTGTTGCTATTTGGTGATGGCTATTGGGTGTCGATAGGTACAACTAGAGGAGGGCCTAAAGGCTCTCCTCCTGCTTTCAGATGTAATTGGCAGCTTAAGGTGGTCCGAGTGTTGCCCCCGTCCTCGGGTTTAAGCTTCGTGCAGCTTCCGGTATGACAGGGAGACTAGCGACTTGTCTTGACTGTAGGTGATCTTGTCTAGAGCATCGTTGATAAGATAGAAGCCACCATCAACAAACCCATCTTCTTTACTGAAGTTGCACTCATTCTCGGCAGTGCGCATGACATACCAGGTAATCCGATTGCATACAGGTCGTTGGCGCGTGATGGAGA
>CAZINL010000051.1:0-4533 GCA_964540595.1 uncultured Clostridia bacterium
GAACTGAACATCCAGCAGACCCTGCAGGGCCTGTTTCTCTTCGATCAAACCGTGGTCCTGTATCTCCAGAAAGAAGTTGTCTCTACCGAAAAGGTCTCGGTAATAGAGCGCCAGCTGCTTAGCTTGATCGTAGCGCCCGCTGAGCAGCAGTTGCGGTATTTCTCCACCGATACAAGCCGATAGCGCGATGAGGCCTTCATGATACTGCTCCAAGAGCTCACGGTCGACTCTGGGCTTGTAGTAATAGCCCTCAGTAAAGCCGCGCGAGACCAGTTGCATGAGGTTCTGATATCCTACTTGGTTCTGTGCCAACAGAACCAGATGGTACTGGTTGTCATCCAGTTTAGGTTGACGGTCGCTTCGTTTCCTTGGCGCAACGTAGACCTCACTGCCAATGATCGGCTTGATCCCCTGTGACTTGGCGATCCTGTAGAAGTCGACCACCCCGTACAAGACGCCATGATCAGTAATGGCCAGTGCAGGTGACCCATGAGCTTTGGCCGCTGCAACCAAGTCCTTAAGTCGCCCTGCTCCATCGAGGAGGCTGTATTCGCTGTGAACATGCAGATGCACGAACGACATGGGTATCACACTCCTGTGGAGTGAAATGGAGTATAGCGTGTTGCATAACCCGTTCTTTGCGGAACTTGCACGACACTGAATCAGATTGAGGACTGCCAAGACGTACAAGCATGGAGCCAAGCAAGTTCCGGTACTACTGAATCATTTTCGACAGGCCGCCGAGGATTCCTGTCTGTCCCAAGACAACAAGAAGCCCCCTGATGGGGGCTTCGATCATTCGTCTTGATCAACTCTGCGTTACTCGTCGGTGCAGTGGTCTTCTCTGCTCTACTTCCGCCATGGCTGAGCTCCTGCTGGGGACGGTCTCATCGCGCAACAAGATGCGCAGATGGCTCCCTACGATCAGGAGAGCAAACCCCAGCCAGACCATGGTGAATATTCCACCGATGGTGGCATATCCGACTCTCGGCAGGCGCAAGAGACCAAAGATCACCATGACCAATGCCAAGACTGCCGAGATATACGATTTGAAGCGATCACGCGAGGCAGCTGTCTTCAATGCTATCCCTCCCCATGCTGATCACAGTTTATGCGGGCCGGGGCGGGGGTATGACACTTACGAGTCCCTAGTCCTTAGTCTCCCTAGTCCCTAGTGAGACTGGCGAAAAGGGCCTTAGGTCGCCCAAGTGGGGATGGGATGGGACGGAACCGCGACTGTCATTTGTCCCATATGACGGGAACACGATCGTCATCTAAAGCGCGGCTGACGTGAACGTTCTTGTACTTGGTAAGGTCGACCTCCAAGACGCCGTCGAGAATCCTGCCATTGCGGTCGACAAGAATGCGGCAGACGGGGCGGTTGGGTTTACTCTTGTTAATATCCACCACCATACCGATATCGCCCGTGGATAGCTCCACCATGCTGCCGATGGGGTAGATGGCCACGTTGTCAAGAAAGGCTTTGGCTATTCTTGGATCGAAGTGGCGTCCATTACTGGCGGAGATGATCTCAATCGCCTGATATGGTAAGTAGCGTTTGCGATAGACGCGATCCGAAGTCAAGGCATCAAAGACATCGCAGATCGCCACGATCCGAGCATACTCATGGATCTCATTGCCTTTTATCCCTCTGGGATAACCCGTGCCATCCATCTTCTCATGGTGCTGCAGCGCTACATGCGCCGAGAGCAGGCTAATCTCGCCATTCTCGCGTAGCAGTTGATAGCCGAGAAGCGTGTGCTTCTTGATCTCCTCAAACTCCTCGGGGGTAAGACTACCAGGCTTATTCATGATGGCATTGTCGATCAGGCGCTTGCCGAGATCATGAAGAATAGCGCCTACGCCCAGCTCACGCAGCCGTGACTGATCGTAGTTGAGCTGCAACCCGACGATGATCGCAAGGACGCTGACGTTGACGCTGTGGCCGAAGGTATAGTCGTCATGGGCGCGGATATCGACCAGGTTGACCAGTATATTTTTGGTTGACAGCAGTTCGTCGATGATCAGGTTAACTGCCTTCTTGACACGGTCTACCTGTAGGGGCTGTCCGCCTTCTACCCGGCGCATGACATCCTTGACAGTCATATTCGCCTCTAAGCGCGTCTGCTCAGAGATCACATCGGGGATATCCAGACCTTTGGTGCGTTCGTCCTCAACATAGATCGCCGGTATCTCCAGTTCCCGCAGACGCTGAATGTACTGCGGTCTAAGTGCCAAGCCGCTGGCCAAGAGGATGCGGCCGTCAAGTCCATAGACGTTCTTGGCTACGCACATACCCGTCTCTAGTTTGTCGACCGAGATGCGTCGCATGACTATGCCCTCCTCTCTATCGTAATGAGCGTCCCGCCTAACTCTAACTTTTCGGAACCTGCATGACGTGGAAGCAGACCATCGAGGCCTGGTAAGTGTCCATAAATGTAGTCATGCAAGTTCCTGACATCTGCTACGTTTGTCAGCCTCCGTTAGACACGGCGTAGGCAAGCATAACAGCTCGCTGCTGTTTCCCGATTCTACGAGGAACGGCCCATTTCCTGCACGGTCACCATCTACATCGGTCGCTAGCAAATGCTTATCCATAGGAGGGGATGACAGTCACTCTACCAGTCGGACAACAAAAGGAGCCACCCATGGTGGGTGACTCCTCGCGGATGGTCCTCAGTACTACTGCGCCTTTTGCATACGAGAGGGCGCCTTGCCCATTGCCACACGACCGCGTGCTACGGGGTCAAGGATCTTCTTGCGCAGGCGGATATTGTGGGGCGTAACCTCAACCAGTTCATCATCCTCGATATATTCAAGCGCCTGCTCGAGACTGAGGCGACGCGGGGACTCAAGGCGAAGTGTCTCTTCCCCTGTTGCCGAACGCATGTTGGTGACATGCTTCTTTTTGCAGACATTGACATCAATATCGTCTTCACGGGAGTTCTCCCCCACGATCATACCACGGTAGACAGGGACAGCCGGATCGATAAACAGGATCCCGCGCTCCTGAATGGCGTGGAGCGCGTAGGTAGTGGTAGTCCCGTCCTCCCACGCGACCAGAACGCCCCTTGCCCTACCCTGCAGGTCACCCTTGAACTCACCATAGGCGTGAAAGACGTGGTTCATGATCCCGTAGCCCTTGGTAAGGGTGAGAAAATCGGAACGAAAACCGATCAAGCCGCGGGCCGGAATGATGAACTCCAGGCGAACCTGTCCGTCACCAAAGTGGTGCATGTTCTTCATCTCGCCTTTGCGAGGGCCAAGTAGTTCCATAACTACACCCATGTAGTCCTCAGGCAGGTCAAGGGTGAGATACTCATACGGCTCCATCAGCAGGTCATCGATCACCTTGGTGATGACACGCGGCTTGGAGATCTGTAGCTCATAGCCTTCGCGGCGCATAGTCTCGATCAGGATTGAGAGATGCAGCTCACCTCGTCCCGAGACCTCGAAAGCGTCCGGGGATTCGGTTTCGGCTACACGCAGTGATACATTCTTCTCTAGCTCACGCATCAAGCGATCACGAAGGTGCCGTGAGGTCACATAGCTCCCTTCCTTACCGGCGAAGGGGCTGTTATTGATCATGAAGGTCATGGACAGCGTGGGTTCATCTACAGCCAAGACCGGCAAGGGCTCGGGATGATCGACGTGGCAGATGGTATCGCCGATATTGACGTTTTCGATCCCAGCGAGGGCAACAATATCGCCCATGGATGCTTCCGCTGCTTCCTCACGCTTCAGCCCCCCGAAGGTGAAGAGCTTGCTGATCTTCGTACGGTTGACCTTTCCATCGCGCGAGCAGTGGGCGATGGTTTGCCCCGCTGTAATCACGCCGCGTACGACCCGTCCCACAGCGATACGTCCGATATACTCGTCGTAGTCAAGAGTATTGACGGCTATCTGCAGAGGTGCATTGGTCTCGCCCGACGGAGCAGGGATGTGATCAAGGATGGCATCCAAGACCGGCCGGATGTCAGTTCCCGGTTCGTCGGCCGACGATGAAGCGATACCATTGCGAGCTGAAGCGTAGACAACTGGGAACTCTAGCTGTTCATCATTGGCGTCTAGAGCCATGAACAGTTCGAGAACTTCGTCCACTACTTCTTGGACGCGCGCATCCGGACGGTCGACCTTGTTAATGACCACCACGGGCTTCAGTTTCTGAGCTAGAGCCTTCTTCAGTACATAACGGGTCTGAGGCATCGGCCCTTCAAAGGCATCCACTACCAATAAGACACCATCCACCATCCCCATGATGCGCTCTACTTCACCACCGAAGTCAGCATGGCCAGGGGTGTCAACGATGTTGATCCTGATATCTTGGTAGGTAATCGCGGTGTTCTTGGCCAGAATAGTGATGCCACGCTCCCGTTCGAGATCGTTGCTGTCCATCACTCGTTCTTGGACCTGCTCATTGGCGCGGAAGACACCACTTTGTCTAAGGAGTGCATCAACAAGGGTTGTTTTGCCATGATCGACGTGAGCAATGATTGCCACATTGCGTAGATCAGATCTGTTCAAGTGGTTCCC
>CAZINL010000051.1:4543-10683 GCA_964540595.1 uncultured Clostridia bacterium
AATGGATGCTTACGCATCCATCCACTCACCGACTCCAACTGTATGATTATAGTGCCCTTTGGCAAGAAAAGCAATGCTAGATACAGAAAAAGTCAGGATTTCAGTCAAACATCTTGCGTGCGAGCCACAAGGCGGCAATGAAACCCGCTAAATCGCCAGCCAAGCCTGCCCAGACAGAGTGACGAACCTTGCGCACACCCACGGCACCGAAGTAGACCGTGATGACATAGAACGTCGTTTCCATGCTGCCCTGTACGACAGAGGCCAGATAACCAAGATAGGAGTCCGGTCCATGACTGCCGATAATGTTGCTTGCATAGCCCAGAGCACCTCCAGCCGATAGTGGCCTAAGCAGAGCAAGAGGCAATATCTCCGCCGGAATTCCCAGGGGATTTAGCAGTGGTGCCAGGGCGCGTGACAACATATCCAAGGCCCCTGAGGACCTAAAAATGCCGATCACTGTCAACATCCCTACCAGAGCAGGGATCAGGCGTATGGCGGTGTTGAAGCCCTCTTTGGCACCATCGAGAAAGACTTCGTAGACACGTATCCCCCTGAGGTACGCGTAGATGGGGATAAAGAAGACCAGGAAGGGGATCGCCCAGACTGAGATCAGTCGAATGGTGTTCACCGCGAACGCCTCCTGCCATTTGGTCGCAGCAGCCAATCGACCGTTAGCGCCACGACCAACGAGATCGCTGTAGCTAGGATGGTGGGGCCGATAATCGCCGCAGGATCGGTTGATCCGCTGGCTGCGCGTAGTGAGATGACAGTCGTCGGGACCAAGGTGATGCAAGCGGTGTTTAGAGCCAACAGTGTGCACATGGCGTCACTGGCAGTGTCCGTGTCCTTGTTGAGCGCATGCAGCTCTTCCATGGCTTTGATCCCCATGGGTGTGGCCGCATTACCCAATCCTAGCAGATTGGCGCTGAAGTTGAGCACGATCGCTCCCAGCGCGGGATGACCTTTGGGCACACTTGGAAACAGAAGCCGTAAGATGGGTCTTGATAACCTGGCAATCAAATCGGTCAGACCAGAGGCTTCCGCAAGTTTCATCAGACCGAGCCAGAACGTCATCACCCCGATCATGCCAAGGCTCAGATCCACAGCGGTTTGTGACGACTCGAGGATCGCTCTCGTCACCCCCACCTCGACCTCGCCGCGCAGGGCGGCGCTGGCGATCCCCATGGCTAGAAGAAGCAACCAGATGAGATTGATCACGCGCGCTTCCCTCCCAACCACGACCATAGGCGCGTCCACCAGGTTAGTGGTTTGGCCTCGATAGAACGGACCGCCACCAACGCAACTGTTCCCAGGGGTTCACCCCTCAGGTACACACTCATCTCGCCGACCTGCTGTCCCTCGCGGATCGGCGCAGCGACTGATTCCGGAAGGTGCCAATAGGTGGCAATATCTTCATCCTCATTACCCATGAGGGGTAGAAAGTAACTCGCGTCTGCCGCCACAGGCAGATAGGCTTCTGTTCCCCCTGTGACGGCAATGGTCTTCACCAACTCGCCCTGATCGACCACGGGAACGAAGCGCACCTGTTCAAAACCCCAGTTGAGAAGAGCCGCACAATCATTGAACCAGTTGCCATCATTTAGGACCACAGCAATGAGGCGATGGCCATCACGCGAAGCCGAGGCAGCCAGACAGCGTCCCGCATTGTCGGTGAAACCAATCTTCACGCCATCGCCGCCCACAACTTTGTTGAGAGTATCGTTCTTGTTGGTAATGATCCTCTGCCCAGAGATGGTCGTCTTTTGAGTGGCGGCGATCTCGGCGAAGCGCGGAACACTCATGGCGTAGCGCGCGATCAGCGCCATGTCATAGGCGGTGGAATAATGATCCTTCTGATCAAGACCGTGAGGGTTCTGAAACGAGGTGTCCTTGCAGCCGATGGATTGAGCACGCTCATTCATCAAACGAGCGAAGTTCTCCTGGCTGCCCCCGATATGTTCGGCGATCGCCATGGCGGCATCGTTCCCGGACTTCAGCATGGCGCCGTAGACCAGATCGATCAACGGCATCTGCTCTCCCGCCTTGAGATAGATCGAGGAAGGCTCTATGCTCGCGGCCTTGGCACTGGCGGTTGCCAGCTCATCCAGTTGCCCAAACTCCAGCGCCAAAGCTGATGTCATGATCTTGGTCAGGCTCGCCATCGGGCGCCTAGTGTGCGCATCCTTCGCGTAGAGAACTCGTCCTGTCTGACCATCCATGAGGACCACCGAGGCGGCACTCAGGGTAGGGGGCGCAGCTCCTACTACACCACTAAAACATAAGAGGGACAGTGACACTAGCAATAGAGCGGCTACCAGTCGATGAAGCGTCTTGTTCAGAACGATCCCCCTCTCTATGAGCCTGAAGCACCACGGTTCACGGTACGCGACAACCATACAATGGGTCCGAAAGGTGACGGGCTTCGACTCCTTCACATGATATTCGGCTTAGGCTGGCAGTAGAAGCGAAAACGCCGTCGGACAAGCCGACGGCGCCAGATGAGGCACTCCAGAGTGATGCATCTGATCTATATGGGTCTGCTTAGGGATGTGTTGGACTAGCTATTGCTGCTTGGTGCCTTGTTGCGCCGGAAACCGGCTTAGCCAAGGTGCCACCGCAGCTCTAATCTCCTGTTCCACCGCTTCAACAGACTGCCTGGCATCAATCGTAACAAAGCGCGGGTTTTTCTCCGCTAGTTGCAGATAGATCTCCCTAACTCGCCGATGAAAAGCATGGCCTTTGCTCTCAATCCGATCAGGCCGATCGCCACGTTGTTCGATCCGCTCTAGCGTCGCTTCCGGAGGCAGATCCAAGAGGATGGTAAGATCGGGCTGAAGGCCACCGGTGGCGAGCTCGTTGACCTGCTCTATCAGTTGCAGCGATGCACCGCCTGCCCCCTGGAGGGCTAAGCTGGAATCCACATAGCGGTCACAAAGGACCCAGGTCCCACGTTTGAGGGCAGGTCGGATGACCTCTTCCACATGCTGACTCCGATCAGCTGCATAGAGAAACAGCTCTGTCTTGGCATCTATTCTCAGATCATGCAAGTCGAGGATGACGTGGGCGATCTGCTTCCCCACTTCCGTTCCCCGCGGCTGACGTGTCGCGACCAACGCTACCCCAACCTGGTGCAGGTACCTGGCCAAGCGGTCGATCTGGGTTGTCTTCCCGGCTCCATCAGGACCCTCAAAAGTAATAAATGGCATCGTGTACGTCTCCTTTTGCCCTGACTAATCTGCTGATCTATACTTCGATACCCGCTCTGTTGATCCTCTCACGGCAGAGCGAAAAGCACGCTGCGGTCGGCAGCGCAAAACAAAAGAAAGAGGGTGTCCCCTCTTTCTCCCAGATCGATGGTTGCCTCAAGCTACATGGTGTAATCCGTGGCTGTGACCTCGTGACCGTTCTTCTGCCCGGTCTTGTTCTGCCCGGTCTTGTCCTGTCCGCCGCGCTGCATCATGGACTGGAACTGGTTGATCAGCTGCGGGGCCATGTCAAGAACGCGGTCATAGATGGCGGAACGGTCGACTGGAAGCAGTCGGACGTCTCCGTTACCCACCACCAGGAAAGCTACCGGCTGGACTGAAACGCCCCCACCGCTGCCGCCGCCAAACGGATGCTGATGGTCTTCCGGTTCGTCGGCAGGTTCACCGGGCTCCCACTCGGTGCCACCAGCCGCAAAACCGAATGAAACACGGGAGATCGGCACGATGACACTGCCATCGGGTGTCTCTACAGGATCGCCAACGATAGTGTTAACATCAACCATGGACTTGAGGTTTTCCATGGTCGTTCTCATCAGTCCTTCGATTGGATGTTGATCTGGCAATACCTCACCCCCTATGATTCCTTTTTCGCCAGCAGTAATCTAACAACCATAATATCACCCAGGTGCAATCTAAATATGCAGCTAAAGCTGGTATGGAAGATGGCACGTCCGAAAACCGGTCGCACTTGAACGTCGGGCTTGGCACTAAAGCGACTGTAATGATGAAGGAACCCGATCACGAAACTCTTGAGCATCCATACGAATCCGGCACCCATACCAGTCAAAGCAGCATCGCCTAGGCCAAACTGCGTCGACCATTCAAGGTGTGTACAGTCCATGTGCTTGAGAACGAGTTGTAGAACCGGCCGGTACTGTTCCCATCGCCTGCGCAATCTGTCTGCCTTTTCCCTGATCCGTTCCACACTATCGATGATATGTTCGTGTTGCCGAGAGCTAACTTCCGCCCTCGGGCTTTCTATCGTCTCGCTCTTCAGCCGCAGATATGGCATCAACTGATCAATGCGGAAGTCCCATACAGGGATGACGAACCTATGGTAGATCATCCCTCCCAGCGAGCGTAGCTCGATGTGGAAGTGGTCATCTTGCTGGACACGTCGATAACTGACACGCAACTCGACTGGCGCCAACAGAGCGGCGCTGGCAAGAAGCACAGAAAAAACGAAGGCCACACTGACAAACTGGCCTACCATCGCCACGTTATAGGGTCACCACCTACCTGCTCCTGCAGAAGTCATAAGAAGCAGCCTGTAGGCCTTGCTGCTTCACGTTTCCTTAGTTTGGTTGAGGTGGCAGAAAAAAATACCCTTCCCCATAGGGGCTAGGGTATTGGGACCTTGATTGGGACCTTAGCTATGGCTTGAAGCGTTCGTTCTGAGGCAGATCATGAAGGGATTTGAGGCCGAAATGCAGCAGGAACCGATCCGTCGTCCCATACAGGATCGGTCGTCCCACCCCTTCTCGCCTTCCTGCTTCGTAGACCAGGTCTAGAGCGACTAGGGTATTGAGCGCCTTCTCAGCCTTGACACCTCGGATGCCCTCGATCTCGGCACGAGTAATCGGTTGACGGTAGGCTACGATGGCCAAGGTCTCCAGTGCCGCTGTCGAGAGTTTATAACGCGTGTTGCTAGGTTCTAGGATGCGGCGTAGGTAAGGAAGGTAGGTTGGCTTCGTCACCAGTTGCCATCCCCCGGCAATCTCGGTGAGCGTGATCCCTCGCTCGGTGACCGCATACCGCTCAACCATCTCCGCGATCAGCCGACTGGCCAGAGCATGACTGATGATCAAGGCCTCAGCAATCTCAGCGATGGTCAGGGGATCCCCGTGAGCAAAGAGCATCGCCTCGATAGCGGCTCTGAGCTCGTCCTGCGCTAGGGGCTGCGCGTTATCCTCATAAAAGCCAAGGTCGAGGGGGAGTTTCTCCAATTCTGATCACCTCTCTACATCCGGTCGTCCCAACCAAATCAGCATGATCTCCTCATCTGGCGAGCCCTGCCGGGCACCGACCACACCAAGCTTGATCAGCTCGAGTAGGGCGAGGAACGTCACGATCAGCATCATCCGCCCCGTTCCGGGCAAGAAGACCGCCCCAAAAGCAATAGCACCTGAGCCGCTGACCTGCTCCTCGAGCCAGCGGACCTGATCTTCGACCGTCCATTGATCCCGATATACCGGGACGAGCACTTCCGGACCATCCTCCGATAGCAGGAGAATACGATCAAAAGCCTTTAACAAGTCGCGCATGGTGACCTGGGCCAACGGGTCGGGACCTGGGATGCCAAGATCAGCGAGTTCGATCGGTTCACGACTGATAAACCGCTCGCGGTCATGGCCAACACTCGCCAACCACTCCGCCACCTGTTGATAGCGGCGATATTCCGCCAAATGTGCCTCGGAGTCGCCATCGACAAGAGTATCCTCATCGCTTTCGAGCTCAGGCTTCGGTTGAGGAAACAGCAGCCGTGCCTTGATATCCAACAGAGTAGCCGCCATGACAAGAAAACTGGACGCTTCGTCCAAGTCTAGGCTGGCTGCCTCATGAAGATAAGACAAAAAGCCCTCGACCACAGTGGCCAGGGCAAAGGACTGGATGCTGGGTTTTTCGCGGCTGAGTTCTAGGTAGAGCCCTTCGAAAGGCCCCACATAGTTCTGTACGACGATCTGGTATGGCATGGCGACCTCAGAAAAACATGTTAGCGACGCTGGAGTACAGCCGCAGTATGGTGTTGGCCAATGGTGAGACAAAAAAACGTGTGGCTCCGGAAAAGGCCACGAGCATCAACAGCAGAGGACCGTATTGATGAACCTGCTCGAAATACCGATAGGCAGATCGTGCTGGCAGGATACCAAA
>CAZINL010000051.1:10693-17440 GCA_964540595.1 uncultured Clostridia bacterium
TCCAAGGGTGGGATCGGGATCAGGTTGAACACCGCTAGATAGGCGTTATAGATGAGGATCCCCGTCATGATCTGAACAAAGAAGCCATTCGCCAGCAGTGCTGGAGCAAAGCTGATCGAAAGACCAAGGATCACCGCGGTCACTAGACCCAGAAGGATATTTGAGACGGGGCCGGCTAGAGAGACCCAGAGCATGCCCTTGCGGTAGTCGCGAAAATGATTGGGGTTGATCTGCACCGACCGCCCCCAGCCGAAGCGGAAGAAGACCAGCATCAGAAGACCCATGGGGTCGATATGTGCTACCGGGTTTAGGGTCAGCCGACCCTGGAGACGAGGTGTAGGATCACCCAGTCGGTGAGCGATATAGGCATGCGCGAACTCATGTACGGTCATGGCGATCAGCAACCCAGGCAGCTCAAAGATAAAGTTGGGGCTCAGACCAAACACCTATGGTACCCCCTTTCGTCAAAGCCTATCTGTGTCATTATAGCAGAGATCAGACGTTAGAGACCAGAGCGCCAGTCAAAAAAGGGCTTGGTGGGCGGATTGCGTTCGCTCCTGTCACCTGCATCACCTTGCCTTCTGCGAAGTTATGGTTTTTCGAACGAGCTATCGGCCAAAGAAAAAACACTCCTGCCGGAGTGTTTTTGATCGCAACCTGGTGTCTGTACTCTGTGTCTGCCCTCTCACCTAGTCACTGTTGGCCGCCTGCGGCAGGCGGCGTAGATGACCGGGGATAATGTCGTTGGCGATCAAGTCACTGTAGCTTTCGCGACGAACGACCATATGGGCTTCGCCGTCTGTCACCATGACCACAGCGGGCCTTGGCAGACGGTTGTAATTGCTGGCCATTGAATAATTATACGCTCCGGTAGCGAAGACGGCTACTAAGTCGCCGCTCTGGATGGGCGCAAGCGTGATATCTTTGATCAACATGTCACCTGACTCGCAGCATCGACCTGCGAGACTGACGCGTTCAGTGCGGGGCTCTGCCGCTTTGTTGGCCACCACCGCCTCATAGCGGGCGCCATAGAGGGCAGGGCGCGGGTTATCAACCATACCGCCATCGACCGCCACGTAACGACGGATCCCAGGAACGTCTTTAATTGAGCCGACTGTATAGAGGGTGATCCCTGCGTCTCCTACCAAAGAGCGTCCCGGCTCGATCAGGAGCTCTGGCAAGGGGAAATCATGCCGCTGGCAAGCCTCGGTCACAGCTGCAACAATGGTCTTAACAAAGGCGGTGCGCGTCAGTGGATGATCATCATCGGTATACTGGATGCCGATACCACCACCCAGATCAAGCTCAGTCAGGGTAACGCCCAGCTCATCATTGATCCTAGCTAGGAGCTGTACCATCACATCGGCAGCTAGGCGATAGGGCGCGAGTTCAAAGATCTGCGACCCGATATGACAGTGCAAGCCCTTGAGGCTCACATGCGGAAGTTCCAGGGCCTGACGCACAGTCACCATGATCTGGTCTTCGGCTAGACTGATACCAAACTTTGAGTCCAGCTGTCCAGTCTGCACATAGTCATGGGTGTGTGCCTCGATTCCAGGAGTCACACGCAGAATGACTGATGCGGTCCGCCCTAGGCGACCAGCGATGGCATTGAGCAGCGCCAGCTCATAGTCACTGTCAACCATGAAGCGACCAACTCCAGCGCGCAGAGCCATCTCCAGCTCGTCAGGCGTCTTGTTGTTGCCATGGAAGTAGATCATCTCAGCAGGAAAGTGGGCGGCCAAGGCGGTATACAGCTCTCCACCAGAGACCACATCCAACCCTAGTCCCTCATCCTCGATCAGACGGCAGATGGCTGTGGTCAAGAAGGCTTTGCTGGCGTACAGAACTCGCCAGCGAGGATAGTGGCCGTTAAAGCCCTGCCGGTACTCGCGGCAGTGCTCGCGAATCAGGTCTTCATTCATGACGTAAAGCGGCGTTGCAAACCGTTTGGCCAGTTCGACCGTGTCGCAGCCAGCAATCTCTAAGTGCCCAGCATCGTTAACACGCAGCCCGCGTGGTAATGTCATCGTTCTATCTCCCCTCTTCAGCGAGTTCCGGTTTCCGTAAAAATGAGAACGGCCCAAAATTAAAACGACCTACCAAGGTGTAGGTCGTCAAACAGCGTGACGAGACACACCCCTCTCTTCGCCCCCTGTGAGATAGCGCTCCACCCGACGTTTGGGCAAAACATCGGGTGACAGTCCTGCACTTGTTCAATGCAGACCCAGCAGGATCGACTTGGGTAGCGCGATCCCACTTCGGCGGCGGTCCCCTTCACCTATGTCATTGGTACCCAAACCTCCAGGGCTACTCATGACCAGCCGCGCCTCTACCTCACCCCCTGCGAAGAGATGAGGTAATATGAAGTTGCATAAATATTATCACGGAAGCATCCCTAGGTCAATACCTTATGTCAATGTTATCTGGGAGATTCTGATTGACCTCGCTCATGCACTCTGGCTTCATCGCCGAGTTCCTCTAGGAGGGCTTTCAGTGCCTTGGTGGTAATCGGCGCTCCCCGGTGGTAATTGTCTCGGCCACCCTGCTTCCCTGGATCGCCCATCCCTACGACCGGGATTCCTAACCCTCTCAGTACGTCTACGGTGTCCCCGTAGATGACAGAACCCGAGATCGTTGACCTGAACCCGTCTTTATCGACAGCGCCATTTACCATCTGACCGTTGCGATCAATGGAGAAATCAACGGGGACACCTTGCGCCCATAGCGTATTTGACGCCACCGCTACTGCTCCTAAGAGGACAATCTCCGGGCAATGGGCCAGGTACTCGAGGGCTTGTTCCCCTTGAGCTTTGTAGGCACGTCCACGGTCATCAAGCATGACCAGCACTGGGTCAGCCTTAGCCGTCTTGATCAGGCTCACCAACTCCGGTCCCGTGTGCGGGGTAGGATTGCCAGCAGATCGTGATATGGTGCGCAACCCTAAGCGCTGGGCAGCCGTCTCGACGGCGTGTCTGGCGACTTCATCACCGTCCGTCACAGCGATAACGCGTACACGATCATCCTTCGCTTCGCCGCGTTCCTCTTCAAATTTGTGCTTGGCGGTCACGCTAGGTCACTCCTCTGCCTTCTCGTTAACTCTAGACCTATAGCAAACCATTCTTTTGGAACTTGCCTAACGCAGAAACAGATTACTCAGGTCTGCACAAGTTCACCATTACGACGCCATGCCAGTTCCAGTTATCCTTTAGGATTGAAAAGGATTGAGGTGAAGAAACCGAAAATGATGGCTGACGAGATGCCAGCGCTAGTGAGTGAGAATATGCCCATCAGTACCCCTATCACGCCGTGTTCATCAGCTTCAGCCATGGCTCCTTTTGCTAATGCGTTGCCAAAACTGGTAATCGGCACGCTAGCACCCGCCCCAGCAAACTTGGCCAGCGGTTCATAGAGCCCCATCCCTGCGAGCACCGCTCCCGCGACTACTAATATCACCATCACGTGGGCCGGAGTCAGGGTCGTGAGATCCATCAGCAGTTGACCGATAGCACAGATGGCGCCCCCGACTAGGAATGCTCTGAGAAAGATCATCACGCTAAACCTCCTCACGAGTAAAATGATGTATCGCCTGCGGCGACATGATGTATGGCAGCATGGCCGCCAAATGATGTTGCTAATGCACTGATGAAATGTTTGCCTTAGTGTCGGCAACATCATGTCCGCAAGACACCACTGGTTGTCTCGCTGTTTTCAATGGCCACAGCATGAGCAACGCACGGGATCGATTCGCCTTGCTGGTAGGAGACCGTGCTCAACAACGCGCCTGTACCTATGACCAGCAGTCGCTTGAGTTCTCCCTTCACCAGTCTCTTCCACAAAGGTCCATAGACCACAGCCGCTGAACAGCCGCAGCCGCTGCCACCGCTATGAGTATCCTGTTCGGGACTGAAGATCATGACCCCACAGTCGTCGTAGTTTGATCCTAGATCTAGACCGCCCTGACGCACCAGTTTGCGACATAGTTCTGCGCCCAGGATGCCGAGGTCGCCAGTGACGATCAGGTCGTAGTAAGCAGGATCAAGCCCAGACTCGCTAAAGTGGTGTAGTATCGTGTCCGCCGCTGCTGGTGCCATGGCCGAGCCCATATCGCTGGGGTCTTTTACGCCGAGGTCCATGATGCGACCTGTGGTTACACAGGTCACGCGTTGCTCGGAACTGCCCGCTGGGCCGACTACTGCGGCTCCGCTGCCAGTCACCGTCCACTGCGCCCACGGTTTGCGCTGCCCGCCGTATTCCACTGGCATGCGGTATTGACGTTCGGATGAGGCGTAATGGCTAGAGGTACCGACTAGGCAATGGTCAGCGAACCCACCATCGATCATCAGGGAACCGAGGGTGAGAGACTCCGCCATAGTTGAACATGCGCCATACAGCCCATAGAAGGGAATGGCCAGATCACGGGCTGTGAAGTTGGCCGTGATGGTCTGGTTGAGTAGGTCACCCGCAAACATCAGATCAATCTGATCTGGGGTAAGGCGTGCCCGAGAGAGCGCCATCTGGCAGGCGGTGGAGAGCATCTTCTGCTCCGCTCTCTCCCAGCTCTTTTCTCCTAGGAGCATGTCCTGTTCAACGAGATCAAATTCGCTGCCCAGCGGACCCTGACCCTCTTTCGGTCCCACCACGGTGGCGGTCGCCAGCACAGATGGCGGGTTTTCAAGACGGATAGTCTGTTTGCCGATGCGCTTGATTGCCATCGCTATTCCCCTCTCAGAAACGTATCAGAGCGTGGATGATACCAATCACGAAAGCTGATACCACTCCATAGACGATTACCGGACCCGCCACCGCAAACATCTTGGTTCCCACACCCAGGATGTAGCCCTCACGCTTAAACTCCATGGCAGCAGATACCACAGAGTTGGCAAACCCTGTCACAGGGACCGCTGAGCCAGCGCCTGCAAAGCGCCCTAGCTCATCGTAGACTCCAAGACCAGTCAAGAGGCTGGCGATGAGAACCAGAGTGGCTACGGTCGGGTTCGCGGACGTCTGTTCGGTAAAGCCAAAGAAGCGGATGAAGAAGACAGAAATCAGTTGACCCAGTACACAGATTAACCCGCCCACGATATAAGCAACGAAGACGTTGCGTACCACCGGCGGTTTCGGTTTGCTCTTCTGGACCATCTGCTGATAGCTCTTTTTTGTGATTGTGGTTCCGATGGTCTCGGCAGGAATATTCTTGGTCTGATCGCGAGTAGTAGTCACAAGCAAACGACTCCTCTCATTACCATGAAAAGAGCACACCAAGGTGCTCTTTTCACAGCGTGCTTCGATGCTGATGGAAGCTACTTCTCGACGTAAGCCACCTTCAAGTCGACCTTGTAGTCAACGATCTTACCTTGGTCGACATCAGCGGTCATGTTGTAGATCTCCACGCCCGTGATACCTTGGACACGCTTGGATGCATCAGCCACGGCGTTTTGGATCGCGTCCTCAAAACCAACATGAGACTCTCCTACCAACTCAAGCACTTTGACAACTGTCATTTCCCTGATCCCTCCTATGGTGCGATTTCAAAGCTAGTATGCCAAGCAAGCTCCTCGTGTATGAAACCATAAACAGGCAGTTAGCCAGAGCCAAAGAAGACCTTGAGTTCGCAAACGACACGGGGAGCTAGATCATCTTGGCAGAGAATATGAATGCTGTTGCCTACCACTCGCAGCTCGCTTGGTATGGTTCCTGATCTGACCATGCGTCGCTCGATGGCTTGAGAGGCTAGATCGTGTCCATGGGCTGCATAGTCGCCGAGATAGTCTCCGTTAACAAAGATACGATACCGGTCACCATCGATCTTTGGGCTTGCACCATCGGTGCCAAATACGAGCAGCGGATGCCATGGACCGGCTTGACCCGGGTCATCTCGAAACGGTATCACGCCAGCTCACCCCCTCGACCAAGGGACAGACGAGACGAGCATCGCGAGGCTCTTGTCTGGGCGAGCGAGTTTGGATGATGTACCACCCGGTCAAGAGCAAGGCTGTCAAGACAATCAGAAAAGCAAACACGGCCCTACGTCCAGTGACGTTCATCTCTTCACCTCCCGCGAGGTCGTCGCTCATTCTTGCTGAAGCGGCTTTTTGTGGTTGGTTGTCTCTAGTATGCCTCGATGATGGCCAACTGAAGCAACAGAATAAGAAAAGAGAGCCCTTTGACGGACTCTCATATTTTCGGACTCTCACATTTTCGGACTCTCGGGTTTACTATAGGGCCATCATGCGCCTAATCTGCTCCAGAGTCTTCTTCTCGATTCTGGACACCTGCACCTGCGAAAGACCGACCACCTTCGCGACTTCCGATTGCGTCTTGTCCTTGAAATAGCGGAGGTAGATAATCTGACGTTCCCTCCCATCAAGGCGACTCAGCACTTCCTTTAGGGCATAGACGTCTAGCCAATTTGCCTTCTCATCACCGGGGTGACTGACTTGGTCAATCAGATAGATAGGATCACCATCGTCATGGAAGACCTCTTCCTGAAGCGAACTGGGCGCTTGAACCGCCTCATAGGCCATGACCAATTCCTGCGTCGTCACTGCCAAACGTTCAGCCAACTCAGCGATCGATGGCTCTCTCCCCAGTTCATAGGTTAGCGCATCTTTGGCGCGATGCGCTTTCCCCACTAGCTCCTTTAGCGATCGGGATATCTTGATCGGGTGATCATCGCGCAGGAAGCGCTGGATCTCACCTAGGATCATGGGGACAGCATAGGTCGAAAACTTGACGTCATACTGG
>CAZINL010000052.1:0-16997 GCA_964540595.1 uncultured Clostridia bacterium
AAAGGCTGCTAGATAATACTCGACCAGATTATCATCTCGGAGGTGAGGGGCATTGACAGAGGAGATAGCTTCGATGGTGCCGACGAGCAGCGCCGCGATCAGCGCCTGGCGATCGGCCTCACTGCGCAGCGGCGGGTTGACCTTGGTATTGGTGTCATAGCCGCTGATGGCCACCTGCTCATCGGTCAAGACCAGATGATGCGGGGTGACCTCGGCGGTCACCTTAACACCACGCTCTTTGGCGGCGCGCAACAGGCGTACCGAACCAGCGCTGGAAAGGTGGGCGAGGTGCAGTCTCGCCCCCGTCAGCTCGGCGAGGAAAGTATCGCGGGCGACGATGATCTCCTCGGCTGCGGCAGGGATGCCGCGCAGCCCCAGACGGGTGGAGACCGCACCGAGATGCATCACCCGCCCCTCAGCAAGGGTGGCTTCTTCGCAGTGGCTGATCACCGGTAAGTCAAACATTGAGGCATAATCCATGGCGTTGCGCATCACTTCTGCGCTATTGACGTTCCTGCCGTCATCGGAGAGCGCTACAGCACCGCTGCGCTTCAGCTCCCCCATCTCGGTCAGTTCCTGTCCGAGTTGACTCTTGGTCAGGGCGGCGATCGGACGGACGTTGACCAACCCAGCCTCGCGGGCGCGAGCGAGGATGAACTCCACCTGGCTACGGTTATCGATCACTGGGCTGGTATTGGGCATACAGGCGATAGTCGTGAAACCGCCGCGCACGGCAGCGCGACTGCCGCTCGCGATATCTTCCCGGTACTCCTGTCCGGGCTCACGCAGGTGGACATGCATATCAATGAAGCCTGGGGCGACTACTCGGCCACTGAGGTCAATGACCTCGGCGTCAGCCGCGGTCAGATCGGGAGCGAGAGCCACAATCCGCCCCTCGGCGATCAGGATGTCTAGAACAGCGTCGAGGCGCTGGGAAGGGTCGATCACATGGGCACCCTTGAGTAAGATCTTATTCATGGTCCTTCCCTCCCGTTAAGAGATCGAGCAGCGCCATACGGACCGCGACCCCATTTTCCACCTGTTCATTGATCGCGGACTGCGGATCATCGGCGATCTCGGAGCTGATCTCCACCCCGCGGTTCATTGGCCCCGGGTGCATGACCAGCGCATCGGGCTTGGCCAACTGCAGGCGGCGTCGATCAAGACCAAAGAGCGCATGATACTCGCGAACGCTGGGAAAGAGACCCTTCTTCTGCCGCTCCAGCTGTAGTCGGAGCACGTTGATGATATCGGCATCGCGCAGGGCGCGATCGGTATCGGTGGTCACCTCGACCCCCAGGGAGGCGATCTCGGGTGGCATCAGCGTCTTGGGTCCAGCCACCGTCACCTGGGCCCCAAGCTTGGTCAGCGCCCAGATATTCGAGCGCGCGACGCGGCTGTGGGCGATATCGCCCAGGATCACCACTCGGCGACCAGTGACGCTGCCTTTATGTTCCAGTATGGTGAACAGGTCTAGCAGACCCTGGGTGGGATGTTCGTGCATCCCATCGCCGGCGTTGATCACCGAAGCCTTGAGGTGCTTGGCAAGAATGTGGGGAGCACCGGAGGCGGAGTGACGTATGACTAGGATGTCGGTCCCCATCATCTCGATGGTCTTGGCGGTGTCGAGGAGACTCTCACCTTTGACTACACTGCTCTGGCTAGTAGTGATGTTGATCACGTCGGCGCCCAGATATTTTCCAGCCAGCTCAAAGGATGAGCGGGTGCGGGTGCTGGGCTCGTAGAAGAGGTTGACGACTACTTTGCCGCGCAGGTTAGCGGCCTTTTTGACCTGCTGCTGGATCAATTTCTTCATAGTGCGGGCGTGGTCGATGATCATCAGCATCTCGTCGGCGCTCATGATCTCTAGGCCCAGGATGTCTTTGCTTGCTAGCTTCATGGTCATCTCGCCTCCTAACCGATTTGCACTCAAAAAAGGACACTCCGCTGGTGGGAGTGTCCTCGGTAGACACTAAGCTCCCTCACCAGCCCGGACATGGGTGAGTTAAGAGGGGATCAATTTTTTGGCTTGACAAGCGGTAGGCCCGCTTGGCAGAGGGGGCAATCAGTCGGTTCATAGCTATCCACGGTCAGTGAGATCAAGGAAACAAAGGGGACGCCGAGGTCGATCCGTCCACCGGTGCGATCGACGAGGGCGGCTGCGCCGACTAACTCGGCGTCTGACTGCCGGACTAGCTGGATCACCTTGTTGATCGATCCGCCGGTGGAGATGGCGTCTTCGACCACTAGCACCCGTTCTCCGGGGCGCAGGGTGAAGCCACGCTTGAGCGCCATCGCGTCACCTTCGGTCTTCTCGGCGTAGATGGCGAGCGGGCCTTCTAGCGCCCTGGCGACCTCGTAGGCCAGGATCACGCCCCCCATGGCGGGGCCGATCACGACATCGATCTCGGGCCAAGGCAGCTTGGCAGCCAGGGCCGCTGCAAACTCTTGGCCTGCGGCGGGGTGCTGGAAGAGCTGACTAAGGAGCATGAAGCGGTCGCTGTGCCGCCCTGATGTGAGTAGGAAGTGACCTTGGCGCAAGACACCGAGTTCTACTAAGCGGTCCAACCATTGTGTTTGGGTCTTCATGCTGTCTCCCCCTTTTCGCAGTCGCACGCGCAAGCGGCGATCTGTTTCCTCAGACTCTGCGGCTCTGCCGCATCATTCATCTGCTGTATGATCATCAGGGCCGCCTGAGACGGATCGGACGCCGCTGTAATCGGCCGTCCCACCACCAGAAAGTCGGCCCCAGCCTGCATGGCCGCGCCCGGCGTACTGGTGCGGCGCTGGTCATCACCTCGCTCAGTCGGTCTGATCCCGGGGACGACGGTCTGCAGCCTGCTCTGCGCCTTGACCAGGGTCAGCTCCTGAGGCGAACAGACCAGGCCGTCAAGCCCTGCCTGCTCGGCTAGCCTGGCACGGATGCCGACTAGCTCAGCGACGCACTGCGGGTAGCCTTCGGCAGTCAAGTCCTCATCGGTCATGCTGGTCAGCACGGTGACACCGAGCACCAGCGGCTTGGGCTGACCGAGTTCCTGGGCACGGCGGGCAGCGGCCTCGTTGGCTGCACGCATCATCTCGATGCCTCCCGACGTGTGGATGGTCAACATATCGACTCCGTATCCCACCGCTTGCGCGACGGCCTTGGCAACGGTATTGGGGATATCGTGGAACTTTAGGTCAAGGAAGACCTTGGCACCAGCCTGCTTGACCAGCTCAATGGCGGGCACGCCTGCCGCCAGGAAGAGTTCGCTGCCCACCTTGAAGTAGCCCACGTGAGGAGCCAACTGGCTGACCAAGGCCTCGGCCTGCTGGAGCGTGGGTGTGTCTAAAGCTACGATCAACCGATCTTTCATCGCACGCGTTGTTTGTGAGTCAACGAAAATCTGCATACAAAAATGCCTCCTTGTCTCCCGAGTAGGTAGACAAAGAGGCATCCTAATGCCACTTACTTTATCTGCCCTTGCTAACCTCTCGGGATCAGCTTAAAGGGAATATGATCTTCACAGCCTCGAGCTTCAATGACCTCGCGGGATCATCGCCAAGCTCGTGTTGCGATAACTCTAGCAGAAAGATCCTCATGCTGTCAAGGATATCGTGAAGGCCAAATGCTACGTTCTTAGAAATCCAAAGGCAACACCGGTGGGAATGATGTTTCGCTGCGGCGAAATGATGTATGGCAGCGCGTCTGCCATATGATGTGCTCCGCAGTGAGGCGATCTTTGCCCTCATGTCCGATCGATGCGGCGAAGCCGCAGAAACTGAGGAAGCGGATCGCCGCCAAAGGCGTGCGACCGCGAGGACACATCATTGCCGAAGGCAACATCATGTCCGATTGATGCGGCGAAGCCGCAGAAATCAAGGAAGCGGATCGCCGCCAGAGGCGTGCGACCGCGATGACACACCACTTGCCCGAATAGGGCAAACATCATTGAGAAAAGCGAATTGATCCGACGATCAATCGCTTTACTCAACTATCACGCCGCCGCTGGCATCGATCAGATCGTCCAGACTGTTGCCCTCACCCTTGCCGCTGCTCTCGCGCCGCTTGCGTGCCGCGACGAGAGGGCTGTCAGTGAGGCGGAACTGCCCGACCAGCTGTTCTAGCTGCTCGGCGACGCCGCTGAGCTCCGAGGCCGCCGCGACCAGCTGCTGCGTGGCGGCTGCTTGCTGTTGAGCCGTGGCTGAAACCTCTTCGGTGGCAGCGGAGCTTTCTTCCACTGTCTCATTGACCCGACCAGCCAGTTCTTCCAGTTGAACGGCGTTCTGCGCCACGCGGCTACTGTTCTCCGCCACGCTATTCAGCGCCTGGGCCAATCGCTCCACGGCGGTATGGATGCCGCCGAAGGCTTGTCCCGTCTTCTCAATGGTGCTGACGCCCATCTTGGTCTCGCGGTTGGCTAGCTCCGCCTTGGATGCTGCCTCGCTCATATGTTCACCGATACCAGCCACCAACGAACCGATGCGTTCGGTGGACTCCTGGGTCTGATCGGCGAGCTTGCTGACCTCATCAGCGACCACCGCGAAGCCGCGGCCATATTGACCCGCCCGGGCTGCCTCGATGGAGGCGTTCAAGGCTAGGAAGTTGATCTGTCCGGAGATCTCGCTGATCATCTCGACCACCTCACCGATCTCGGCGGAGACCTGGGCCAAGGATTTGACTGACTCAGTGACACCCTGGGAGGCCGTCGCGATCCGTGACATCTGATCGACCGCTTCTTGGGTAGCGGACTGGCCAACGCCTGCGATCTTTATCATATCACGGCTCATGCCGACCGCCTGCGCCAGCGACCGATCCGTATCGGCTGCTAGGTGACCGACTTGGTTGATCGAGGTGGCCATCTCGCCCACGGCGTCGCTCTGATCTTGGGCACCGGTGGCAAGATGCTCAATGGTCACTGCGACCTGGTTGGCGCCTTCACCAGTCTCCTGGGCCGTAGCGACCAAGTTGCTGGTGAAGCGGTTCAGCGTCACCACCGCCTGGGAGATGGATCGGGTCATCTGATGGATATTCTCGATGGCCGCATTGAGTGCCACGGTCACGCCATGGATCTCATCGCTGCCCACCGGATGATCGTCAACGGTGAGATCTCCGTCGGCTAAGCGTTCCGCCATTACCTGAACACGTCGCAGGCGGCTGACGATATCGTGCTGCACCAGCCAGCCAAACCATCCCGCCACGAGCATGCATCCGACTAGGCCGATGAAGATGGTCGTTCCCGCTTTGCCAGCAGCTTGCTCCGACTGAGCCACCGCATCTGCGATCAGTTGTTTATTCGCCTTGACCCGTGCCTGCATGGCCTCAGCAATGGCGCGCTCTTTGCTAGCAAGCTCCCCCCCGATGCGGGCCAAGGCGGCTTCGTTCTCACCCGGCCCAATCAACAGCAGCACTTGGTCGCGTTCCGCATAGTAGTCTTGCAGGATGGTGAGAAGACCGTTAATCTCTTTTCGCTCCTGCTCGTCGTCTGAGACGCCAACATAGGTCGACAGAGCCATACCGATAATCTGTTGCTCATCACCGAGCGACTTCCAGACCGCTGAGTGATCCTGGTCGGATGAGATCAGATAGCGATAGACACCCTGACGCATGCGCTCCAAGGCGACCTGTGCGTCGTTGATCGCCATGATCTGTGCGATCCGTTGATCCTGGATGCGTTTCAAACTTGACTGTAGGGTCCGCGTTGAGTTGACCGATACCAGCCCGACGCCCAACGTCGATAGCAGGCCAATAATGATCAAGGTCACTAACTTAGCGCGAATCTTGAGATTGGCGATCATCTTCTTCAACTCCATTTACAGGATGGCTCTTTATTCGACAATGAGTTGACAAAACCTTCATGGTTTTCCAGTCATGTACCTGGTATCGGTAACGCATAAAAGCCGCTCCTGACGGAGCGGCTTCGCTTCTTCTTAGTTTTAGCGATGTATAGTCCGGCTGCCCAACAGCTTCCGCACCAGCTTCCATATCCCTCGTGCGACGGCATATAGGAATAGCAGCGCCACCAGTACCGCGGCGATGAGGATGTTGCGCTCGGTCAGCCACCGCTGCCAAAAACGTGGCGGATGCATCTCCATCAGCCGCTGGACCATCACGGGTGCGAATGCCTCGAAAGTGGGGTAACGGTCACGGGAGCCTTGATATTCGCGCAGGATAGTGACTAGGTCGTGGGTGAGGTAAAAGGAGCGCTGTTCATTGTACGCGATCTCCTTCTCCATAGCCTCTCTGTCGCCCATCTCTTCGGCTGCCAGGCTAGTGACCGCACGCAGTACCTGCTCGTTCATAAAGGTCTCGACCGTCGGGTAGGCCTGCTTGATCATCGGCACAGCAACTGGGAGAAAGAGATAGTTGAGCTTAGCGATCTCCTTAGGGTACTTCGCTAGGGTGGGGTTGACGAACGAGTGCCCCCATTCGTGGAGCGTCAAGTCATTGAGTGACGACCCGCCCTGGAACTGCGGTTGCATGGTACTGTAACCGTCCTCGCGGACGATCTGGAAAGCAATCTTCTCGCCGTTCGTGCCTGTCACGGTCGCCCCATAGCCTCCGCCGGGGAACATGGCTGGCGCCAGGATGATGTGGGACTCCTGCATCTCGGCGCCGAAGAAGCCCTCCAGCCACTCTATCACCTGCTCGCCATCGACCTGCGCGGCCTTCACCCAGGCATCGGTCTCCCCCTGCCACTCGGCAACGAACTCGTTGAACTTCGATTCGATTGCGAGGTCTTTGAGTGCCAGACGGAGCTCCTCGAGGATCTCACGACCTCCAGCCCGTTTGATCAGGTAGTCGCTATACTCGTACCTGAGCTCCAACTCAGGAAGAGGCCCGAAGTGGCAGATGGTCGCCGGCGGAGCGTCGTAGGTAAACCCCCGCTTGGTCAACTGCTGAGCGATCTGGACCGCCCGATGATCCTTATACGGTGCGAGATATGCCTTCAGAGCACGGTAGTAACTATTGCCCTCGCCGTTTCGCGGTGGTCGGGTCAGGACCCAATCCGTCTGCGCTAAGACCCCCGCCAGGAGCTCCATCTCCGGACGGATCTCGATGGAAAAGCGGCTCGCCGGTGCCGCCAGAACCGGGGGAACTGCCAAAGCGATCAGACCGCTGACCGTGATCAGGATCAGTAGAGCGGCTAATGCCTTGACAACATGTGGCGGACGGTTGCGTGTCAGCATACGTTACCTCCTCGGTCGGCGATTATATTTCCAATATACTCCAGTATACGCACCACCAGGAGTCCCTGTCAATAACTCCAGACGGGTCCTACAGCCCGATGCCGCCAAAACAAAGCGGCAGCCGACTATGCGGCTGCCGCAACTCAACACGTGGAACTAGCAGCCTGGCGATCATGGCGCTCGGCGCCGTAGACCCATGGCTTTGCGTCCCATCCTTTCGAATGGTTTGCCCTTTATCTCACCTGATCTGCTATCTCATTGGACGGTGGGAACTAAACTCCGTTCGTGGGTAGGATGGAGTTGTGGGTCGGCGGCGGCAAGAAGGGTGGATCGACATCCGCAAGATAGCTGCTTCCCGACTGCGGCGACTGCACATGTACTGGCAGTTGGGTGATTCCTGTAACTCCAACCATGATGGCCAGCATCACGACTAGGGTGACTACCAACAGCTTACGAAGAGACTTCATCATTGAACACCTCCTTTCTCATTTGGTTGTAGGCATGGATGGACCTAAACAGCAGATTGGCAGCTAACGGGGCATTCCCCGTAGAATGGGCAATCTCGGCCGCCTGGTGCCAGCAATCGATCGCTGACCCGAGACGTTGCTCTTCCATGTAAGCCTCTGCCGCAGCAGATAGACACTCAATCGCTAAGCTGGGTTCGCCGAGCCGTTGGTGCTTGTCCGCTTGAACCCGCGCGACACGGGCCAGTAGCCCGGCTTCGAGATCCTTGCCCAGCGACTCCAGCAGCTGATCGGCACGGTCAAGCTCCCCTGACCGCACTGCCAGCTGCGCCTTGGCGATCAGGACCCGCCCTTGATCTCTGCCCTTGCCCTGACGTTGGTAGATGCGCTCGGCATCGTCCAGAACTCTTTCCGCTAGGGCGTAGTCGGTCATCTCGGTCAAGATATCGGCAGCCATCTCCTGGGCGATCGCCCGGCTGGCCGCATCATCGCGCTCCTCGGCCAGGCGGCTAGCCTCGCTGGCACACTCAAACGCCTTCTGATGATCACCCGCTTCCTGACTGGCCTTGCACAGGTTCAGCATCAATGCGATCCGTTCCCCATAACTGTCAGTGGCCAGTGCCAGAAGGCCGAGCAGGCGCTGTGCTTCCTTGGCCTTGCCAATGCGAATCAGGCAATTGGAGTAATCAATGCGTAGGCGGTACATCGTTTCAGGGTCGCCGACACGAGTATTATCATCAATGGCGATCGCCTCTTCCAGGTAGGCCATGGCTTGGCGCAGGTGGCCACGGCGCGCGTTGATATTGCCCAATCCGTAGAGCGCATCAATGCAGCGGTGATCCCACCTGAGAGCCCTGAAGTGATCTAGCGCCTGCCGATAGTAGGAGATGGCGGCATCAAGGTCATTGCACGTCCAGAAGAAGTAGGCCATGGTCATCAGATAGCGCCCGCGAAGATCATTGTCAGTGGTGGAAGGGATCTCAACACGCAGCTCAGCAGCCAGGGTACGCGCCTCTTCCAGCTTGCCTGTACCGGCCAAGGCCTTGAGCTGCTCGACCTTGGTCCGCATCTCTAGGGCTTCATCGTTCTGACTGACTTGGGCCTCAAAGTAGTAGGTCGGCTTGCCCAGTCGCTCGGCGATTTTGCGCAGCACTTTTCTTGAGGGGACCACTCTACCTTTTTCGATGATGCTGATGTAAGACGCCGTAGCATACCCCTCGGCCAGCTCTCCCTGAGTCATTCCCTGTTGTTCACGTAGATACCTGATCTCCTCGTGAAGCTGCATACTGTATCACATCCTTTTGTGAGTCTATTCGCTAAAATAATTGGAATTCCTTTCATTATTCAGTACCCTTTAGCACATTATTTTGCAGAGATTCCTTCATTTGGCGAATGCCCATAAAACAGTAATCCCCACCGGCCGTAACCAGCGGGGGCTGTCTGCGGATCTCCTTATCTCCCAAGCTTGACGATGATCTCTTGCAGGACGTCAGCCAGCTTGTTGAGCAGTCGCGCGCCTTGCCTGGGAAGCTTCCGCCCTCTAGCAGTCAGACTGCGTGCCAGTGCGGGGCGCGCCTGTCGCCATAGTGATTCGATGACCGCCAGATCGGCTTCTTCAGGACTAGGAGCCGCTTGGACGGTGGTAATCAGAGAAGCGTCGTTACCCAAGTCGAACTCCTGCCCGAGTTCGGGGACGATGGCGGTTAGCCCGAACCTGTTACCCAACTGCTCAGCCCAAGCCTGGCGGCTGGACGGCTCGCCGTGGGTTACAAACACCTTGCCGGGCTTCTGTTCAAACCCGCTGATCCAGTAGCTCAGATCTTCTTGATCAGCATGGGCTGAAAAGCCCTCAATGGCACTGATCTGGGCATTGACCGCGATCTCTTCGCCAAAGATCGTCACCTCGGGTGCACCATCTTTGATCCGCCGTCCTAAGGTTCCCTCGGCCTGGTAGCCGACAAACAGGACCTGAGCACTGGCGCGCCAGAGATTGTGCTTTAGGTGGTGCTTAATCCTGCCCGCCTCGCACATCCCACTGGCCGAGATGATCACCGCCGCCCCCTCCAGCTGGTTGATCGCTCGGCTCTGCTCCACGTCGCGTGTGAAGTGCAGTCCGGGGTAGTCGAAGGGCGACTTGCCGCTCTGGAGCATCGCCCAGGTTTCCTCGTCAAACGACTCGGGATGACGGGCAAAGATCTCGGTGGCGGAGATCGCCAGGGGACTATCGATATATACGGGAATCAGGGGGATCTCGCCCGCCACGTACAGCTGACTGATCTCATGGATGATGTCTTGGGTCCGGCCGACAGCAAAGGCGGGGATGACCACTCGCTCCTGATCCAGCACCGCTTGCTGCAGGATCGTCCTTAGTAAATCGGAGCGCTGAGCCTTATCTTCGTGAACCCGGTTGCCATAGGTAGACTCCATCACCACATAGTCCGCTGCTGCGACCAGGCTGGGATCGCGGACGATGGGATGATTGCGCGCCCCGAGGTCACCGGAGAAGACGATCACCGTCTCCTTACCCGCCTCACGCACGGTTAGCTCGGCGATAGCCGAACCAAGAATATGCCCGGCATCGTGGAAACGCAGACTGACCGCGTCGTTTAGTTGGAAGCGCTGTCCGTAGCGTATCCCCTGGAAGTGCTCCAGGCTGCGCCTGGCATCATCCACAGCGTAAAGAGGTTCGACCTCGCCACCACCTGCACGGCGGCGCTTGCGATTGGTCCATTCCGCCTCCATCTCCTGCAGGTAGGCAGAGTCCAGCAGCATGATCTGGCACAGATCGGCAGTGGCCGAGGTGGCGATGATATGACCGCGAAAGCCTTCCTTGACGAGTTTGGGGATCAGGCCGCTATGGTCAATATGGGCATGGGTCAGGATGACGTAGTCAATACTGTTGGGCGCGAACGGAAAGGGACGTTGATTGCGATCGCGCTGTTCGCTGCCGCCCTGAAATAACCCGCAGTCGATCAGAATACGTAGGCGGTCAGTGGTCAGAAGATAGGATGAACCTGTTACGGTGTCACACGCTCCCCAGAAAGCTAAACGTAGCATCCCGATACCTCCCCTGTTTGTATCGACAATGGAGTCCACAAGAACACAAGTCCACATGTCTACAAATGGAAATCAATTCAGAAACTAGCTAATCATCTTAGCAGTTCGGCAATCCTGCCGAAATTACCTGTGCGCGCATGGACTTATTAGGATTGTATATCTCCCCATCTCTCAACTGGCCCTTGTCGCGTTCTCGTCCTTGCTTGTGTTCTTCTGGACTCGTGGACTCACGTCCGAAGGTGCTTTGCGCCGTTTGTAGAAAAGTATGAGAGATAATGAACCTTTTGAACCGACCAAACGACATATTGGTGGAAACGCTTGAGGCAGGGGCCCGAGAAGGAGCTCCACGGGCCCCTGCCGATAGACCAGAAGGTGGTGATCTGAGGGTGGACGATGCACTGTTGATGCAGCAGATTGCCGCAGGCGACCAGGCAGCCTTTCGCGAACTGTATGACCGCTATGCCAATCGGCTCTATCGCTATGCTCTACTCCATCTTAGATCTTCAGATGCCGCCGAAGATGCTGTCCAGGAGACGCTTCTGGCGGTCTGGCGCCAACCAACACGCTATCGAGCGGCGTCCAGCCTATCAAGCTTTCTTTTTGGTATCTGTCATCACAAGGTGGTCGACCTGATGCGTAAGAGCAGTAAGGAACAGCCCCTCGAGGCCCTACCCGAAGCTGCTGCTGCGCAATCTAGCCCCGAGGACCGCCTGGCTGCAGCCGAGGCTCTTCAGGCACTGCCCGATGAGATGAGGAGTGTCCTGATCCTAGCCTTCTACGTCGGTCTGAGTTACGAGGAGATAGCGAGAACCCTCTCCATCCCAGTTGGCACCGTCAAGAGCCGCGTCTTCACCGCCCGTAAGCGCCTGCAAATATCACTTGCCGGTCAGCAGTGAGACAGCAGTGAGCTATGAAAGGAGGCCGTCACCATGCCACGCGATCTAGACTGCGCCGCCATCCATGTCCTGCTGCTGCCCATGCTGCACGGTCAGCTGACCCCAAGCCTAGAGACTCGTGTCCACGACCACCTGCAGAACTGTCCGGCCTGTCGCCGGGAGTATGAAGAGTTGCAGTCGACGCAGAGGCAGATGACGATCTTGATCGAGCAACTGCCCCCGGCACCCGACCGCCTATGGGGTAGGCTGCAGCTCGAGATCAGATTAGAACGAGAGCCTGAAGCAGCGCCTAAGGCAGAGCCGCTCACCCTTCTGTCGTCTTGCCTGAACCTCTTGACGGCAGTGGGTATCCCCGCATGGGCGACGGAGCCGATTACCAGATCGGTAGGCCTGGCCGACGACGTACGTCATGGTCTACTCACCTCACGGATTCACGACCTCTCCCACCTCGGTCTCGCAGGAAACGATTAGTTAGGGACCCATAGAACTCCCCACTATCTTATTATGGAAAGGAGACCCAACCATGAGTGACGAACGCGAACGCAAACACCAGTCCGATGCCCAGGAGGTCACCGAGATCCTCGATGCCGTTAGCAAGAAGATCCCGGAGCTGATCAACGGTCTTAAGAACACTCTTTTCTCCGCCGAGGCTGGGCGCGATCTCGGCAAGGCCGTCGGCAGCTTCTACAAGGAACTGGTCGAGAACGGTATCGACCCCGACACCGCTCTGTCTATGACCAAGGACTACCTAGGCACTCTGCACGGCGCTCTGAAGGGGATCAACTTTAACAACCCCCGCAAGGAAGGCTAAGCCATGAGCGTCGCACGTGGTGCCCTGGCTGTGGGGCGCCTGCTGATGAACCTTGGCTACACAGCCCTGTCCCTGAAGCTGGAACGCGATGCTGCCCTGCGCGCCTTCCGTCGCTCGCTCCGCCAAGCCGGGGTTCCTGATCAGTCCATCGCTGAGCTGGAGGGGCTCTATCCCGATGTGAACATCAGCGAACTAACCCAGGGGTGGGGATCTGGCAGCAAGAGTGCTAGCACAGAACCCAAGGCAGTGGAGATGTAAATAGTTATGAGAGCGGTGCTCGCCATGAGCACCGCTCTCTGTGTTTCGATTATTTATGAGGAAGCAGTTGTTTCGCCACTAGGGAGGAACATCCAAACCTCGCTATCATGGTAGTCCTGGAAGCCAAGACGTTGATATGCACCATGCCCCATCTTCGAGGCGTCGAGAACGGCACCGGAATAACCGCGTTTTTTTGCTTCGAGCAGTGGGAAGAGGGTCATCGCTGTTCCAATGCCTTTCCCCCGATACTCGCTCAACGTTGCGACGCGATAGATACCCACGATGCCGTCTTTGCCAAAGAAACCGGCCGATGTAGCTACCGGTTTCCCGTCAACCCAACCGACATATGCCTGCAGCGCGGTATCCTGATCAAACCCTACGCCAGCCAAAATGGAGAAGAACGCTGAGGCATCCCCATCAGTGGCAGGGAAACCCAGCTTATTGACGTCACACCATAGCTTGAGGTCTTCAATCGATTTTACAGGCATGATATGCAGATGTTCGGGAAGAGCAAGATCGGGCGACAGGTGACGTAATTCCATCGCCATCCCGTAGCTGGTGCCTACTTTTCGTAGTCCATGGTCCGCAAGACAGGACGCCAGGCCGTTCTCATAGTCTCTTGGAGCAACCATCCATATCCATGGTCTCCCGTGCTTATTGAACATGTTGACCAGCTGCCTCACTCTATCAGCCATCATTGAACGGTCGAACCGTGCGTCCATCACAAGGTTAAAATATATGGACTCATATGGTGACATCACATACCGAACGTCGTCGACCACCAGTGTAGTCGACGGCTCCGCGGAAAGAGAATGTCTCAGCAGAGCTGTCATGTTGTCAGTGATGGCGGTGGACAAAGTTGAGCTTAGTATCATTCACCCTTACCTCCTCAGCAATCTGCAGTAGAGATAAACTTACTGGTAAATTCCCCTAGTAACTCTCCAACACCTGCTCCATATGGGGCCTTCAGTTGTTCAGTTGCTGTCTCGAATGATTGCGTTCTCTGGCGCACACGTCACCCGCGCGCGGGTCACTCTACCACCCGTAGCGCCATGGCAGCGCTTGATCGTGACCGCTACAGGTATCCTGCAATAGTCGTGAGCCGCGCGACTCGTCACTGAACAATCACATCGGGGAATACATAAAGAAAGAAGGCGTCAGCGCTCAGTTGTTTTCAAAAGGGAAAAATGTATGTGTGTTCCGAAGGGGTCGGACTTCCGTATATACTGCTCTTTCATGATAGGTTATACTTTTGACTAGCGCCACAGAAGGAGAATGACATGGACATCGCGATTTTGCGCCCCGAGCTGTTTAACATCATAGATGAGAAAACATTGAACACGTTCTTTGGTGGTAACCAAGATTGGTACACCGCGGAATGGAGCCGCAGAGCCGGCTGCGGTCCGACCTGCGCGGCCAATATCCTGGCGTATCTCGCCTTAACCCGCCCTGCGCTTCAAGCTTTGTACGGCTATGAGAACATGAGCCTCAGCTCCTTTGCAGCGCACATGGAGGAAGTCTATAGTTTTGTCACGCCAGGAAACATGGGGCTCAACCGTACGGAGATGTTTACAGAAGGTGTCCTCGGATTTGCCCACAGCCGGGGAATCTCGCTAACCCCACATGTTTTTGGCGTTACCAGTAATATGGTGCGGGGCCGCGCACCTGCAACTGCACTGGCGGAGTTTGTCCAAGAGGGGCTTAGTGCTGACTGCCCCTTGGGTTTTCTAAACCTGACCAAGGGAAGAGTCAAGAATCTGCAGAGCTGGCACTGGATAACCATTACCGAAGCACAAATTGAGGGTAACAGCCTCATCGCCGACGCATCAGACGAGGGCTTGCACAGGCGCTTCGACCTGCGCATGTGGTATCTGTCCACCCGCCTGCCCGGCGGGCTGGTCTACTTTACGCACAATACGGATTGACTGCACTTATTGAAAACGACCACTCTACTGCATTGCAGGGTGGTCGTTTTCGTTGACTTATTTGACCCGGAAACCACTGAAGATGAGACATTTCATTCTTTGAATGGGTGGCGGTTTCGGAAATAACGCAATCCAAGAATTGGTGGTATAATAGTTGAAAGCCTATTCAGAGGAGGGTAAATATGTGGAATAGAATAAAGACCAACGAATACGAAGGGATGCTGGCTGAGACAGTGACAATGGCTGGATATAACGGCGATCATATCCATGCCTACTTTTCAAGGCCCCTGGGGAAGGGGCCGTTTCCTGGGATCATATTGATTCCTCACATGCCTGGATGGGATGAGTTCTACCGTGAGACCTCGCGTCGCTTCTCTCAGCATGGATATCTTGCTATCTGTCCCGATATTTACAGCCGGTTTGGACACGGGTACCCGGATGAAATATCGGCTAAAGCCCGTGCAGAGGGTGGCGTCTCTGATGACAGCGTGATGGGAGATTGTGAGGGGGCCCTGAAACAGCTGGCTTCTATGCCTTATTCCAACGGCAAAGTAGGCGTAATCGGTACGTGCTCGGGTGGGCGCCATGCCTTTCTTGCGGCGTGCAAGATCAACGGTCTTGATGCGGCTGTTGACTTATGGGGTGGCCGCGTGGTCGCGTCTAAAGAAAAACTGACAGCTGCACAACCTGTTGCTCCAATTGATTACACACAGCAACTGGGCTGCCCTCTGTTAGGGGTGTTTGGAAATGATGATCAGTCCCCATCACCGGAAGAGGTTAACTTGCACGAAGAAGAGCTCAAAAAGTATGGGAAGGACTATAAGTTCTATCGCTATGATGGTGCGGGACACGGATTTTGGTATTATCATACCGACCGGTACCGGCCACAACAGGCAATGGATGCATGGCAGAAGGTCTTTGAGTTTTTCGGTGAGCATCTCAGTCAACCGTAAAGGATATCCGGAGCAAAGGTTATCATTTAGTAATGCTGATGATCTTTAGATCACCCGGTCACGAGGAATGTAAGATGCACGAAGAAACCCTCAAAATCGAACCTATCACTTCAGAGCCGTTTGTTGTCATGGCCAAGCCAGTCGGCCCGCTCTGCAACCTGGAATGCAGTTACTGCTATTACCTAGAGACAAAGAGCTTTCATAAAGGTTCAGACCAGTTCCGTATGTCGGACAGTCTACTTGAGAGGTTTATCCGTCAATACATAGCAGCAAGTCCTGGTCCTATCGTGCAGTTTACATGGCACGGCGGTGAGCCCACACTGGCTGGACTTGATTTCTACCGGCTTGTCGTGGAGCTGCAGAAGCGCTACATCCCGGAAGGATGGAGTTGCTGGAACAATCTCCAAACCAATGGCATTCTTCTCGACGATGAGTGGTGCTCATTTTTGGCAGATAACCGTTTTGATGTGGGACTAAGTATAGATGGCACATCGTGGCTGCATGACGAATATCGAAAAGACCACAGTGCCTGCGGTACTTATGATCGTGCAGTCGCAGCCGTCCAGCGACTGCAAGCCCATGGTATTCAACCCGATCTGCTGTGTACAGTCACATCCACAGCCGTAGAAGATCCTGTGGCAACTTACCGGGCTCTTAGAGACCTTAACACCGGATGGATCCAATTCATACCCATCGTACGGCGAACAACAGATGGACAGGTAACACCTGATTCAGTAACAGGCGAGGGATATGGCAATTTCTTGTGTAAGGTTTTCGACGAATGGATCCGCCACGACCTCGGGCGTCTCGATGTACAATTATTCGCCGAGACAGCGTTGATATTGTCCGGGGGGACTGCTAGCGTCTGCTGGATGGCACCGACATGCGGTCGGGTGCTCGTCGTTGAGCAGGACGGCGGTGTCTACTCGTGCGATCATTTTGTTGCTCCAGACTACCGCGTTGGTGACATTGAGACCTCACGCTTAGGTGCACTGGTTGACCTGCCGATACAGCGCCGCTTCGGCAATGACAAGCGAGACCGCCTACCTATGCAATGCCGCTCTTGTTCATGGCTTGCGATATGCAATGGTGGATGCCTCAAAGAGCGTTTCGCTTTAGCTGAGGATGGTGAGCCTGGACTTAATTATCTCTGTGATGGTCTTCGGCAGTTCTATGCTCATGCTGAACAACCGCTAAGGCAAGTCATGCAACTCAGGAAACGTGGGGTGACTCCCGACGTCATTATGGCCGAACTGCGTGCGGAGTCACTGGTACGGTGGCGAGGTATCGGACGGAACGACCCATGCCCCTGTGGCAGTGGCCGCAAAGCAAAGCAATGTTGTTGGTCCAAGCGGCTATAGGTGACCAGCGCCCTGAGAAAAGCTCGGGAAAGTGCAGTATTGACTGGTGAAAAGCCAGTTCAAGAACCCCGTTTCCGCTCATTTACCAAAACAAGACCCTTG
>CAZINL010000053.1:0-6530 GCA_964540595.1 uncultured Clostridia bacterium
CTTGGAGAAGGGGGTGAGGATATTGGCGTAGTATTTGGCGGCTTCATCCATGACCTCGGTCATATCGACCTCATCGTCGAAGCGCCCGGAACTGGCATAGTGCTGACCAAAGGCATCATTGGGCATCAGGATGGCATCTTCATTGAGGTAGGTAAACATGCTGTCTGGCCAGTGCAGCATCGGCGCTTCTAAGAAGGTCAAGGTGCGCTTGCCTAAGCTGAGCTGATCGCCGGAGCGGACCACCTGGTAGTCATAGCCACCGCGGTAGTAGCTTTCGAGGTACTCAGAACCCTTTTGGGTGCAGTAGATCTTGGCCTTGGGCGCGCCCTCCGCCACCTTTGGCAAGGCACCGGAGTGGTCCATCTCGCTGTGGTTCGATATGATGTAGTCGATCTTGGCGGGGTCGATGACCTCACGGATATTGGCTAGCAGTTGCTCCGTGAAGGGGGTATAGACGGTATCGACCAACGCAATCTTCTCGTCGACGATCAGATACGAGTTATAGGTGGTTCCGCGGTGTGTAGAATAGGCGGGACCATGGAAATAGCGGCTATCCCAATCGACGACTCCTACCCAGAAGATGTTTGGTGCGATCTCGCGAGCTGGCATGTGATTGGCCTCCTCGTTAAATATAACTTACTTGGTTAGTTATATACTAACCCTGCCATTTGTTGCTGTCAATAGTCTTCCCTAAAAAAGTTCTGGGCCAGGCCCCAGCCCTATTACCTAAACAGGCAATAGAACAGGGACCTGACCCAGAGCAAACACAAAGAGCAAGCGGCGGTCATCATGGCCTCATCGGCCACCACGGCGCCACTTGCTCTGATAGATCAAGTCTTACTTCTTCAGTTCGGTCTTACCAGTGACGCTGCTCTTTGTATCCTGCTTGAAGGTGGATTGAGCATCAGCGTTGGTGAAGTAAACGTTGCCTTCGACCTTAGCATCGACAAGCTGGAAGTTCTTGGCTTCGACGTAGAGGTCACCCACAAAGGTGCCGCTCTGGATCTTGGCGTTTTCGCTCTTGATGGTCATCTTAGGAGCCTTGAGGGTAAAGCGAGCGGTCACCTTCTTGTCGGCATCCTGGGTGTAGAGAGCGATCTTGCGTGCGACGACGTCTTTGTTCTTGAATTCGCCTTCGACAACCAGATCTTCAGTGAAGGTCAGATCCTTCAGCGTAGCGGCGATCCAGGTGCCTTCCTTGCTGATGGCCTTCTTGAAGGCCTCGTTGGTATTCACGATCGAAGCGGTGGTCTTGACTTCAGGCTGCTGGCCGGCGGGAGTCTGAGCGGGTGGCTGTTGTGCATTGGGCGCTGGCTTAGCGGCGCATCCACCGAGAAGAGTTGCTGCGAGAGCGAGTGAAACGGCTGCGACTTTGATCTTCATGATACATACCCCTCCGTAACGCACTGGTGTGCGGTCTTTAAAACCTTGTTCAGTATATAACTATCTATGGTCTTGGGGCAACACCTATATATTACGATACCCAAATGCACTCAATTCTTTACGGATCTACGACGACACCCATATTATCTCATTATAGGTTAGAGAAAGCGCAAGAGCACGGTGGCGAGAATACCAATGGTTACGGTCAGAAACAAGTTCTTAGTTTTGGCCGCTATCACAAAGCAGGGCAAAGCGGCCACCAGGCTCGGATTGCTCAGGCTGATCGCGAGCTGATCGTTCTGAATCAGAAGCAACGGGGCCAGAAGCGCCGCGAGGACCGCCACGGGCACGTACTTCAGCCAGGTCAGGAACCACTGCGGCAGGTTCATCCGTGACAAGATGATCATGGGTAGGAGTCTGGGAAGAAAAGTAACAACGCTCATTCCTAAGATGACAACGACGACTTTTGCTGCCATGTGTGCACCACCGCTCCCATGCTCGCCCCGATGAGGGTAGCGAGGATGATATTCCAGTTCCCCTTCAGACCGAGAGCCAAGCCCACCGAGACCGCCCCTGAGATCACCGCCACCAGTAGCTCCTTACGCTCACGCAGCTGCATCAGTAGCAGACCGACAAACATAGCCGGCAGGGCGAAGTCGAGACCAAAGCGCTCCGGATGAGGGATTAGGTTGCCGATCAGGCCACCGGTCACGGTGCTGATCACCCATGATACCTGCGAGATCCCATGCAGGCCGAGGAAGAAGTGAGCGCTGTGCTCTTTCTCGCGGACCGCAGTAATCCCGACCGCGAATGTCTCATCGGTGATGCCCAACGAGATAATCGCCTGGATGAGGGGATGAATCCGCCGCAGATACGAAGACAGCGATGCGCTCATCAAGAGATGCCGTAGGTTGACCAAGAAGGTGGTGGCAATGATGGCGCTAGGCGATGCTCCAGCGGCCAACATCCCGGTGCCGATGAACTGCGCCGAACCTGCATAAACCATGAGTGACATTAGGAAGATCCCCGGGACTCCCAGCCCCTGCTGAACCGCTAGGACCCCGAAAGCCAACCCGATGGGGATATAGCCTAAGACGATGGGCAAGGCAGCGCGAGCACCTGCCAGTAGCTCGTAGTTTGCTGATTTCATGCTAGACTCGACCTTCCTTAGGTGGTGGTCCGGCCACGATTGGGCCGTCGTATATTTGTTCATTATACAAGGAAGCGACAGGAGCGGCTAGGACTAGGTTGGATTTAGGGCCATAGGATGATTCTGGGTATTGCGCAGCGGTCGCGTTCCCCATACCATGATAGATACAGGCGATAGATCACTTTGGGAGGAGATCAGCTATGAACGAACTGATCCGCAATCTTGAGGCTAACCATTTCTCCGTTCATCGCGCGAACGATAAGGGTGAGGCACGGGCAATCGCACTGAGCCTGATCCCCACAGGCGCCAAGGTCGGGATGGGCAACTCAGCGACGCTGCGGGAGACCGGCATCTTCGCTGCTCTAACCGCTGGCGACTATGACACCATCAACCAGTTTGAGACTGGCATCTCCCCCGATGAGAACCTGCGGCGACGCAAGGCCAGTATGCTAGCGGATGTCTTCTTCACCAGCACCAACGTCCTGACCATGCAGGGAGAACTGATCAACGTCGACGGTAAGGGGAATCGCGTAGCGGCGATGATGTTTGGCCCTGACCGGGTGATCGTGGTGGTGGGTAGGAACAAGATCGTTGCTGACGAAGAGGCGGCCTGGGAGAAGATGCGTGCCAGTATCGCCCCCGCCCTGGCCAAACGCCTGGGGCGCTCGACCCCCTGCGCCAGCACGGGCACATGCTCTGATTGCCGCTCCCCGCAGAGGATCTGCCGCTGCTATACGGTGATCCGCAGTCAGATGCCTGCCGACAAAGACCGTATCCATATCATCCTGGTGGATGAGGATCTCGGTATCTAGAGAGGTAGACGACACCGAGGGTCCCCTGATGGGGCCCCTCGGTTTTTATTTGTAAAAAACTGCTTGTCCTTCTTTCTCCGACCCCCAAACCCTGCCAAATCAGGCGAACTTTATGACTGGAAGCAACGTCCAAGAGATGTAGCCAATCTAGAAAGGAGAGAATGGTATGCGTTTACCTAAGAGTCTGGTGGCTCTCGTCGTCTTCATGCTGGTGCTGTCTCTGAGCTCGCCAGCGGTCTTCGCCAAGCAACCCGTGGAGTACAAGAAGGGCAAGATCACCATCGACACGGATGAGATCACCAAGTGGCTTGCCAAAGATCGTGATGATGACGATGATGACGACGACCAGGATTGGTCAAATGGTGCCCTGGATGACAACCCGTTGTTTGGATTGTTCTCCCGCTTCTTCGACGCCCTGAAGTTCAGGATCGTTTACGGAACCGTCACACAGGTCAACACATCCAAGGGTCAGCCCAGCATCACCATCAAGAACGCGGACAACAAGGTTCAGGCCTATAGCGCTGGCAACGGTGTCAATGTCTGGCTGGACGGGACGAAGGCGCGGTTGTCTGATCTGGATGCAGGCGACCAGGCAGCGTTGCTGCTCAACCCCAGCGGCCATGTCTTGACCATCGTGGCAAGCTCTGACGGTCAAGGCACTCCCACCACCCCTCCTACACCGCCCGCAACGACCACGCAGACCGGCACCGTCACTCAGATCATCAAGCGGGACTCCCTGCGCGCCGTGACGGTCAAAGTCGATAACAAGACCAACACCTATCTGCTCGCGTCCAATGCCAAGGTCAGCTTCAAGAACTGGACGGCTGGCACCTTCGCCGACATCCGTGAGGGCGATCAGATCACCTTCAAGCTCGTCGATGGCAAGATCAGCGAACTGGTGGTCAACAACGCAGTCGCTTCGGATGCCGGCCAGATCACCGCTATCTCCACCACCGCCATCTCAATCAAGCGGGATGACGGCACCGTCAAGGCGTACCCCTTCGGCCAGAACATGACCCTGACCATCGATGGCATCACCGACCCCGAGATCAGTGACGTGCTGGTGGGCGACAGAGCCAATCTGCTGCTGCGCGATGGTACCGTCAGATCCATGCGTGTAACCCCGGCCACGAATCTCACTGGGACCGTGCAGTCGGTGGGAACATCCGGGAGCTACCGCTATATCAGCATCAAGAAGTCCAACAGCGTCACTGAAACCTACCTCTTGACCACCAACGCCACTGTCAGCTTCACCAATTGGTCAGCGGGCACATTTGGCGATATTCGTGAGGGAGATACCGTTCGTGCTCGACTAGTCGATGGCAAGATCGCTAACTTGATCGTCGAAACCGTGACGAACTCTGATGCCGGACAGATCACCGCCATCTCCACCACCGCCATCTCGATCAAGCGGGCGAATGGCAACGTCCAAGCGTACCCCTTTGGCCAAAACATGAGCCTGACCATCGATGGCGTATCGGCTCCGGCGCTGAGCGACGTTAGAGTCGGCGATGCGGCCAACCTCTTGCTGCGCGATGGTATCGTGCGTGCCATGCATGTGGTTCCCGCGAACCTCATCAGCGGTGTCGTGCAGAGCACCATCGAGGTCGGCGACTATCGCGGTGTGATCATCGCGAAGGCAGACCAGACACTGGTCACCTACGAATTTGCTGCCAATGGCAAGGTTAGCTTCAGGAACCTCACGGTAGCCACCTTTGATGATATCCGCGTCGGCGACTCCGTCACCATTCGCCTGGTGGATAATAAGGTGATAGACCTCGTTATCGAGAGCGTGGCCACTTACGATCGCGGGACGATCACCGCCCTCTCCACCAGCTCCGTCACCATTCGCGGGGATAATAACACCACTCAGAGCTACCCCCTCGGACAGAACCTAGCCCTCACGATCACCGGCGTCTCCCAGCCAAAGCTCAGCGATGTGCTGGTCGGCGACAAAACGGAGCTCGGACTGCGTGATGGCAAGGTATTCTCCATGGACGTCACTCCCGCTACGGCCGTCAGCGGCACCATAGAGACCATCGTCAACACCACCACTGCCCGCGCCTTGGCGATCAAGAAGTCCAATGGCGATATCGTCACCTATCCTCTGGCGACCAACGCTGTCGTAGTGGTCAAGGATCAGTCGGCTGCCACCTTCGCTAGCCTCCTAGTCGGTGACACCGTCTCAGCACGCATCGTGGATAACAAGATCGCCCGCCTGGAAGCTGAATACACCTACACCAAGGTCGAAGGCTCTGTGACCCTCACCGATCTAGCCAGCAACCCCAAGAAGATCTACCTGCTGCCGACCAATGGCAGCGCCAGTCAGACCTACACCCTCGCCGCCCCATGCCCCGTGACGATCCCTGGCATCACTAGCCCCACACTCAGCCAGATCAAGGTCGGCGACCGCGCCGAACTGACGATGCGTGGCGGCCTGGTCCGTTCAATCGCCGTGAACCCTCAGCTCAGCATCTTCACCGCCGTCTTCGTGCGCACCACCGGCACCACGACCACCCCCGGGATTGAGGCCATCCGTGACGGTCAGGTGACCAACTACACCCTAGCTAGTAGCTACACGCTCGTCGTTCCCGGCAAGACCAACCCCACTTTGACCGATATCGCCGCTGGCAAGACGGTGAAGATCACCATGGAGAGCAACCTAGTCAAACGCTTGGAGGTTACCCAATAATCCCCTATTGGTGAGCAAACAGAGGCGAGCCGTTTTGGCTCGCCTCTTCCCTTTGCCCCAATTCGATGTCCATCCAACTTAAAAAAAGTTACCAGGCACCTTTTTTTAAATTGTTGTAGTAAATTGTAGGTCATGTGTAGCCGTTTGTCGTTGTCTTCTCCCCGGGTTCCGGTCGGAGCTGTTGTCGGTTGATGCATGCAAGGCGCGATGGTATAATATGTTCTGTAAAGAACGTTCGCTCACGAACATGTCCAGAGTGGGAACTTACGGCAGAGGAGCGCGTATAACCGATTGAGATCGTAAGATGTCAGGATCCTTGGATGGAAGGGGGTGAGATCATGGCGATGCTGTATAGTCTCTGCTTCTACACTGGCGTGATCTTCGCGGGGCTCTCCTTCGTGCTCGGCCAGGTTTTCGGCATGTTTGACGGCAGTGGGGATCTGGACGTCGATCTAGACGTCGATCTGGATACCGACCTTGATCTGGGCTTTGA
>CAZINL010000053.1:6540-16939 GCA_964540595.1 uncultured Clostridia bacterium
GTGGAGTCGGCATGATCGGTCTAGGTCAGAACCTGCAGCCGGCGCTGGTGCTAGTCCTGGCACTGGGGGTGGGGTTCCTGGTAGCCACACTGCTCTATCGCTACGTCGTGCTTCCGCTGCAACGGGCGCAGAACACCAGCACCATCTCGCAGGATGAACTCGTCGGGCACCCCGCAAAGGTGGGCCTCGATCTGCGCGGCGAGCGCTTTGGCTCCATCACCTACGTGGTCAATGGCAACAGCTTTACGGCGCCGGCGCGATCACTCAGCTCCACTGATCTCCACCAAGGCGAGGAGGTGATCATCGTCAAGATCCAGGACAATGTCTTCTATGTAGAACGCTCCGATCGGTTATTTGGGTAGACAGAAGAACATAATGGGAGGGGAACCGCATGCCTGAAGTACAATCAGCCATCATTATCTCAGCGGCCATCGCTGGTGTTATTATCCTACTGATCCTCGGCATCACCTCGATGTGGCGCAAGGTATCACAGGATAAGGCCTTGGTGGTCACGGGCTTACGCAAACGTGTCATCTCTGGTGGTGGTGGTCTGGTCATTCCCCTGCTGGAAAAGACGGACCGGATCTCCTTGGAGAATATGACCATCGAAATGCAGACCAATGGCGCACTGACCGCCATGGGCGTTCCGATCACGGTCAACGGCTTTGCCGTGATCAAGATCAAGTCCGATAGAGAGTCCATCTTGGCTGCTGTCGAGCAGTTCAATACCGGCTCCGAAACGCGCACGGTCGAGAATATCAAGAAGACCGCCAAGAACGTCCTCGAGGGTAAGCTGCGTGAGATCATCTCGGAGATGACCGTTGAGGGCATCTACCAGGACCGCAAGGAATTTGGCGGACGCGTGCAGGAGATCGCAGCCACTGATCTCGCTACCATGGGCCTGGAGATCAAGGCTTTTACCATCACCGATATCGATGACATCAACGGCTATCTCGAAGCACTCGGTAAGAAGCAGATCGCTGAGGTCAAGAAGAATGCCGAGATCGCCGAGGCCGAGGCTCATAAGGAAGCAAAGATCCGCACTGCTGAGGCCACCCGCCAAGGCGAAGAGGCGCGCCTGATCGCTGAGGCTCAGATCGCCCAGAGTGTAAAAGATAGAGAGCTGAAGATCCAGGCCTTCCGTAAGGAGCAGGAGACCGCCCGCGCTGTCGCTGACCTGGCCTACTCCATCGAGGAGAACAAGGTGAAGCGTGAGGTCACCGAGACCCAGATGCAAGTCGAGATCCTGAAGAAGGAGAAGGAGATCCAGCTAGCGCAGCAGGAAGCGCTCCGCCGCGAACAAGAGCTAGAGGCGACCATTCGCAAGGAAGCCGATGCTGAGAAGTACCGCCAGGAGAAGCAGGCTGAGGCCGGCCGCTATACCGAGACTCAGGATGCCGAGGCCCAAGCTCAAGCCATCCGACTGCGTGGTCAGGCTAGCGCCGAGGCCCGCCGCCTAGAGGGTATGGCCGAGGTCGAGATCATCCGTGAGAAGGGCAAGGCCGAGGCCGAAGCGATGCTCGCCAAGGCCGAAGCGTATCGTCTCTACAACGAAGCCGCCATGACCCAGATGATGGTCGAGAAGCTGCCTGAGATCGCCCGCGCCGTCTCCGAACCGCTCTCCCGTACCGAGAAGATCGTGATCGTAGATGGTGGCAATGGCAAGGGAGCCAGCAAGGTGACCGACTACGTGACCGATATCATGGCAAAGCTGCCTGAGACTGTCGGCGCCCTGACCGGCGTCGATCTGATGCAGCTGCTCACGAAAGGCAAGCAAGCCGCTCCCCAAGCAGCGGCTCCTACGGCCCAAGCGGTAGCACCTGCCGCACTTGAGCAGAAGGCGGGCGCCCAGAGCGCCGAATAATCCCCGGACGATGAGGAACAGGCCGCCCCGCAAGGGACGGCCTGTTCTCTCTTCATCATTACCTGAGGGCCATCACGGCGGCAAAAGTGCCGAGGCTCCCGCCCATGACGAATAGATGCCAGATCTCATGGAAGCCGAATTTACCCGGCCAGGGGTTGGGCCATTTGGTCGCGTAGAAGATGGCGCCGACGGTGTAGCTCAGACCCCCTGCCACCAGCCAGATCAGGCTAGACAGGGTCAGCGCTTTGACCAGCGGATAGGCAGCCACCACGACCATCCAGCCCATCAGCAGGTAGAAGAGTGTGTACAGCCAACGCGGAGCTGTCATCCAGAAGAGCTTCACGATCGCTCCAAAGAGCGCCAGGCTCCAAACGACGCTAAATAGCGACCAGCCCCAGACGCCGCGCAGCGCCACGAGGGTGAAGGGGGTGTAGGAGCCTGCGATCAAGAGAAAGATCATGATATGGTCGACCTTGCGCATCGCCAGCGTGGCCTTGGGCGGTAGCGAGAGCCAGTGGTAGAGGGTGCTGGCGGTATAGAGCAGGATCAAGCTGGCACCAAAGACGCTAAAGGAGACGATATGCCAGATCGATCCCCGCTGCAAGGCCACCCGGATGAGCGCCACTAGCCCAGCCACGGAGAGCAGCGCCCCCACGAGGTGAGTCAAAGCACTGCCAGGATCTTTGAGCCTGAGTTTGTTCACCATCACCACATCCTTATCGTTTGTGTATGTCACACCATTAGGAGTGTTGCCATTGTCGGCGGTGTCTGATCAGCTATGAATAGTCTAGCTTTATAAATTGCACAACTATCAGGTCATCTCCTGCTTCATGCGCTGATGAAGTGGGTCCCCAAGGAGCAGGAATACGGTCAGCCTAGATCGAAGGGGTTTACAGAAGGGTAATCGAACGACAGTGGAAGGAGGGATGGGTATGCCGCAGAGATCAGGTCGTGCGCGAGGTGTGGTTCCGGTAGTCTTGCTCATGCTCTTGGTGATGATCTTCATCACCGCCTGCTCACTGCTCCCGCGCTCACAGCCGCCGGTGGTGCTACCACCTGCAGACCCTTTGCCCAGTGGACAAGCTCCATCCCCGCCGGTCACCCACGAGCCTACTCCCGCTACTCCCCCGCCGACCATCAGCATCCGTCTGACCGGTGATCTGATGATGGACAGCTTTATCGGCGATTATATCGCGGACTACGGTGTGGACTATCCCTGGTCCGAGGTAGCGCCCATCCTGCGTGAAGCGGACCTCTCGATCGTGAACTTAGAGACCAGCGTCAGTACCCGTGGTTGGACCAAGAAGCCAGCAGGCTATGGCTTTCGTTCTCTTCCCTACGCCATGGAGGGTCTGGTCAACTGTGGGATCGATGCCGCCTGGGTGGCGAACAACCATATCTTGGACTTCGGCCTAGACGCCTTCACCGATACGCTGGAGAACCTCAAGAAAAGTAATATGGAGTGGGTGGGCGCCGGGCAGAATCGGCAAGAGGCTGAGCGGCTAAAGATCTTGGAGCGCAATGGGATCAAGGTCGGACTACTGGCCTTCACCGAGATCATCCCCTACCCTGAGTGGGTGGCAGACGATGACCGACCGGGGATTGCCCCTCTGACAGCCGACAACCACGACCACCTGCTGCAGCTGATCCGCGCCGCCGATAGTCAGTGTGACGTCTTGCTGGTCTCGCTGCACTGGGGGACCGAGTACGTGCAGCAGCCCCACCCCTGGCAGGTCGAGCTCGCCCACCGGATGGTCGAGGCCGGGGCAGATGGCATCATCGGCCATCACCCGCATGTCCTGCAGGGGATCGAGTTCTATCAGGGGAAGCCGATCCTTTACAGCCTGGGCAACTTCGTCTTTCTCAAGATGCACGAGATCTGCGGCAAAACCGGTATCTTCGAGCTGACCTACAGCAAGGATGGCTTTCAGTCCGGGCGCGTCTTCCCTGTCTGGTGCAACTTCTGTAAGGCCAACCTCTATCAGCCGTCCGACCCCATCGGCCAAGAGATCATCGGTATCCTGCGCGAGGTGAGTCGCGGCTTCCAGGTCGCTATCACTGATGACGGCGGCTTCGGAGTGCCCACCGGGCCATGATCTAGTAGCCACAGGCCTATAGAACACGATAACGGCGTCCCTGCCAATCAGGGGCGCCGTCTCTATCTCGACATATTGACTATCAACTACTGGCCACTCGCCTGCGCACGGCACGACGGGTCCGGTTCTTGGGCCGCATCTTCGGTTTGCGCTCAGTCTTGATCGCTCGCACCGCTTCCTCGATCATGTCCAAAAGCGCCTGTATCGGCGTGCGACCAGGCGGCGTAGGGTGTTTTCTTGCGCGGTATTCCTGCAGGCTCACGATATTGGACACGCCTGATCAACTCCCATCATGCTGTGCTTCAATATTCGCCATGCTCTTGACGATACCTGCACGAGATTTGGCAGATCCTTTCGTCAACTTCCGCGCCGATCCGACAGCATGCGCGTCGATCGGCGATGGTTCTGCCCCAGGCTCGCGGGAACAGCGCTACTTTAGCTTGTCCCTTGACTCTTTGACGAACAATTCCTGCGAAAAGTTGCATCGTTCTATGGTAGTTTTTGACCAGCTTTCATGCGATCTGTTCGTTGTTTTGCTAAGGTTTGGCCTCATAGTCCTATACTACACTCTTTGGTTTCCACTTGCTGAAAACGTCTTTTTCCCTTACAATAATTCAACCGACAGAAATTGTGCGACAAAAGGAGGGGAGCTCATGCGTCTTCAAGGCCAGTACATCTATATTCTTCTGACGCAGACTGGGAGTCTGCCGACCCAAGTCATCGGGCTCTTCTCACGCTATCCGTACAATCATGTTTCGATCGCGCTCGATCCCGAGCTAACGCGGCTATACAGCTTCGGGCGCTTGCGTCCGCAGAATCCCTGGATCGGCGGTTTTGTCCATGAGAATATCCGCGGCGGCACGTTCGCCCGGTTTCCAGCCACGTCATACTGTCTGCTGAGGCTACCTGTGACTGCAGAGCAGTATGGAGCCGTCGAGCGAGAGATCGAGAGATATGAGCGCGACGCAGGCAGCTACCGCTATAACTATCTGGGCGTCTTCGGAGCAGCTGTAGGTGTCCCGGTCGGCAGCCAGCATCGTTGCTTCTGTTCGCAGTTTGTGGCCCGTGTGCTTAACGCGGGTGGCGTCCACCTATTTGCGAAGTGCCCTGATCTCATCACTCCCGAGGATTTCCGCACCTCTACTGCTCTCGAGTTCGTCAGCAAGGGGCTATTGCGCGAGTTCTCCCCATACCCTCAGAGTGTCCCAACCATCCCCGCGCAGCACCAACTCTCGATCTGAAGAACCTGATAAGGAATGGCCGGATGTCACAAAGGCATCCGGTATTTTTATGTGTGTCAAAACAATGTTGACACAACGGAAGAATCTTGTGCTTATTTCCAGATACTTACTTGCGTCCTCTGATGAAAGGCTCTAAACTATCACTACTAGTCTTGATTACTATTAAATAAGTGGAGGAATGCCGATGAGAACCCTGAGCACAAAGATTGCCGTGTTTACCTCGCTGTTGGTGGCGCTAGCAGTGATCCTTCTATCAGTAACCAATAGCTGGATGGTCGGGCGAGATCTGCGCTCTACCGTCGTAGACGGGGCCACGGCAGTCGCCTCTGGCACAGCCATGCAAGTCCAGGAATGGTTGCACGGTCGACTGGATGAAGCCAGTATGCTAGCCAAGACCGCCGTCGTGCGTAGCATGGACTGGCCACAGACCGAGGCCTTCCTCCAGGATGTCCTAGTCGGCACGACCGAGTATGAGATGCTCTGGGTTGGTGATCTGCAGGGTAATCTTAAGTCAACGACCGGGCAGGATGCCAATATCGCTGACCGGGACTACTTCCGCCTGGTGATGCAGACTGGCCAGAGCACGATCTCTGACGCTGTCGTCTCCAGATTCTCGGACAACTTGATCGTCGTGGTAGCCGCACCGATCAAGGATGCTGCTGGCAGAGTGGTCGGCATCTTTGGCGCCTCTGTGCTCCTCGAGCAATTGGATGCGATCGCGGCCAACGTTAAGATGGGGTCGGGATACGCCTACATCGTGCAGCGCGATGGCATGGCGGTTACCCACCCAGACCGTTCGCTCATCATGAAACCCGAGAAGAGCTTTCTCAAGTCGTCTAGCGCGGAGTTAGTGCAGGCTACCAAGCGGATGGTCGCGGGTGAAGCGGGTGACGCCAGCTTCACTCTGGATGGCAGCCGCAAGATGGTCTTCTTCTCCCCGATCTCGGTCGCCAACTGGAGCATGGCCGTCGCCGTCGACGAGAGTGAGATCACGGCTCCGATCAGCGCTCAGCGGCGCAACGCCATCATCTTGGGGGCGGTGCTGCTGCTAATCGCGGCCCTATCGGCCTACCTGATCAGCAGGTCCATCGCCGCTCCGATCATCCGGGCAGCGGAGACCAGCCTCAAGATGGCTGACGGCGACCTCACGGAACGGCTGCCTGTCAAGGGCCATGATGAGGTTGCCCGCCTCGGTCACAGCTTCAACACCATGGCTGATCGTCTGACCGCCATGGTCAAGGGACTGGAGGCGCTGTCGGTGCAAGTACTGCACTCGTCCGCCGTACTGGCCGAAGCTGTGGAGCAGAGCACGGAGAGTAGCTCACAGATCGCCGCCACGATGGAAGAATTAGCCCACGCAGCCTCAAGCAACGCTGAACAATCCCAGCAAGGCGCTGAGACCCTTACCGAACTGGCGAAAGCGATCAACCAGGTCGCCGTGGGTAGTCAGGTAACGGTCGAGGCTACGGAGGCGGCTCGAGAGGCCGTGGATCAGGGCGCCAAAGCCATCGTGACACAGCAGACCAAGATGAAGGCTAACCACGATGCCGCAGCGGCGGCAGCGACCGCGATCCAGCGGATCGCTGAGCAATCCAAACAGATCGTGACCATGGTGGACGTCATTGGTTCCATCGCTGGTCAGACCAACCTGCTGGCACTCAACGCCGCCATCGAGGCCGCCCGCGCCGGTGAGGCCGGAAGGGGCTTCACGGTGGTGGCTGAGGAGGTCCGCAAACTGGCCGAACAGTCCAATCAGGAAGCGCACAAGATCACGGCGATCATCGGCGAGATCCAGGGTGCCATCGCGGCTGGTGTCGCCGAGGTCGAATCGGCCAGAGCAGCCGTGGATGCCCAGGCTTCAGCTGTAGAGGCCACCTCGAACGCCTTCTCAGCCGTTACGTCCACCATCGATCGGATCGTTCTGAGGGCTCAGGAAGAGGCGGCAGTAGCTGAGGAGATGGCCGCTTCGACCGATGAGGTCGTTGTGGCCATCCAAGGGATCTCAGCGGGATCCCAGCAGGCGGCGGCCGGGATCGAAGAGGTCTCTGCCACCACCCAGCAGCAGGCGGCCAACACCAGTCGCCTGCAGGATGTCGCCCAAGAGCTCAAGACGAGCGCCGAGCGGCTACAGGCTAGCATCGCCCAATTCAGAATCTAGAGCCGCGACAGGGGCGCATTTGGACAAGCTATGTGCTAGATGACTCGGCTTAGAGGTGCGCCGATGCAGGAGGTGGTACCATGGATGGAAACCAGCGGAGCTCAATTCGCCCCGGTCTCGAAGTGGAGATCGTGCTGAAGGCTGACCAGAGGACTGGCAAGCTGACAAGGGGGATCGTCAAGGATATCCTGACCAATTCCCCCACCCATCCACACGGGATCAAAGTTCGACTGACTGATGGTCAGGTGGGACGGGTGCAGAAGATCGTGCCGGTGTCAGGCACTCAGTAGTTCAGCTGTTTGCCCTGATGAGCATAGAAGAAGGACAACCTCTTCGAGTGAGGTTGTCCTTCTTCTGTTTCTGGATTACTCGGCTTCGGCAAAACGCCGAACACGCTGTCCGTTGACCTCCACATATTCGAGGAACATGGCCAATGGGCGAACCCAGATCCCCCGCTCGCCATAGAGCGCTTGGTAGACCACCATCTCTTCCTCGGTCTCCGAATGTCGCGCCAGATGCAGCACCAGATAGTCATTGCCCTTGTAGTGGCGATACCGATGCCCGATCTTCAGCTGTTCTTCCCTGCTCATAGGCAGTCGCCCCCCTGGAGCGCCGTAAGGCGCTTTTGTCTCCTATCTTACCACGGATTGGCGCCTCGTAAAGGCAGCAAACCAGGATGTGATAGGCACGGGTTTAGTCATATCCCCCTTTGGCAGGAGGCAGGCGCTTATACTCCTTGGTGGCCATCACCTCGGCCTTGATGGTCTCGAATTTGACCTCCCAGCATTCCGTTAATCCTGCAACCATTAGACGAGACGGTAAGCCGAAGTTACAAATGTTGGTCACAGGGCCCAGTTGATACCAATTACATCCATACTCTGCAGGAATCGCGCAGATCCGTAGCCAATAGCTCCACGTACTTACCCCCATAGGAGGTGGCATGATGATGACACGATCCTTTGTGGTCCGTGTACTGACCCTTGGTATCGCTTTCATACTGGTAACCGGTTGCAACCAGCAGGTTCAGACAGCACCAAGCCAGCCTGCGGAACAGCCAACTCCGACGGCCACTACTCCGTCACGCCAAGTTTCTCCCGTCGTGGTACGGATCGGTGATGCCGACAATCGCCGCCCCAGTAGCGGCGGGCTCATCAGAAGCGTCGACAACGTGGGAGCCGAGTACACATACCTGGCTTGGGGTGACGAAGTCTGGATCAATGTGATCGTAGCGGGAGACCGAGTAATCGCCGACGACCTGCGTCAGCGTATCACCGCCACCCCTGGGGCGGACTACACTGTCCAGATCGTGGAGCAGACTGACGACCGGCAGTTTAGGATTACCTTTCATCCGAGCGAAGTTGGCGATACCGAGTTTCGTATCGCTGCGCGCCCGACGATGGACAAGGCTCCCGTCTTCGCCCAAGACCTGCATTATACTATCAGCAAGGTCGATGAACCGACCTTTGATATTCGCTGTGCGGAGCATCCCGAGATCCGCTACGGCTCCTCGCTCGCCGTCGCGCCGGGTATCAAGCACTTCACCATGACCTTTACCCAGCCGGTACCACGCGACGAGGCAACAGCCACGCTGACCGCTCGCTATCAGGCCAAGGAGATCACTTGGGCCAACGACCTGAGAGTGGACTTCATTGTGGAGATGAAGCCTGGGGACAAACTGACACTGACGGCCCCCACGATAGCTAATCTGCGGGGGCTCCCCTTCGCTCATCCTTACCTACCGCCAGAGATCTGGACAGTGGAACCCAGGAAGACGTCCATCGTGAGCAAGCCTGGCGCTTCGCACTCAGTCGCCACCCTGACCACATTGACCGTTGGTGTCGCGCTCTCGCCGGGTGGCGAGTACGCTGTCATCGCTGAAGAAACCCCGATCTTCTATGACCTGTGGCGATATGGGAGTGTGTCGCTGGTGGATCTCAAGAGTGGGAAAAGGGTGCCGCTCGTCGATAATATGGTCTTTCGTGGCCTGCCAACGCAGGGGGTGCTGTGGCATCCTGATGGCAAGAGGTTCTGGCTAGTGGATCGTGTGGGCCATAGTGCGGTCAAGTCCGAGCCCGATCCAGCGGCGGTAGCTCGATTGGTCGACCTAGATGGCAACTCCCGTGCCATTCCTTTGGGACTTGGCGATGGCCAGTCCGTACGAGGAGCGGCGGTCTCCCCCATCGATGGCAGCTTGGTCGTCGGCGTGGTGCGGTATGAGGGTGCCAATAGCAACCATTACCCTTACGCCCTGAGGGCCTATTCACCCGATGGTGCCTTCGTCGGAGAATACCCCGCTGGCTGGCTGCAGTCGCAGAACCCGACATTGCGATCGGACCTGTCTTACTCATCTGATGGTAAGGCTGTGTATCTCGAAGGAGGCCTCTTCGCCGATGCTCAGGGGGCTCTGCAGAAAGGCATCGTCAAGCTGGATCTCGTCACTGGGAGCACCAGCCTCATGCCCAGCCCCTTTGAGATTAACTCCGTATCCGCAAGCGGGATGTATCTAGCCGCAGTCGATCAATATGCCACGACATACACAGTCGGTGTCTTTCGTGCGGACGGGCAGAAGGTCGCGGATCTGAAGGGGTTCCGATCGTATGTCTGGTCCCCAGACGGGACGCAGTTTGCCTATCTAGATGAAAGCGGCCATCTGATCGTCTACGATCCGCCGACTAAAGAAAGCAGCCGCTGGCTGGATCGGCCCGCCAAGAGTATCCTTAGCTGGACCCGTGAAGGCATACTGATCTCAGAGTAACCTGATAAAGATGAGAGCCGTGGATCGCATTGGCGACCCACGGCTCCATCCATTCTTCCACTCGCTAGTGAACTCGGTTCTTGGCGTAGTCAATCATCTTTTTCTCGATCCCGATCAGTTCATCCCGCGAGACCTTATACCTCGTTTCGATCTCACCAAGGGTCAGTGGTGGCTCACTAAGGAGTCGAGCATACGCAATGGCTGCTTCTTGTTCGCTGAGGACAGATGCTGCTGCGGCCATGATCTGTTCCCGGCTAAACATTGGCTCACCGCCTCTCGCAGTTA
>CAZINL010000054.1:0-14402 GCA_964540595.1 uncultured Clostridia bacterium
GCCAAGACCGTGTTCCCGTACGTCGAGAACCACCTGTTCTACGTCGAGCACTGGTTCCACTCGGTGTTCTGGAACAAGATGCGCGAGGTCGCCGCGATCCTCAAGGACCACGGCATGATCAAGGACATCGAGGACTCCTCGGTGGAAAAGAAGATCACTCTGACCATCGATGGTCAGCCTGTCAGCGTTGCCCCCGGTACAACCGTCTTGGATGCTGCCAGACAAGCTGGCATCCATATCCCCACCCTGTGCTATCTCAAGGATATCCAGGCGATCGGTGCTTGCCGCGTCTGCTTAGTAGAGATCCGAGGGATGCGGGCACTCCAGGCAGCTTGCGTCTTTCCTGTGAGTGAGGGGATGGTGGTCCAAACCAACTCGCCGAACGTACGGGAGGCACGCAGGACGACCGTGGAACTGCTGCTGTCCAATCACCCTCAAGATTGCCTGCAGTGCGCTCGCAGCCTGAACTGTGAGCTGCAGCAGCTCAGTCAGGACCTGGGCATACGCGAGATTCGGTTCACGGGTGAACGTAACCGCCATGCCAAGGATGAGTCGACGCCGTCGATTGTTCGCGATCCTGAAAAGTGTGTGCTCTGCCGGCGCTGTATCACGGTTTGTTCCCGCGTGCAAGGCGTACACGCCTTGGGGCTGGTCGAACGTGGCTTTGACACCGTTGTTGCTCCGGCAATGGACTCGCAGTTGGATGAGGTCGCTTGCGCCCTGTGTGGACAGTGTGTCTTGGTCTGCCCGACCGGAGCACTAACCGAGCGCGACCAGACCGCGGAGGTATGGCGGGCGCTCGCCGACAGCAAGAAGCACGTGGTCGTCGAGGTAGCACCAGCGATTCGTGTTGCCATCGGTGAAGAGCTGGGGATGCAGCCGGGCAGTCTGGTCACAGGCAAACTGGCTGCGGCGCTCAGGCGTCTAGGCTTTAATCAGGTCTTTGATACCGACTTCGCTGCCGACCTGACAATCATGGAAGAGGCCACTGAGCTGCTGGAACGACTCAATCACGGTGGACAGCTGCCGATGATCACTTCCTGTAGCCCCGGCTGGATCAAGTACATCGAACACTTCTATCCGGCTCTCCTAGAGCATCTCTCCAGCTGCAAGTCGCCCCATGAGATGTTTGGCGCCCTGGTCAAGACTTATTACGCCGAGAAGCAGGGGATCGATCCCAAGGAGATCGTGGTGGTCTCGGTGATGCCTTGCACGGCCAAGAAGTTTGAGATCGAGCGGCCGGAGATGGCAGCATCTGGTCACAAAGACGTGGATGTCGTGTTGACCACGCGTGAACTTGGCCGCATGATCCGCGAAGCCGGAATCGACTTCAAGTCGCTGCCAGACGAGGAGTTTGACGCTCCTCTCGGTATCTCCACCGGGGCCGCGGTGATCTTCGGTGCCACTGGCGGCGTGATGGAAGCAGCGCTGCGCACGGCCTATGAGGTGGTCACGAAGCAGGAGCTTAAGAAACTTGAGTTCACTGAAGTGCGCGGTCTAGAAGGGATCAAGGAGTCGGCAGTGGAGCTCAACGGGCTGAAGCTAAAAGTCGCTGTCGCACATGGATTGAGCAACGCACGCACGCTTCTTGAAGCAATCCGTGCTGGCGAAGCAGACTATCACTTCATCGAGGTCATGGCCTGCCCGGGAGGATGCATCGGTGGCGGTGGACAGCCGATCCCCACGAACACTGATATCCGCCTAAAGCGGATGGGGGCGATCTATCGCGAAGATCAGCGCATGGACCTCAGAAAATCCCACGAGAACCCAGCGGTGCAGATGCTCTATAAGGATTTCCTTGGCGAGCCGCTGGGGGAGAAGTCGCACCATCTGCTGCATACCCATTACCACGGGCGCAACAAATACCCCCGCGAAACCGCCGGGGTTCGCAACTAGGTAGGGGTGGTGAAGTAGACCATGTGAGGAAACATCCTCTAGCTGCCAGCAAGCCCATGAAGGTTGGCAAGATCAGGTGTGTCAGCGTATAATACAAATAGTATGATCATCCACGGATTACATTTGATGATGTAATCCGTGGATTCGTTCAAGGCCCATTAGTGAAAGAAATATTTATGTCTACCTGGCAGGGAAACACATTGGATCATTGAATTCTGTTATGTTGGGCTGTTCATCTATTATTCATATCTTTGTTGCGGAGACTGTACGCTTACTTTCGCCGACTGCTGGTAGAGGGAGTCGCGAATGAGACGTGCAGTTTCCTGTTGGATATCGTTACATGTCACAGCGTCAGGGGTGATGTTCAGCGAAGCCTAACCCCGTTTCTAGAGTGGTTAACTCGTCGTGTCGTATGGAACAATTTCTTGGTAGTGACCATGTACTAGAGAGGTGAAGTTCATGCAAACCAAAACCTTCCGCGGTGGTATCCACCCACCCCATGCCAAAGGAACCGCCCAATCACCGTTAAAGGCCCTCCCGGCGCCGCAGCGGGTGGTCTTGCCCATCCAACAGCATATCGGTGCTCCCTGCAATCCATTGGTCAAAGTCGGCGACTTGGTGCAGCTGGGCCAGAGGATCGCGGATAGTGAAGCACCGGTGAGTGCGCCCATTCATTCATCCGTCTCCGGCAAGGTGGTAGCCATCGAACCCCATGCTCATCCCGATGGCAAGGTAATCAACTCGATCATTATCGAGAATGATGGGCAGGATACGGTGTTTGAGGGGATCAAGCCCGCCGGGGATCTCGCCAACCTCACGCCCGATCAGATCAAACAACTTACGCGTGAGGCGGGGATTGTGGGCCTAGGTGGCGCAGCTTTTCCGACACACATGAAGCTCAACATCCCCGCTGGCAAGAAGATTGATTTCGTCGTACTCAACGGTGCTGAGTGTGAGCCCTATCTGAGTTGCGACCATCGCATGATGCTTGAGCAGCCGGATGATATCATTTTAGGTCTCAAGGCCTTGATGAAAGCGACTGGTGCCCAAAAAGGCTATATCGCCGTCGAGATCAACAAACTTGATGCCATTGAGAAGCTTAACGAGCGCTTGAAGGGCGACAACCAGGTCGAGGTCGTTCCTCTCGACGTGAAGTATCCCCAGGGCGAGGAGCGCCAGATCATCTGGGCTGTCTCGAAGCGTGAAGTGCCCTCCGGTGGTCTGCCTTGGGATGTCGGTGCGTTGATCAATAACGTTACCACAGCTTGGGCGATCGGGCGTGCCATCCGGACTGGGATGCCCCTGATTGAGCGTCCCGTCACCATTGATGGCAGTGCGATCCAGAATCCTGGCAACTACATGGTCCGCCTCGGGACCTTGTTTACCCATGTGATCGAGGCAGCAGGTGGTTTCAAGGGCGAACCTGGGAAACTGCTTAAGGGCGGCCCGATGACCGGGATGGCCCAGTATACCAGTGACGTTCCGGTGATCAAGAGCGCCTCGGGCATCCTAGCCTTCACCAAAGACGAGGCCAAAGATGCGCTTCCCAGTGACTGCATCCGCTGCGGTCGCTGTGTCGAAGTTTGTCCATGTTTCCTGATGCCACTCTATATGGCTAGCTATTCGAAGAACCGAATGTTCGAAGCCGCGGAGAAGGCCAATGTACTGGACTGCCGTGAGTGCTCAGGTTGCGTCTATGTCTGCCCTGCCAAGATCCCTCTGATCCATTACATCCGTATGGGCAAGGCTGAGATCATGGCACGCCGGGCGAAGCAGAAGAAATAGCGGATAGGAGGCGAAACGCATTGTCCCAATATCGATTTGCTGTCTCAGCACCTCCTCATATTCGCTCGACCAATACCGTGGTGGGCGCCATGCGTGGGGTGTTCCTAGCTCTCATCCCGGCTCTGTTGGCCGGAACGTACTACTTCGGTTTGCGTGCCCTCGTGATCGTGGCTGTTACAGTGGCGGCGAGCGTCGCGACCGAGGCCGCCATTCAGAAACTGATGGGCAAGCCGATCACCATCTCTGACTGGAGCGCCGCTCTGACAGGCTTGCTCCTGGCCTTTAACCTGCCCCCCCAGGTACCGTTTTGGCTTCCTGTGGTGGGTGCGGTCTTCGCCATCGCCATCGTCAAGCATTGCTTTGGTGGTCTCGGCCACAACTTCATGAACCCTGCCTTGGCCGCTCGTGCCGCGCTCTTGGCCGCATGGCCCAGCTTCATGACGGTCTTCAGCGCGCCTTTGACCGATGGTGCCACTACCGCAACTCCGCTGGCGATTGCTAAGGGTGTGGAAGCTGCTACCACGGCTGCGCCGAGTTTCATGCAGATGTTCTTGGGTCTGCGCGGAGGTTGTCTGGGTGAGACCTCGGTGGTCGCCCTGGCCATCGGTGGGATCTACCTCCTCTACAAAGGTCTGATCGATTGGCGCATCCCCACCAGCTTCATCGGCACCGTCTTCGTGCTCACCACCATCTTTGGTGGTAAGGGGCTGGACAGTGGTCTCTATCATATCCTCGCTGGTGGTCTCTTCCTTGGCGCTTTCTATATGGCGACTGACTACGTCACCTCACCGGCGACCAAGCGCGGACGTATCGTCTACGGTATGGGCTGCGGCCTGATCACCGTGCTGATTCGCCTCTGGGGCGGCTATCCCGAAGGAGTGTCCTATTCGATCCTGCTGATGAATATCGCTGCTCCTTTGATCGAGCGTGCCACCATGCCACGCAAATTCGGGGAGGTGCGAGCAAAACATGCGTGATATCACACGTTTGGGCATTATCCTAATGGTGATCAGCGCCGTTGCCGCTGGATCACTGGCCCTGACTAATGATGCGACCACTGCCAAGATCGCAGCTCAGGAAGTGGAAGCTAAGATGGGTGCCCTCAGCCAGGTCATGCCTGGTGATGGGATCAAGTTTAGCGACATGACTGCCACTCTTCAAGCTAAGCTCGGCGCTTTCCCCGATGTCAAAGAAGTCTGGGTGGGTGAGAGTGCGGGGAAGAAACAGGGGTTAATCTTCGTAGTCGCTCCGGTCGGGTATGGAGACCGCATTAACACCATGGTCGCCCTGGATACCAGTGGCAAGGTCGTGGGCATGAAGGTTCTCAGCCAGAGTGAGACACCGGGCCTAGGCGCCAAGACCATGGATCCCAAATGGCAGAGCCAGTTCGTCGGCAAACAGGCGAGCAAGGGCGTGGGAGTGGTCAAACAGACCCCCAATGCCGATCAGGTCCAGGCGATCACCGCCGCGACCATCTCATCCAACGCCGTTGCCTCCGGCATCAACCAGGCCTTTGGACTGTTTAAGCAGATCTCCGGGGAGGTGCTGAAATGAAACGTCTCTTCAAGGACCTGACCAATGGTATCTACAATGAGAACCCACTGTTTAGATTGGTGCTGGGAACTTGCCCCTCGCTAGCTACGACGACGGCTGCTGAGAATGGCTTCTGGATGGGGCTGGCCGTTATCTTCGTCCTGACCTGCTCCAATGTCTTCATATCACTGTTGCGCAAGGTCATTCCCGACAAGATCCGTATTCCGTGCTTTGTCGTGGTCATCGCGACCTTCGTGACCATCGTCGACCTGGTCATGCATGCCTACCTCCCCGACATGTATGCCAAGCTGGGTATCTTCATCCCCTTGATCGTGGTTAACTGCATCATCTTGGCCCGCGCCGAGAGCTTTGCTTCCAAAAATGACCCGCTGCACTCTGCCGCTGATGGTATCGGCATGGGCTTTGGCTATATGCTGGCTCTGATGCTGGTCGGCTCCATCCGTGAGCTTCTTGGCACCGGTGGTATCTTCGGAGTCAACCTTCTGGGGGCCAACTTCTCGCCAGCTATCATCATGATCCTTCCTCCGGGTGCTTTCATCACGCTCGGCTTGATCCTAGGGACGATGAACTACCTCAACAGCCGTAAGGCCGCTTAGGACCAAGCTAGTCCGAAACATGAGCATAAAGGAGGAGAATTAGGTGCAATTCCTAGCCATTTTGATCGGCGGGATTTTCGTTCAAAACTTCATCTTCTCGCGCTTCTTGGGCATCTGCCCCTTCCTGGGGGTATCCCAGCAGGTAGAGACGGCTACCGGTATGGGCTTGGCAGTGACCTTCGTCATGGCGGTCGCCTCCGGGGCCACCTGGGCGGTGCAGCGTCTCATTCTGGATCCGTTGGGGCTTGGCTATCTGCAGACGGTAGCTTTCATCCTGGTCATCGCAGCCCTAGTGCAGTTCGTGGAAATGGTCATCCTCAAATCCAGTCCTACGCTCTATCAGGCGCTTGGCGTGTACCTGCCTCTGATCACTACCAACTGCGCGGTGCTTGGCGTCACGGTCATCAACATGCGCGACAACCTCGGCTTTATCTATTCCGTCCTAAACGGCACAGCCGGTGCTTTGGGCTTCCTGCTGGCCATTGTCCTTATGGCAGGGGTACGCGAGCGCCTAGCCCTGTCCAATATCCCCAAGTCCCTGCGAGGCTTCCCCATCGCTTTCATCACCGCTGGCCTGATGGCCATTGCCTTCTTCGGCTTCCAAGGTCTGTTCAAATCGCTGTTCATTAGTTAGGAGGTGCTCCCCAACATGTTTAACGCAATCGTCAGTCTTGGTGTGCTCGGGGCAGCCTTCGGCGGTTTGCTGGCCTTTGCTGCTCAGAAGTTCGCGGTGGAGGCTGACCCTCGTGTCGAGGCTATCAAAGGAGCCCTTCCCGGTGCCAACTGCGGTGCCTGCGGTAGGCCCGGTTGCGCTGGTCTAGCCGAGGCTATCGCTAAGGGCGAAGCTCCGGTCGATGCTTGTCCCGTCGGTGGCGCCGCGGTAGGCGCCAAAGTCGGTGAGATCATGGGGGTCAAGGTCGATCCAAACGTGGAACGCCGCGTGGCCAAAGTGTACTGCCAAGGCGGATGCTTTGATCGCTCCGACTACCACGGTCCCCAGGACTGCAAGGCGGCCGTCTTAGTCGGCGGCGGGCACAAATCTTGCTCTTACGCCTGTGTCGGCTTTGGCAACTGCGCACGGGTCTGTCCCTTCGGCGCCATCACCATGAGTGACAAGGGGTTGCCGATGATCGACGAAGAGAAGTGCACCGGCTGCACCAAGTGCGTCGCTGAGTGCCCCAAGATGGTCCTCTCCATGGCACCGGTCTCTAAAGCCGTCCACGTCTCGTGTGTGTCCAAGGACAAGGGGCCGTTGGTGCGCAAGACTGAGTGCAAACCCGGCTGTATCGCCTGCGGTATCTGCCAGAAGAACTGTCCGCATGATGCCATTCACGTAGTCAATAACCTCGCCGTGATCGACTACGACAAGTGTGTCAACTGTGGTATCTGTGTGGCCAAGTGTCCCACCAAGGCGATCATCATGGAAGAGCACAAGATGCCAAAGAGCTAAATTGAGCCGAGCAAAAGGGCTGGGAATCCAGCCCTTTTCTTGTTTGCTCTTAAGGTCGTGCAGGGAAACAGATGGTTTCTTTTGTAAGGCTTGTCTAGCAAACCATAAAGGTGGTAGACTTATAGGTAAGTGCGAGGAGACCGCCTCAGTGTTGGTTATGCCCGTTACGTTGCCATGACCTTTGGCTGCGTGAGTAATACGTTTTGCACGTGTTTGTTAGCAGTATGTGGAAGAGCATCGTGTGTCGCCTTACAGTCATAAGGTGGATCTGTCACACGAAGACTATAACGCTAGCGCCTTGTGTAACTCATTCTCTCGAAACTTGCATGACCTAGAATCACAGCACTCAAGCTCGCTCAAGTCTACCACAAGAAGACATGCAAGTTCGCGAAGTAGCCGCTAGACAAGATAGAGCGTAAGCAATGGGTAACCGCGAGAGCATATGGAGGGGTGAAAGTCATGGCAATGCGTCGGGGTCGTCGACAGAGCTCGTTCTGGGGATGGGTGTTGGTTATCTTCATCGGTCTTTTTGCTGGCAGCTGGTTGGGCAGTTACTTATCAAGATGGCTGCCGTTCTTGAGCACTGGTATCGAGATTGGCAACACCACGCCACTGGTCATCAGTTCATCCATCATCGATCTGACTTTCAAGCTGTTATTGCGCTTTAACCTGGGGTCACTGATCGGGTTGCTCTTGGCCGTTCTCATCTTCCGTCGGTTGCGTTAGCATGAGAAGCGTTCATCCTAGTCTGATGATGAGGGGCGTCTTGGCCGCAGTTGGGGAGGTAATATGCGCCGATTGATTCTTGCGTCAGGCTCACCACGGCGGCAGGAACTCCTGCAAGCGGTGGGAGCCGATTTTGTCGTTAATCCCAGTCAAGCTTCGGAGGAGATCGAAGGGGCGCTTCACCCCGCCGATCTTGTGCAGGCATTGGCGCTACGCAAAGCCGAAGAGGTTGCCGCCCGCCATGCGGACGGGTTGGTGATCGGCGCCGACACTATTGTGGCCTTGGGTAGTGACGTGATGGGCAAGCCGAGAGATGCGGCCGATGCACGCCGAATGCTCATGCAGCTAGCGGGTCATACACACCAGGTCTATACTGGCGTGGCAGTGATCGATTCGTCAACGCTGGCTAGGCAGGTGGTGGTCGAGTGTACTCAGGTCACCATGCGCCATCTTTCTCTTGATGAGATCGAACGTTACATTGCTACGGGTGAACCGATGGACAAAGCTGGCGCTTATGCCATTCAAGGTAAGGCCTGCTTGTTTATCACCGGGATTGAAGGCTGCTATTTCAACGTGGTTGGACTTCCGTTGCAGCGCCTGAATGTGATCTTGCGTGATTTTGGTGTAGACCTTCTATGATGCCTTCGGCAACGATGTGTTCTACGGACACACAGCGAGGTAGTGAATGAAGCAGAGAGCTGAAGCGATCAAGGTGCGCGATATCCCGCTGGAGGAGCGCCCACGTGAGCGACTGATAGAGGCAGGGGAGAGGCAGTTAGGTAACGAGGAACTGGTGGCAATCATTTTGCGCACCGGTTGGGCGCATGAGTCGGTGCTGGATCTTGCCAGACGGCTCCTATCCCAATTCGACGGCTTCCATGGACTGGCGGACGCCACCTTTGACGAGCTCAAGGCGATCAAGGGGATGGGCACCGCCAAAATCTGCGAGCTTAAGGCCGCTGTGGAGATTGGTCGGCGCATGTCCATGGCACCGCGTCAGGGTCTGATCATCCGCACACCTCGGGATGTGGAGGCTTATCTTGTCAATGAACTGCGCCAGCTAACCCAGGAGGTCTTTGTGGTGCTGTCGTTAAATAGTAAAAACCAGTTGGTGGGGAAGGATTACGCCACTACTGGGACGCTCAATTCGTCTTTGGTTCATCCGCGCGAGGTGTTCAAGATTGCTGTACGCCGCAGTGCAGCGAGTATCGTCGTTGTACATAACCACCCCAGTGGTGACCCGCAACCCAGCCGCGAGGACGTCGAGGTGACTAAGCGTCTTGGTGAAGCGGGCAAACTGATGGGGATAGAAGTATTGGACCATATTATTATTGGGGATGGACGGTACGTCAGCCTAAGAGAGCGCGGTGTTCTCTCCTAAGCAGGAGTCATCGCCACAGAAGGGGGCAACGCTAATGCTCAACATAATTGCTAAGTATTTCAGCAAAGATATGGGAATCGATCTAGGAACCGCCAACACCCTTGTCTATGTTAAAGGAAAGGGTATCGTGCTCAGCGAGCCATCTGTAGTTGCTATCCAGCGCGACTCGGGGCAGCCCCTGGCCGTGGGCGAAGATGCCAAGCAGATGATCGGACGGACACCCGGCAATATCATCGCCGTTCGTCCGATGAAGGATGGCGTGATCGCTGACTTCGACATTACGCAGATGATGATCAAGGAGTTTATCCGTAAGGTGCATCGGATCTCCATGATCGGACCCCGCGTCGTGGTCTGCGTACCCTCCGGGGTAACCGCGGTCGAAGCAAGGGCGGTGATCGACGCCACTAGGCAGGCCGGTGCGCGCGAGGCTTTCCTCGTCGAAGAACCCATGGCGGCAGCCATCGGGTCTGGGTTGCCAGTGCAGGAGCCCACGGGAAGCATGATCGTCGATATCGGTGGGGGCACCTGCGAAGTGGCCATTATCTCACTGGGAGGCATTGTGACCAGCCGCTCCATGCGCATCGCCGGTGATGAGATGGATGAGGCCATTATCTCCTATGTGAAGAGGAACTATAACCTCCTGATCGGCGAGCGGACCGCTGAAGAGATCAAGGTCAATGTGGGATCAGCGTATCCTACTGGTGCGGAAGGTCAGTACGAGATTAGAGGCCGCGACCTGATGACAGGGTTGCCAAAGACGCAGCAAATCAGCTCCACAGAGGTCCGTGAGGCCTTGGCAGAACCTGTGGCGGCCATCATCGACACGATCAAGGTCACTTTGGAAAAGACACCGCCTGAGCTGGCCTCCGATATTATGGACCGCGGCATTATGCTCTCTGGTGGCAGTTCTCAGCTCAAAGGCCTCGATCAGCTGGTGGCCAAAGAAACGGGCATGCCCGTGCATATGGCCGATAACCCGCTGACCTGTGTGGCTCTGGGAGCAGGGCTGGTTCTCGAAGAGCTGGAAACCCTGCGTAGGCTCAATCGCGTTCTCGTCTCTCCGCGAAGAATAAGTTAACAATAGCCAAGGGCCAACGCTCGAAGGCCAAAGCTGTGGGTAGGAAGCTTTCGTAGGAGCCGGAGTCCGGATCTGTTCGCGAGTCTTGATGTACGTTGAGACGCATACGTACTCCCGCTTTGGGCTCTGGCCTTTAGCCTTTGGACTGTTATTTAAGAAAGGTGGGGGCGTTTCATGACCCATCTATGGCGAAACCGGCGGCTATGGGTAATCGTCTCCATGATCGTGATCATCCTCGCGGTGATCCTGTACGCTGGTAAGGATGGGCCAGCAGTTCGTGCCTCACGTGGTGCCTTTCGCGATCTTGTAGCCCCGGCGCAACAAGGCTTTGCGTCCGGGGTTAGCTGGTTTAGGGGGTTGTTCCGCGGCATCAGCGAACTGGGCGACCTGCGGCGAGATAATCAAAGGCTCCGTCAAGAGAATGACCAGTTGCGGCAGATAGCCATGAAGGCCCAGGACTTGGCCCTCGAGAATCAGCGCCTCCAAGGGCTGCTGAACTATCGCAGTCAAGCCACGCAGTATCAGACTGTGACGGCGAAGGTCATTGGCTGGGATCCCTCCAATTGGTCGAGCCGTGTACTGATAAATGTTGGAAGTAAGCAAGGGATTGCCAAAGACATGGCGGTCATTACCCCGCAGGGGGTCGTTGGCAAGGTGCTACAGACCTCGCTCAACACCGCTGAGGTATTGCTCCTGAGCGATGAACTATCAGCGATCGGGGCTCGTGTCAACCCCAGCCGGCACCTGGGCATCGTCAGGGGCTCGGGGCATCAAGGGCAACTGCTGCGCTTAACAGACCTGCCACTCGATGCGGTGCTGAACCCTGGTGATCAGGTGGTATCATCGGGACTGGGTGGGGTATATCCCGCAGGTCTTGTTCTGGGTACGGTGGTCAGCGTGGACAACGAACCATCTGGCCTACTTAAGGTTGCCCAGATCAAGCCGAGCGTCGACATTAGCCGCTTGGACGAAGTGTTGGTGGTTCGCGAGGCGTCGGTTCAGCCCTGATCCTAAGGAGGGAGTATGAGGACTATCATCCTGGGGGGCGTTCTGCTCATCACGCTAGTGCTGCAGGTGACCGTCCTGCCACACTTGCCTTTGTTTGGGATCTGGCCCGATCTGTTTCTCCTCCTGACGATCGCGTTTTCGCTCTTGTGTGGGTCAGGTGAAGGGAAGTGGTTTGGGCTGGCGGCGGGTCTGATCTCGGACTTATTCTTAGGCCGCTGGTTTGGTGTCCAGGCACTTCTGAAAATGCTGGTGGGATACTCCGTGGGGTGGTTTGCTGGGAAGTTCTTCGTCGACCACTTAGGGGTACCCATCGTGATGACGGTCATCTGCGTGACACTCCAAGAGTTGCTCCTCTACCTCATGGCGCGATCCAGCGGGGGCCTGCCATGGCAGCTTGGCTGGTTCTTCTCGTCGGTTTGGCCGTGGGTCTTGGTCTACAGCGTGGTGTTGACACCACTGGTATACAAGGCCATGCTGAGAGTGAACCCCAGTGGACGTCGTCTGGATCTGAGTAGCGATCGATTGAGGTCGCCGCGTAGGTAATCACTCGCGGCCGTCATGAGTAGAACTGTAAAGGGTCAGGAGTCAAGAATCAGTCTGCCGGGAACGGCGCTCTGACTCCTGACTCTTGCCTCTTGACTCCAAGAATCATTACTGTAAGCGTGTGTAGGCTCAATACATTGATTCTACGTCATGCAAGTTTTGAGAGACTGAGTTATGTAAGACGCTAGGCTTGACATCTCGGAGGTGCTTATGGACGAAGAGAGAATAACGACACGTTTTAGGGCCCTGCGTTGGGTGGTCTTCGCCATAGCCACGTTGCTGATCGGGCGCCTTGGTTATCTGCAGTTGGTCAAGGGCGAGTTTTACGACCAAGCAGCGCGGGAAAACCGGATCCGCGTTCTGCCTATTGCTGCACCACGGGGGCAGATCTTTGATCGAAATGGTAAGCCGTTGGCGATCAATCGGCCCTCGTATACCGTCTCGTTAGTTGACATGGGAAGTGGCACTGTCGATCAGGTTGTTGCTCCTCTAGCGCAGCTACTCGGGATGAAGGAAGACGATATTCGCAAGAAGATCGTTGATAACAACAACCGTCTGTTTGAGCCGATCAGGATTGCGAATCGTGTCAGCATCGACATTGTCACCAAGATCGAAGAACGACGTTCGGATCTTCCTGGAGTCTATGTTGAATATGTACCGATCCGTGAATACCCCAATGGCGATCTACTCGCTCATGTGATCGGTTACCTTTCCGAGGTGTCTTCCGAAGACCTGGCCTCGTGGGCCAAAGACTACAAGTTGGGTGATATTGTCGGGCGGTCCGGACTTGAGCGCTCTTATGAGAGCGTTCTGCGGGGCAAGGATGGCGGTATCCTGGTGGAAGTGGACAGCAGCAACCAACTGATCCGCGTCCTGGGTCGCGAGGAACCGCTCCCTGGTAACGATATCTACCTTACGGTCGACCTCGACCTGCAGCGCGTGGCAGAGGAAAATCTAAAATCGAGCCTGCAGACCATTCGCACTCATCAATGGACTAATAGTCGTGCTCCATACGCCTACAGCGGCGCTGTGGTAGCCATGGACCCCAACACCGGGGCCATCCTGGCCATGGCCAGCTATCCCAACTACAACCCCAATGATTGGGCAGCCGGTCGGCTGGATGATGAGAACCTACGGATCAAGTATCTGATCGGTAGTGAACAGTACCCCAACGCCATGCTTAATCGTGCGGTCTTGGCGGCTCTGCCGCCTGGTTCGACATTTAAGCCGATGACGCTCGCCGCAGCCCTGGAACAGGGAGTGATCGATCCCAATGAAACGGTCTACTGCAATGGGTTCTACACCACCGTCGATCCCAATAATCCATCGAAATGCTGGAACTGGGACCGGGGTGGGCATGGATCGGTCAACGCATGGCAGGCGATAAGAGACTCGTGCAACGTCTATTTCTACGAGATGGGACGACGCCTTGGTCCCGATCGTATCTCCGATTATGCCCGCATGTTTGGCCTCGGGGAAGATACCGGGATGACAGATCTAGCCTACGACCGGGAGTCCGATCCGGCCTTTACTCACCGGTCGGACACCGCCTACAAAGAGTGGGCGTATAAGCAGAAGTTGGTCGATACCAACGTCTGGTATCCTGGTGAGAGTATCTACTCCGCCATCGGCCAGCAGTACAATGCCTTTACCCCCCTACAGATGACCATCGCCACCAGCACGATCGCTACCCGGGGGACGCGCTATGCGCCGTATCTGGTTGGAAAGGTGGTGCGGGGACAAAATGTGGAAGAGCGAACGGGCAAGAAGGTCATAGGAACTCTGGAGTTCCAGCCGTCTACCTGGCAATCCATCCACCAAGGGATGGTCGCGGTGACGCAGTATGGTGGGACCTCGTATTCCATCTCATTTGGTAACAACCCCACGCTTATGCCTTGGCGCGATATTCCAGTGACCATCGCTGGCAAAACAGGAACGGCGCAGGTTGCCAATGACCCCAACGATATCCGCGCCCACGGCTGGTATATCGCCTATGCCCCGGCCGAGAAGCCCGAGATCGCCATCGGTATGGTGGTCGAAGCGGGGCGGGGAGGCAGTGCTTCGAGCGCGCCGACCATAGCCGCGATGATCAAGCAGTACCTAGGCTATAACCAGCCAGCATCGCCGGCCGTGGGTCCCACACCCGCCGCTGAATCAGCACCCACCCCATCACCTGACTCTACGCCGATCCAGGCACCGGCACAGGCGCCTGTGAATCCGCCGCCGCAGGTTTCGACGCCACAGCCTCCGATCCAGCCTACCGTGCCACCTGCATCGCAGCCAACACCGCAGACACCGGAGCAACCGGCGCAGCAGCCCGAAAAACCACCTGCTGCCCCTACGACTGAACCTAACTCACCTCCTCACAGCCAAACGCCGGTGACG
>CAZINL010000054.1:14412-16607 GCA_964540595.1 uncultured Clostridia bacterium
TCCTAACCCGCCCCCCGTGCCACCTCGATAGAGCAACAGAGAGCATCAGCCTACAGCGAGCACGAGCTTGCTGTAGGCTTTTTCATGGCTGGGCACAAAAATGCTTCCCAGAGTTCCAGTTGAGGAGGATTTGGACAAGCCTTCTAGAATCAGTAAGGAAGTAACAGCCGATGAAGCAAGGAGTTAGTATGTACAAAGATCCCTTTGTCTTCAAGGGACGGCGCGGGTCGCTGCACGTCATCCTCGATGAACACGCCGATTTCAGCAGCATCAGAGACAGACTTAATCAGCGGCTGACCGAAGCTAATAACTTCTTCCGTGGTGCGGAGCTCATGATCTCTGCCGGTCAACGTGTGCTCACTGAGATAGAACGTGACGAACTGGCTCGGGTGGTCAACAGCTACCCGGATCTCAAACTGGTCGGGTTCCTCGATACAAACGGTGAGCCATTAGCAGCTAGCATTGGGGGTGATACCGTGGAGAGGAATCAGGGACAGTTGCACCAGGTTTCGTCGCATCAAGCCGAGCTGGACGGTACCCCTTCATTATTTGTCCAGCGAACTGTGCGGGCCGGCCAATCCATTCGTTTCAACGGCAACGTGACCATCGTAGGTGATGTCAATCCGGGTGCCGAGGTAGTAGCCACTGGTCATATCGTGGTGCTGGGAGTCTTCCGTGGGATTGCCCATGCTGGCGCTGAAGGGAACGAGGATGCCATCGTGGCGGCCTATCGCTTGTTGCCTATGCAGCTCCGAATCGCCAATCTTGTCAGTCGTGCTCCCGATGATGAGCCGTTGACATTCACGCAGCCCGAAGTAGCGCATATTCGCGATCATGCCATTGTCATCGAACCATACCACTTGTTGCGTTAGGTTGCCGCGATACAGGCTGCATTACCCAGAAGCTTGATTACTAGCATGCTTCTTAGAGAACGGTTCCGAGAGCAATAAGTTCAGAAAGGGGTCTTGAACTTGGGAGAGGTTATCGTCGTCACCTCTGGTAAGGGCGGTGTAGGCAAGACCACCACCAGTGCCAATATCGGGACAGCACTGGCGCTTAGTGGCAAGAAGGTTGCCTTGGTCGATGCGGATATCGGTCTGCGCAACCTTGATGTGGTCATGGGTCTGGAGAATCGGATCGTCTATGACCTGGTGGACGTTGTGGAAGGGCATTGCCGGCTCAAGCAAGCCCTGATCAAGGATAAGCGCTTTGAGAATCTCTATCTGTTGCCTGCTGCACAGACTAGGGACAAAGATGCAGTCAGCCCGCAACAGATGCAGAAGCTCTGTGACGAGCTACGGGCCGAGTTTGACTTTGTGATCATTGATTGCCCTGCCGGGATTGAGCAAGGGTTCAAGAACGCTATCGTAGGTGCTGACTCTGCCATCATCGTCACGACGCCCGAGGTGGCTGCGGTTCGAGATGGCGATCGCGTCATCGGTCTGCTCGAAGCCAGTGGCAAACACGGCAGCCGCTTGATCGTCAATCGCCTCCGTCCTGAGATGGTAAAGCGCGGCGACATGATGAATATCGACGATATCGTCGAGATTTTAGCGGTCGAGCTGCTAGGGGTCGTCCCCGATGACGAGAAGATCGTGGTTTCCACCAACCGTGGTGAACCGGCGGTCGTTGATACCCAGTCCCGTGCAGGCGAAGCCTATCGTAATATCGCACGCCGTTTGCAGGGTGAGAATGTCCCGTTCATGAATCTCGACGTCGAGGAAGGTTTCTTCACTCGGCTGAAGAAGGTTTTTGGGCTGAAATGACCGATCAACATGCGCTCTGAAAGGAGGCGTCCAGATTGAACTTCCTGAAGCTGTTCGGCCGTGGTGATGTGGTTCACAGCAAAGAGATTGCCAAAGAACGCCTGCGCATGGTCTTGGTCTCTGATCGTTCGGCCGTAGACCCCGCATTTATGGAATCGTTGACTGACCGTATTGTTGCGGTGATTACGGAGTATATGGAGATTGACGACAGCGGGATGGATGTGCGTATCGAACATCGTGATAACCAAGTGGCGTTCAGCGCGAACATTCCCATTCGGCGTCTGAAACGACCTGTGTAGGCGATCAAGCAAGAGCGGCCACCGCGGCCGCTCTTGCTTTTGACTATGGGATAGAGTACGGCACAGAATTGCCGCCCATCATGGTCTTTGGTATAATGAACTGATGTGACATGGCCCGAGGGCATCAGAG
>CAZINL010000055.1:0-5317 GCA_964540595.1 uncultured Clostridia bacterium
ATCGAGTTAGGCGACGTATTTGTAGAGTCAATTTTGACCGCTACAAGCTTCTTTCCGAGCTCTATTGCCTTCTTGATCTCCCAATCTACCCAACCACTCTTATGTGTGTGTTTACCTATGATGCACAGGAAGTGGGTAGACTGGTTGATCCTAGCCGAGATGACTCTCTTAATCACTGCGGCATCACTACTATCAACCGACACGTCAACAGACTGATCATAGAAGCTAAAATCGAAAGCAGAGTTGGCGTCCCAGGCTAACAGTAGGTTCTTGTACTGTTTGTCATGATCATAATCGTAACTAATGAAAATCTTCTTCTTTGCCACCTTGATACCCCCATTTCTAATCACATCAAGATTGACCTGATGTGTTCAAAGACATCTGCCTTGTCTAGAAGCGTCCTATGGGCCCCCTTCAGGGCTGACTCCCGGTCTCTTAGGCTAGGACTAGGAGATCTGCCAACCCCGCGCTGATATGCCTTAATTGCCCCATTTACGTCGTTCAAGAAGAGACTTAGTTCCGCTATAGAGAAATCTAGCCAGAAACTTGGTGATGGCCATTCCAGTAACCTGTTACAAGTTACCATGACTTTAGTAGCTAGGCTCTCTGCTTCCTCAACTTGCCCAGCTTTCCTCATCAGCGCAATCGCGTTAACCCCACAGTAATAGCTGTCTTGGTTATTATCGTAACCTCTCCTGTAAGATCCGATCGCCTTATTGAGGTAAATAGAGTCCTGGGTTACCATGTGTAACTCTCTGTACAGCCTCCCCTCTATTCCACAGATTTCGGGCAGGTTAACCGCATGAGAAAAACGTTCACGGATGTGGTCCAGGGTTGATTCAGCCTCACGAAGTCGACCCAACTCAAGCTGTATTAGCGCCTTCCTATGGTACAGATATAGATCGTCCTTGGATAGAGCTATCGCTGACTCAACCTCAGTCAACGCCTGTTCAAATTGCTTGTGATCCAGGAATGCTGCACTTAGCCTGTCATGAATAGCTGCATCAATGGGTGAGCAGCTCCCAAAAGATGCATACATTGCCTGAGCCAAATCAATAAGTTCACTACCCCTACCATAGCGGATGCAGTTCTCTATTCTCTGAGACCACATTCCCCTTTCGGTTGGACCGGCTGCCCGAGGAGGCGTATAAAGACGGATGGAACTTCTGTATTCTTCGATCGGATATGCGATAAGATCCTCGTGGGGCTTTAGTCCTGCCTCGGCCAATAGCCTTTGACATAGTTCCATGACCTTCTGGGAATCGTCCCCTGCATACGCCTGGTATTCACCCAGGGGATCACCGATGTCATCGGCCTTCATGGAATAGAACACCGGTATTAACAGGCGATCATCCTGCTTCGCGCCAACGGCCATTCCGCATTCCCATAGAATCCAGGGCCTATTAACGGTGCGGGGACTGATTGTGGCAAGCACTACATCAGATTCTAGGATTCTCTTTCCAATGGTGTCGCGCCATTTCACGCCTGGTCGGATGCCACCGGAATGGTCCGTATCGCTTGACAGCCACACGGAAATAGTGCTCATCGAGATTTTCTGGAGCAGTTGTTTCCACGCTTGAGCTAACTCCTTTTCTTCCGTAGCGTGGCTGATGAATACTCTTAGCTCATGAACTGCCACACACAAGTCAACCTCCTTTCATAATGTGTGTCTTGTGGAACATTACGCCATTTATGGGCATAATCCTGCATCTTTGGACAAAATTCCCTACATACTGGCATCATGTTGATATTCGGATGGCAAGAGCAAATGCATCGGTTGATGTCTAGGTAAAAGCGTGGCCCCTGTAGGCGACATGGGTTCGCCTACAAGGGGCTTGTTTTCGACGGCAGGGATGTCACATGTTCTATCCATCTCGTGACAATTACCGAGCTTCAATGGGCTAACTCTGGGCTAATCGGTGACCGAAACTCGCCATGGTTCGGCGAGAAGCGATACGTGAATTCCCTGATATCGCAGGGCTTTGGTCGGTACAGCATAGCTTTCGAATGTGCCATAAGATAGACTTAGGATCTAGTGCTTAACCGCGTAGGGGTTCAAGTCCCCTCCCTCGCACCATACTAGAATTGAAGACCGCTGCGAATGCAGCGGTCTTTTGTTGTTTATGTTAGGAGTTCCGATAGGCAGAGGACAGGTTGATATTCACTCCTTCTGCTGCCCGTATCACTTAGCGTTCGTGCGTCCCGATGCGATACCACTCTGAGAAGGGCTCACTACAGAGAACAACCTCTTATGCAGTGGCCTGAAATACGAAGAGACCATCCTTGATCAGAAATTGATATATGCCATCGTACTTTTCCACAACATGAGCCATACTCTTTGAGCCGAAACCATGCCCCTGCTCCTTTGACACAGGGAACCCCTGGTGGAAGGCGGGTTCTGTCTGATAACTGTTGCGAATGTCGATGCACAGCTTGTTATTCTTGGAATACATACGCAGCTGAATGCAGCGTTTGCTGCTGTCCGCTATTTCTTCGGTGGCACCTATGGCATTTTCCAGAGCATTTGACAGCAAACTGCATAGATCAGGTACCGCGAACTTACCAAAGTCCACAGTGGAAACGCTGATTTCACTGTGGATATTTCTTTCAGCTGCTTTCGCCGCGTAGGAAGAGAGGATCAGGTTCACAGGCTCATTCTCTGAGTATCGTAACACCCTGGTATTGTCGATACCTTCGCAGACTGTGGCTATATATGAGCGCGCCTGCTCCAGATTGCCTTCCAGAATGCAAGCGTTGAGGTAATTCATATGGTGCCGTATATCGTGACGGTAGATGGCGGTTTGCTCTTGAGATCTTCTGAGTGTTTCTATTTCCGCGTTGGATTGGTCAGCCAGGACCTTGAACAACGCCTGTTCGACCTCAACTTCTTTCTTTTCATAGAGAATCTTGAGGTAAGCAATGGAGAAGATGAAGTATATAACCACCACCGCTGCATCCATGAGTTCAACGATGGCGGCGCCGCCTTGATACAACAAATTTGTGTAAACCGTGAGGACATATTCGAGCACGTAATAGATGAGCGGTACCAAAATGAAGAATCTTAATACCGTGCTACTTTCAAACTTCAATCGAGCTACATTGGGAGATACGTACCTGACAATGACTACTAGAAGGGGTATGGTGATCAGAATCTGAACGAGATAAGAAACCCCCGTATTGTAGCTCCAGAAATAAGAAACCGCAGTTCCAATCCACTTTCTAGGCGTGCAAAAGAGATACGCGGAAAGAACTGAAATACCGGCAACATAGGAACTTCTTCGGTAATAGTGCTTCAGTAGCAGAAACAACGGAAGATGGGTCAAGAACGGATACGATCTAAATAGGAACTCTTCTCCACAGATCAAATATGCAATAACCTGAACTAATCCTAAAGAGAGAAATACCAGGGCATATTGCTTCATATTCTTTTTGATCCCGATATCTGCAAAAGAAAGAGACAATGTAGTTCCAAAAAAGAGGACAAAGCCAAAGTTCAGTACGGATAGATGATGCATCCTATTCCCCCTCCATTTGAAAGGACAGGTAGAGACGCTTGATTTCCCGCGCTTTCCCCTGGGAAATCGGGACAGACGAAAGCGTTTGCAGAGTTGCCTCATGATCACCAATCGTATCGATATACCGCATGTTAACGATATAGGAACGGTGCGTCTTGACGAAGCAGCCAAATTTCAGCAAGGTCCCACAGACAGATGCAAAGGATTCGGTACATTCGATTACTTTTCCAGACCGGAGGTGGTATAAGACAGTTCTGCCAATGACCTCCGCAAAAACTAGATTAGCAATCAGTATCCTCTGTATCCCCTCAGTACTCTTTACGATGATCGCATCATCTTCATCCATCTTTATCTGTTCCAGTGCCTCGTTAAGGGTAAAGAATAACTTTTCTTTGGATACGGGCTTTAACACATAGTTGATCGCTTTCACCGAATAACTATCGAAAGCATACTCAGGCGATGACGTGAAGAACAAGATCGGCGCGGTTTTGTCAAAAGCACGGATTTCCTTTGCGACATCAATGCCCGTAAAGCCTGGCATAATGATGTCCAGACAGTATATATCAAAACGCTTGCCTTTTCCTAAGGCCGAAATCAGATCAAATCCGTTTGGAAAGACGGCGTATTCGCAGTCGGTATTTTTCGATGCTCTGTATAGGTTTATGAGCTGTACCATATTGGACAACTCGTCAATGTTGTCGTCACAGACTGCAATCTGTAGCATAAGCTTCCTCCGTTTCTGTATTTATCCATAATAAGTCTACTATAAAGTCGTGTTCGAAACCATGTTTCGTGCAGAAAAAACCATGGTTCATGCAGCGGGCAGGTCCTTTGAGGATTCTCTGATAGACTGAGAGTGTGAAGCAAAGTGATGTTAGGAGGAACAACCCTATGAAAAAGAGACTTGCGAGCATCCTGCTCACCTTGTGCATGGCGCTGATCCTGCTGCCGGTGCCCGCGCTAGCCGCCGGTACCACCAAGACGTTCGACTTAGCCACCTTCTCCGTTGAGGTCACGGATGTTTATGCGACGGCTAATTACTATGGGTCCGACCCGCTTGGCTTTCATGTATTTACCCATGTTTACGTACCTGCTGGCGCTACCATAACATGTAAAACTTTGGATTATAATAATGAACTTCTTGCCAGGTCATACCTGATCTGGCCGTTTAACGAGATGGATCTTTCTGTAGGTTTGGAGGAGGCACGTCCAGTATACGCCTGTGAGTACGATGACGCCATCTATAGGGATTTTGAAGAGGGAACCCGTATCACCGTACAAGCTTTTAATGAGTATGCGTTTGATGGTGGCGATGGTAATGACACCTGGTACAAAGTAAGGGTTTTCGGCCTCGATGATGAGGAATTGGCTAAGATCGGCGGCCCTCAGCCAGCCCCCAAACCGGTCCCACCTGCCAGTTCGATCTTTGCCACGCCGAGCAAGACGGAGTTTGTTGTGAGAGGAAAGTCGTGGGATGGTCCGCTGAAAGTAACACACGCGTACACGATCAATCAGACCAACTACTTGCAGCTTCGCGCCATCGCGGCACTGCTCAACAGAACCGTTGCGCAGTTTGATGTAGGTTGGGACGGCCAGTATGTTGTGATTGAACCGGGCAAGCCGTTTAGCGGTACGGTTACCGGGGGTAGGATGTACGACACAACGGATCTCCGGCCGAGCGGATCAAAGTTCAAGATGAATGGCGAAGTCTTTTCATTTGCGGACGCCTGGTTGATAAACGGCGATACCAACTACATTCAACTGCGCGAGTTTGCTCAGAAGCTCTCCGGCACGGCGTCACA
>CAZINL010000055.1:5327-13737 GCA_964540595.1 uncultured Clostridia bacterium
ACAGTTTAATGTGTACTGGGACAGCGTGGCCAACCAGGCGGTCATTCAGCCCGGTGCGCCGTATGTGGGAACAAAGTATGAGGCACCCGTAACCTTACTCAAACAAGTTATAGGTGACGGGGGTGTTTTGCCGAGCGGCGATTATTATCTGCAGATATATGGCAAGTACGTTTATCCTGTATCGGGAGGCCGTTACTGGTTGGAACTTCAGGATAAGAGGCCCAATAAGCCGTTCAACATTAAGCTGGTAAGTAACAGTGAAGACCGCGGGCCGATGTATTCAATCGCTTATGACGGAACCTATATTATGCTACCGGGGTCTGCGGAAGGAGCTCAGTTACAATCGACAACTAGCAGCACGCCTCATTATTGGCGGATCAACCTGTATTCCTCTTTCGGCACCATCAGGGATTACAGCAATCAAAAACTGATCGTCAACGCGAGCGGAGCGTCGAGAGCAAACGATACTAAAATTACTGGTTGGTCATCTACAGGTTCTGCGCCTGACAACGCGAAGATAGTTTTTCTCACCGAAGCTGTCTCCGACGATTCAAAGACAGTGGTGTATATACGGTCATACCCCACGAAGACTGCCTACAAGGTCGGCGAGGGCTTTGACGCCACCGGACTGAACGCGGTTATCAATGAAGGAAGCGTCGATAGAGACGTCAACGACAAGATCACCTTTTATACTTCGAAGACGGTGGAACTGACACAAGGTCGTCCGTTCACGACCGCTGGAACGAAAGTGGTTGAAATACGGTATGAAGGCATGAGATTTGCGGAATACACCATCGTCGTAACGGGAGATTAATCAAGAGGAAGATACGAGCTGAACTGAACCCTGGAAATCGGAAAACGAGTTGAAAGAGCCTCCTGTTGTAGGATGACTACGACAGGAGGCTTCTGTATGAGTAAACACTTCGCCGAGGAGACCCCTGACCGAGTTCCACGGTTATTTCACCATTATGCGAGAGTACGGTATTATACCGTCTACGTCAAGGCGTGGGAACTCGAGTGCATCTAGCTCAAATCGAAGCTGACGCGGCTTGAGAAGCGGCGTTCAATCCGAAACCATGACTCATGCAGAAAAAACTATGTCTCATGCAGCGAACAGTTTTCTGGCGAGATTTTTGATAGATTGAACTCAGGAATGAGCCCTATGCAAACCAAACAGAAAGTGGAGGATCTTATTATGCTGCCAACTGTCATCGTAATCATCGCGATTGCTGCGGTCATTGTTCTATGGATAACCTCTACCCAGCGCAGACTGGTGGTGCTCGATGAGAATGTCGGCAATGCCATGAGCCAGATCGGGGTGCAGCTATCAAGCCGTTTCGATGCTCTGACAGCTCTCTTGGATCTGGCCAGGGGCTATGCCAAACATGAGAGCGAAACACTGATCGAGACGATCAAGTCGAGAAGAAGCGTGATTACGGCGCGATCTACACCGGATGAGGTGCTTCGTCAGGAAGGGATCCTTTCTGAGGCATTGGGCAGGATTGCCATGGTCTCGGAGCAATACCCCGAGTTGAAAGCCAACCAGGGCTATACCAAAACAATGAACGCGGTGGAAACCTTTGAAAACATGGTGCGCACCAGCCGCCTGATTTACAACGATAGCGTCACAAAACTTAACCGTGAGATCCGCATGCTGCCGGTCTCTCTGATCGCGGGGATGTTAGGCTTTCGGCAAAGAGAGTATTTGGAGGAGCAGACGGCTAAGGCCGATATGCCAAGCATGAAATGAGGCGCGGGATGGGGAAGATGCTAAGCCGTGCCCTGACTGGCCTTATTTTGTGGCTAGTCCTAGCTGTCCCCTCTTTGGCGGCCAATCAGGTGAGCGCCATCGATATACAAGCTGTCATCTACGAGGATGGCTCCATGCGTATCACGCAGACCTGGTCAGGACGTTTTGATGAAGGAACAGAGAGCTACATCCCCATGAATGCCCCCGACTATCTAACCATCAGCGGGCTAAAGGTCTCTGACCAAAGCGGAACTTATGAAACGGTGCTGGACTGGAAAACTGACTGGCGCTTTGACGAAAAGGCGCGAAAGTGCGGGATTCATCACACTGACAGTGGCTATGAGATCTGCTTTGGAATCAGCCAGTATGGACAAAACCGCTATACCATTGAGTACAGGCTGAGTAACGTGGTGGGCGGCTATGCAGACAGGGACGGCACCAACTTCCGCTTCGTCAATGATCAGATGAACACAACCCCCACCGATGTGACCGTCCAGATCCGGCTTGCGGACGGTACGCCCATCACTAACGAGATAGCTGATCTATGGGGTTTTGGGTTCGCAGGAAAAGTGACCTTCGAGAATGGATGCATTGTAGCCCGCACAGATACCCCCATTGATGTCAAGAACCATGTGACGCTGCTGTTTGCCATGGATAAGGGGATCATAGCTCCTTCACGGCGGGAGCCGGGGAGCTTTGAAGAACTACAGAAAGACGCCTTTGTGGGCAGTGACTACGATGACGCAGGGGCCGCCGGTGATCATGGTGACGAAGTATCTGCATTTGAGGCGGTTACCACGACACTGCTGTCAATCGGGGTACCCATCGGACTGATTGTGTGGATTCGCAGGAGGAAAAGGAAAAACGCTGAGAAGGAACGGCAAAAGCTCGCCGAGCGGTTCGGGTACTTCAGGGATATCCCCAACGAAGGCAACCTGAGAGCGACCTATGCGCTGGGAAAGCTCTTTGGTATCTGTGAGGTTGACGCTATCCTCGCGACCAGCATGCTGCGGCTCATTGAGCTGGGATGCCTCACTCCCGTCGAGACGCAGGAGACTGCCTTCATGGGCAAGACAAAAGAAGTGGTCAGCTTGCGGCTAAAGGGCGTCAAGCATGACCAGATGGACGAGTATGATGAATACCTTTACACCGTTCTGGAGAGCGCTGCCGGTTCGGATTTCACCTTACAGGCGAGGGAACTGGAACGGTCTGCAGACCAACACCACAGACTGTTGCGGGCATACCTTCAAAAGTGCGACAGCGCAGGCAGGGCTTACCTAAGCGCAAAGCACTGCCTGAAGCGGTGGGATACACCCGCTAGACTGACCGATCTGACTCCTGCCGGTGAAGCAGAGCTGGGAGAACTGCTGGGTCTGAGGCGGTATCTGGAGGACTTTTCGCTAGTTGCCGAGCGTGGCGTTAAGGAAATGCCGATCTGGAGAGACCTGCTCTCCTATGCCATGCTTTTTGGCATCGCCGATAGGGTGGCAGACCAGTTGAAAGAACTGTACCCGGACCTTGCCTCCCAACTGACCGAGTATAGTCGGAGTATGTATACAGTTCATGCCCATACCCATCTGCTCTATAACAGTATGAAGGGTGCGGAGCAGCGGCGTGAGCAGCGAAAGCGCAGCAGCGGAGGTGGAGGTTTCGCTTCCTCTGGTGGCGGACGAGGTTCCATCGGCGGTCGCTCAGGCGGCGGAACGAGATAACTAGAACAGACAGGAGGAGTATACTGTGGGCTTGTTCTCTAAGAAACCCCCTTGCCCCATCTGCGGCGGCAAGATCTCCTGGTTTCTGCCAACGAAAATCGAGGGCGAGTATATCTGCGACAACTGTTTCAACAAAATCGACATGGAAACCGATAAGCAGCTTCACCTAACCATGCAGGGGTTCAAGGAATACTTGGTCTTCTACGATCAGAATCAACTGCTGAGAGATCAGTTCGTGGTTTCCGAACGCATTGACTTTGGTCTCTGGGATACCAAAGCTATTTTCGACTATCAGAACAGACTGTTCTGCATGAGCAATAACCCTGACAAGACAGTATTTGAAGGCAAACACTTGACATCCTTTACCATCAAGGAGGACAGCACCCTACTATACGAAGGATCAGCAGAGGGCATCAAGCGCTATTCCAGCACCGTACTGGAACGCGCCATGGCGATGGCACCGCAGATCACCCAGTTCATGATCAACCGGCAGCTTGCCCGCGCCATCAAAAAGATGGACGGCGACAAGGAGCGTCAAACAACACCCGTGCAGTATTTCGATCTCCCGGAGCCCTTTAAGGCGTTTAACGTGGAGCTGCATTTCGAGCATCCCTACTGGACAGTGATCAGATGCGATATGGACGGCCCCCGCTTCTCCAACGACAGCCCGGATGTGAACGACTACCTCCACTCATACCAGCGTAGCAGTGAGGAGATCGCGAAGCTGGTCTATGCCTTGAAGATGGTGGCATTTCCCGATGCTCCGGAGCAGTCCGTCGGTCCTGGCACAACGGGAGCGCAAGTGGCACCTACGAGCATCGCCCCTCCTGTCGATGCCATCGAGGAGATCAGAAGATACAAGGCGCTGATGGAAGAGGGAATCATCTCTCAGCAGGAGTTTGACGCCAAGAAAAAGCAGCTGCTGGGGATCTAAAGACCATCGCCATGGTGACAGCTGAAGTATTCCGTTAATGACCCATAGGGAAAGGCGGGGATACCATGACTTATGCCTGCGAGGAATGCGGCTTCTTGTTCTACCGTGCGGGAGAGGCAATGGACTGCCCCTCTTGCAATAAGGATCGTATTCGCCCCACTACCTGCGAGGAAACCCAAAGGTTACATGAGCTTCTGAAACAACGGCTAGCAGCTTTTCGAGCAAGGGAGGAATAAACCACGTGAAGAAACGATTTCTGCTATCTGTGTTTGTCATCCTGTGCATGGTACTAACCATGCTGCCGCAGACGATGGTGGCCGCTGGTGATACACCGATGGGAAATCTGCTCAAAAACCCCGGTGGAGAGACGGTTACTGGCCTCGATACACTGCTGAGCCACAACGGCTGGAAGGAAGATACCAGTCCGGAACGCGGATATTCTTACGCCGCTTTTAACAACGGGCCAAATGAAAACGGCATCGTACTGTCACCTCATGGCGGAACCTATTTCATGGGTTTTTACGCCACGAAAGATGTGACCTATCCGGGCGGCGTCAGCTGCTATCAAGACATAGCCATTACCAATCAAACGACCTACGACCTTAGCGGCTATCTGAGCGTTAAGAAGGATACATCTGGCAGCGCGACCCTCCGGCTTGAGGCGCTGGGCAGCAACGGCTCCGTGATCGGAACGGCGGATGAACGGACTGCGACGACGGCGGATGACGACTGGAAGGCTGTCACGCTGAGGGGGGCTATCCCAACTGGCACTGTGAAGCTGCGGGTGACCATCAAGGGCGTTCTTAATGGCATCGGCCTGGCAGCCTTTGACGATCTCTCCCTGTTTTTGGGTGCGCCACCATCCATCATCACTCAACCGTCAAATCAGTCGGTGACTGAAGGACAGACAGCCACCTTCACTATTGCGGCAACCGGCGCCGGCCTTACCTATCAATGGCAGGTGAGCACTGACAGCGGTTCTAAGTGGGCAAATGTCGTGGGCGCGACGAGCGCAAGCTATACCACCGCCTCGACGACCCTTTCCATGAACGGGGACCAGTACAGATGCTTCGTGACAGGTACATGGGGCAATGCGACCAGTAATGGGGCCACGCTGACGGTGATGCCCCCCCCGCCCACGGCGCCGACGGCAACGACAAAGGTAGCCACCAATAAAGCGGCGACGGCGGCAACACTGAACGGCACCGTTAACGCGAACGACGGTTCAACAACCGTCACTTTTGAGTATGGTACTTCCGCAAGCTTCGGCACTTCTGTTACTGCGGCGCAGAGCCCCGTGACCGGCATGAGCGACAACTCGGTGAGCTATGCGCTGACCGGGCTGACACCCAATAGCACCTACTACTATCGGGTCAAAGCGGTCAACTCTGTCGGCACCACCTACGGCTCGACTATGAGCTTCACCACTTTGGCGGCCATTCCCACAGTGACTGCCGCCAACATCTCCATCACCGAGGCAAGCGGCACTGGCGGGGCATATAAGATCGGCGACACCGTGAAGGCCATGTGGAACAACACGGCATCCGGGGACAACAACAGCGGGATTACCGGCGTGACGATGGACTTCAGCCATTTCGGCGGCGGCACGGCGGTTGCCGCAACCGAAGCCGAAGGCGTCTGGACGGCGACGTATACCATCCGTGCGGGCAGCATCGACGCCACCAACAGGAACGTCTCCGTTACCGCGACGAACGCCGTAGGTCCGACGACTACGGCGGGCATTATGAACGTGACAGTGGACAACATCGCCCCCACCGTGACGGACGCGAGGATTTCCATGAACGGGGCAACCGGTACCGGCGGCGCATATAAGGTCGGCGACACGGTGACGGCAAGCTGGAACAACACCGCTGGAGGCGACAACAACACCGACACGATCAGCGCTGTGACGGTTGACTTCAGCCAGTTCGGAGGCAGTGCGGCGGTTGCCGCAACCAACGCTTCCGGCACCTGGACGGCGACGTATACCATCGTTGCCGGCAGTATTGACGCCACCAACAGGAGCGTCTCCGTTACCGTGACAGACAACGCCGGGAACACAACAACCACGGCGGACACGACCAATGCAACGGTGGACAACATCGCCCCCACAGTGACAGACGCGAGGATTTCCATCAGCGGGGCAACCGGTACCGGCGGCGCATATAAGGTCGGCGACACCGTGACGGCAAGCTGGAACAACACCGCTGGAGGCGACAACAACACCGACACGATCAGCGCTGTGACGGTTGACTTCAGCCAGTTCGGAGGCAGTGCGGCGGTTGCCGCAACCAACGCTTCCGGCACCTGGACGGCGACGTATACCATCGTTGCCGGCAGTATTGACGCCACCAACAGGAGCGTCTCCGTTACCGTGACAGACAACGCCGGGAACACAACAACCACGGCGGACACGACCAATGCAACGGTGGACAACATCGCCCCCACAGTGACAGACGCGAGGATTTCCATCAGCGGGGCAACCGGTACCGGCGGCGCATATAAGGTCGGCGACACGGTGACGGCAAGTTGGAACAACACCGCTGGAGGCGACAACAACATCGACACGATCAGCAGTGTGACGATGGACTTCAGCGCTTTCGGCGGAAGTGCGGCGGTTGCTGCATCCAATTCCGGCGGCATCTGGACGGCAACGTACACCATCAATGCGTCCAGCAGCAACGGCACGAACAAGAACGTGTCTGTGACTGTAACGGATAACGCCGGGAACGAAACAACCACAGCGGACACGACGAACGCAACGGTGGATACCACGCCAGAACCCGCACCGATAAGCATTGCGGCCATCGCTGGTGTTACGGTCCCCGTGAGCGGTGCGACTCCGGTCAGCGCAATTACCGAGACGGCGCAGTACAGCGGCACGGTGACGTGGGGCCCGAGTGATAGCCCCTTCAGAGGCAGCACGGTCTATACGGCTACCATCACCTTGACGCCTAAAACAGGCTATACCCTGACGGGTGTTCCGGCAGACTTCTTCACTGTAGCTGGAGCGACTGCGATCAACGCTGCAAACTCCGGCGTGGTTACAGCGGTGTTCCCGGAAACGGCACCCGTGGTGATAACCATTGCGGCCATCGGTGGCGTTAATGCTCCCGTACCCGGTGCGACTCCGGTCAGCGCAGCTACCGAGACGGCGCAGTACAGCGGCACGGTGACGTGGAGCCCGAATGACAGCCGCTTCTCAGGCAACACGGTCTATTCGGCTACCATTACCCTGACGCCTAAAGCAGGCTATACCCTGACGGGTGTTCCGGCAAACTTCTTCACTGTAGCAGGAGCGACTGCGACCAACGCAGCAGGCTCCGGCGTGGTCACAGCGATATTCCCGGAAACGGCGGCAAGGACGCTGCAATCCATCGCGATCACCACAGTGCCCACCAAAACGGTTTATAAATTTGGTGAGATCTTCAGCAAGGAGGGTATGGTGGTCAGGGCGTCCTATGACGATGGCACGGAGGATACGGACTTTACCACCTACTCTGTGGATAAAACAGCTGCCCTCATCATGAGCGACACCACCGTCACCCTAACTGCAGACGGCACAAGCGTTACCACCATGCAAAGCATCACCGTCAATAGAGCGGACGGCCCCGCAGTCACCGGCGTATCTGCCGTGGGTTGCGTTACCTCCGGTAATAATGACGGCAAGCTCATCGGCGTGACGACCGCTATGGAATACAAGAGAAGCAGCGACGCACTCTATACCGCCGGTACCGGCAGCGATATCACCGGACTTACAAACGGTGACTATCTGGTGCGGGTTGCGGCAACTGCCACGCACAACGCAGGCGCGGACAGCACCTTTGCCGTGGCGGCATTCATTCCGGCGCCTACCTACATCGTTAGCGGCACCATTCAAGGCAGCGATACAAGCAATGGTATTTCCGGTGCTGTTGTGCAGCTAAAGAAAGGGAGCAGCAATATAGGTGGTTCGGTACTCACAGATTCTAACGGAGCGTACACCATCTCCAATGTTCCCGCAGATACTTACAG
>CAZINL010000055.1:13747-16466 GCA_964540595.1 uncultured Clostridia bacterium
GGCTACGACAGCGGCACTATCAGCAGCTTTGTTGTATCAAATGCAAATGTAACCGGCAGGGATTTGACGCTGACTAAGACCGTGACCTTCATTCCTGTAACGGACATCACCATGACCAATGATACTTCTGTGCAGGTCAACACCGATTTAACCTTGGCGGGAACCGTTTCCCCCGACACCGCTACCAACCGCACCATTACATGGAGCGTGGAAAACGCAAACGACACAGGGGCAACGATCATCGGAAGCACCTTGAGGGCAACAGCGGCAGGGACTGCCACGGTGAAAGCAACTGTTACAAACGGTTCGACCGCAGGCAGTGATTACACACAGACCTTTGATATTACTGTGAATACAGCACCTGCCACAGGCTATACCATCACCCTGAACGCCAACGGCGGCAAGACCCTCCCCCCGCCCACCCTCTCCACCGGCGCGAACGGCAAGCTCACTAGCCTGCCGGTTCCCACCCGCAGCGGCAGCTATTCCTTTAGCGGCTGGTTCACAGCTGTCAGCGGCGGCACAGCGGTAACGACCGACACCGTGTTCAGTGCCGATGCCACCATCTATGCCCATTGGACATACACCGATGACGATTCATCTAGTGGGGGAGGGAGTTCCCCCGATAGTGGCACCCCGAATGACAACGGCGGCTCTTCATCCGGCAGTGGCAGCACCCCGGATAGTGGTGGTAGTACCCCGGACAGCAACAGCAGTGTCATCACGGTCATCTCGCCCGCACCTGATCAGCCCAATTCGCCGACGCAGGTCGAGCTCAAGGTGGATGGCCAGGTGGACGATAGCGGGAACGTCACGGTGAACCTCACCGATCAAAGCGTGACCGATGCCTTTGACAAGGCGCTGGCGGAGGCCGAGAAAAACGGCAACGAGGCTAACGGCATCACCCTGGTGCTGCGTGTGGATACCAGCGGCAAGACGGCCTCCAGTGTCACAGTCAATCTGCCCAAGACGGTGCAGGAGCTCATCCTTAGCAAGAAAATCGTCAATACCGTCTTGGTGGTGGATGATCCCGACATCAAGATCGACATGGATCTGGCGACTGTGGCTGAGATCAATCGGCAGGCGAACTCTGATGTAAATATCACAGCGACACGTGCCGACGGAAGCAACCTGACCGGCGATGCGATGAACGCCATTGGCGGCCGACCCATGTTTGACCTCAGGGCAGACTATGGCAACGGTCAGCAAGTCGAGAGCTTTGGCGCTGGCAGCGTGACAGTTGGCATTCCCTACACCTTGGGGGCAGACGAGCGGGCAGGCAATGTGCAGGCCGTATACGTAGATGCAAACGGCAGGATGCAGTGGCTGATCAGCTCCGTCTATGACAGCGTGGACAGAGTGCTGCGCTTTAGCACCAATCACTTTTCCACCTATGGCGTCGGCTATAAACAGACCAATACATCCTTTACGGACATTGCCGACCACTGGGCAAAAGACGATATCGATTTCGCGGTGAGCCGTGGACTGTTCAGCGGAACTTCTGCGACAACTTTCAGCCCAGACACCTCCATGACCCGAGGAATGTTCGTCACTGTGCTGGGGCGGTTGGCGAACGCCGACGTGAGCGGTTATCGACAGAGCAGCTTCACCGACGTGAACCATGACGCGTATTATATGGGCTACGTCGAATGGGCCAATCAGCATGGTATCGTCCATGGCATCGGCGCCGGAGAATTTGCTCCGGAGCAGTCCATCACCCGTGAGCAGATGGCGGTCATCATGCAGAACTACGCCAACATAATCGGCTTCACGCTGCCGAAGATCTACGAGGAACGTGCCTTTGCCGACAGCGGTGAGATCAGCACCTATGCTCAGGATGCTGTGAAGCAGATGCAGATGGCGAGCGTTCTCGGCGGCAAGACAGCTGACACCTTTGACCCGCAGGGGACAGCTACCCGTGCCGAGGTTGCAGCGCTACTGCGCCGCTTCGTGGAACTCGCGGCATCCAGTGGCCCTAGGCAGGGGTGGACAATTAACGATTCCGGCAGGTGGATGTACTACGAGAACGGCAAGCCCGCCACCGGTAAGAAGGAGATCGACGGCTCGACCTACACGTTTGACCAATACGGTGTAACGGTGGATATACCGAAGGAACTGCTGTATACCACCTACACCGCACAAAAGGGCGATAGCCTCTGGCTCGTCGCCCACAAGCTGGGCTGCACCATGAGCGAGTTGGAGCGGCTGATCAATAAGAGCAGATTCGACCTTATCTATCCGGGTGATGTGCTGCGTGTACCGGAGAGGTAAAGAACGAATAGCACTTAATGCTAAGGTCAAACCGTCTTGAGGCAGGGAGGCAAAGCCTAGTCGAGGGCTAAGGTGTCGTATGGCACGATGATATTGTCTAACTGCTGGGAGCAAAGCGAAGCCTGCCTTCTTATATGGAGGCAGGTCTTTGCGGCTTTAGTGGAGCTTTTACGTATCGGGCCCACATTCCGCCCCCTCAAGAGGGGGGTGGAATGTGGGTCATTTAAACTTCATATCTCTTTCTCCGTGATAAGTTCACCTTATAGTCGTATTCGAAACCATGTTTCATGTTGAAAAAACCATGTTTCATGCAGCGAGCGGCTTTTTTCACGGGATCCTTGATAGATTGAACATGTGGGAGGAGGGATTGCCACGAGAACCAAGATTCGCATACTCATTGTAGCTGGCGTTATTGATGCAGTATTAACTAAATTCTGCCCCCATGTGA
>CAZINL010000056.1:0-16421 GCA_964540595.1 uncultured Clostridia bacterium
CTCAGATCTAGTGCCCAGTGGCTAGTGGCTAGTGCCTTCCGACTGGAGCGCCAGTCGAAACCGTCCCCCCGGCTTGATCAGATCCACCAGCGGCCAATCGTCCTCGATCACCCGTCCGACCACATTCACTCGCGGGTCGGCAGGCAGGTCGCGTAGAGTGATCTGCAGTTCGCCGGCATAGCGCTGATAGCCGCTATTGTCGATGGTAATGGTAAAGCGCGGACGCGGGGCGCAGTTCTCGGCTGGCATGTCGTCACCGATGGCGGCCATGGTGCGCGAGGTGGCCGAGCGCAGGACGAGCTCTGATGGATCCCGTCGGCTGGCGTGCAGCATCTCAACAATTGCCCGTTCACGCTGGCTTAGCTCGCCGACATCCACGCGCAGTGGAACCATCCTGTCCTCGATCATCTCCCGCAGCGTCAACAATGTGGTTAGGTCCCCGCAGGAATCGCCCATCAAGATCGTATCAACAACGCCAGAGCCGATCAGCTCTGCTGCCGCCAGCCGTGGGTCATAGTGGCGATGGCGTTCGACCGTAGGCAGTCCCATACTCAGAGGAGGTCTGGCCTCTGGCAGCCAGGGCAGAAACGCCCCGACCGCAAAGCCCAACTCCTTGAGAGCCTGCGACTGGGTCACCATCCAAGGCAGACTTAGGCCGGTCTCCGGTCGCGGGTAGAAGTTGTGCCAGAACTCCACCTTGCCTGGAGGGAGAAGCCCAGCGATAGTCGCGGGATCGACTGTGGACGCGTTGAGCGCGATCATGATCCCAAAGGGGTTCTCCGCCATGCGGGCGATGGTCGCGAGCGGAAAGCCATAGTCGATCCGCAGCCCCTTGAGCCCTAGCGCCGCCAACGGCGCCAAGTGATCTGGGCTAGCCCCCAGAGCGGCAAAGGTACGTGGCGAGATGTCGGCGATCACCTCAGCCTGACCACCGAGGGCAGCGATACTCGCCTGCAGTTCAGCAGCCATTCCCTGCGGGTCTAGCTCAGTGATGTGCAACGAGGTGAAATAACGCCGCACCCCTGCCTGCCGCGCGGTCTGCAAATAGGTCAGGTTGTCTAGACCATAGCCGAGATAGAAGGATACACCGAAATGCATTGTCGTCCCCCTGTCGGTCACTCGATCGCTGCCGCGATCGCGTTATGCACCAGCGGGCGCAAACGCACCACACTGCCCTTGCAGTCGGGGTGGACCCGGTTAGTCAGCAGAGCAACAAATAGGTCGAGCTCGGGATCGATCCAGAGGGACGTTCCGGTAAAGCCAGTATGTCCGTAGGCGCGGTCGCTGAAGAGATCGCCCGCCGACGAGTACTCTCTGTCCTTCATCGACCAGCCAAGACCTCGGTGTTCATTGAGCCCTGCGGTGTAATTCGTCGTCATAGCACGAACGGTTTGGCTACTGAGTAGCCGATCACCATCTAGGACGCCTTGGTTAAGGTAAGCCATGGCGAAGCGTGCCACGTCGTGGGCTGTGGAGAAGAGCCCGGCGTTGCCGCTCACGCCCCCCATCCCCCAGGCGTTGCCATCGTGGACCTCGCCGATCAAGAGATGGGTACGCCAACCTTTGAAGGACGTAGCCGCCTCGGGCCCAACCATTCCCTGTTCGAAGCCATTGCCGATCTCCGTGGCTGCGATCTGGTCGCGCCAGGACGCAGGGGGATTAAAGCGGGTCCGGTTCATCGCCAAGGGAGTAAAGATCCGTTCTTGGGCAAATTCATTCAGTCCCTGACCGCTCAGCCTTCTGACCAGTTCGCCGAGTAGGATGAAGCCCAGGCAGCTATAGACCACCTTGCTGCCGGTAGGATACTCCAGCGGCAGAGAGCAGATGTAAGGAATGACTTCCTCGGGCCCATGACATGCGATATAGGTCGAGGCCCAAGCGGGTATCCCCGAGGTATGGGTGAGCAGGTGGCGGATACGGACCGTCTCTTTGCCTTCACCGACAAATTCGGGGAAAAAGCGTATCACCGGATCATCCAGACGCAAACGACCCTCTTCAAGTAGAACCATGATACTGGTAGCGGTGGCCATGGGTTTGGTGACGGATGCCATATCGAAGATGGTCCCCTCGGTCATCGGCCGCTGCTCACCGATCCCATTCGCCACGCCAAAGGCCTTGATCGCCGCGACCCCGGTATGCTGCCCCACAGCGAGCACCGCCCCAGGGGTCTCCCCACTCTCGATAGCTCGTTTGATGGCATCATAGGCACGCGTAAGACGCGCAGTGTTTAGTGGCATATCCTACCTCTCCAACTCCACATAGAACTTATAACGATCACCTCGATAGAGCGACTTAACAAACTCTACGGGCGTGCCGTCTGGTGTATACGTGATCCGCTCAATTAGCAGCAGCGGAACTGTCGGGGCGATACTGAGCAGCTCAGCTTCCGGCGTGCTGGGCATGGCCGGCTCCAGTGTCTCGCTGGCAAAGCCCAGATGGATCTGGTATTTGGTCTCCAATATCCGATACAGCGACTGCCCTTCGACCTCGCTCTGCTCCAAACCCGGGCAGAGATGGGCCGGAATATGGGATATCTCCAGTGCCATGGGTTCATCATTGGCTAGGCGCAAACGTTCCATCTGGATGATCCGGCTGTCGAGGGAGACTTTGAGCCGATCGGCCATCTTGCGCGTCGGTTGAATCAGTTCAAAGCTGAGCAGCTTCGTCCCAGGTGTCAATCCGCGGCGCTGCATGTCCTCCGTATAGCTGGTCAAGCCAAGCAGCCCTTGATTGATCTTGGGCATGGCGACAAAGGTGCCTTTACCCTGCTCGCGAAAGAGTAGCCCTTCGTTGACCAGTTCGGTAATGGCTTGACGCGCGGTCATGCGGCTGATCTCGTAGCGTTCGCTCAGCTCGCGCTCGGAAGGGACACGATCATCCGGCTTTAGGTCACCGTTTTCGATCTGTTCACGGATGAGCTCTTTCAGTTGATAATAAAGCGGTAGCGGATGACGGCGATTGAACACGGCAGTGCCCCCTTTGATCCTGTCTATACCACGTATATTTCTACGAGGTGGTATGAATACCTGCTAAGCAATAAAAATGAGCCTCAAAAAAGAGGCTCATTTTTCACTAGCGTCACACTATTCTTTTTTCCGTCTGCTTATCAAAGAGGTGCGCCTTGTCCATGTTCACGACCAGCGCCACCGTCTCCCCGACCGCGAGACGACTAGCAGGATGAAGACGAGCGGCGAGCGACAGCGAATCGCGGCTTAGGTAGACCATCGTTTCCGCCCCCAGGTGTTCGACTGCGTCCACCTTGGCCTCGATGCTTCGCCATCGACTATCAGAGGCCGCGAAGGCCGTGTCTGTGAAATCCTCGGGGCGAACGCCGAGCACCACTTCCCGCCCCAGGTAATATGGTAGCAGACTCTCGCTAGATGCAGGAATATCGATACGAGTCCCAGCTGGCAGCACCAGGTGATAAGCTCCGACTTCCCCTGCCAGCAGGGCGGGGACGAAATTCATGGGCGGACTGCCGACGAAGCTGGCGACAAAGCGGTCCGCTGGTTGGTCGTAGACCATCTGCGGCGTGTCCAGCTGATGGAGATCACCATCGCGCAGAACCGCGATGCGATCGCCCAGGGCCATGGCTTCAGACTGGTCGTGGGTGGCGTAGATCACGGTGGTAGGGGAGCGGCGCAGTAGCTGCGCCAGCTCCTTGCGCAGCTTATCCTTAAGCGGGCCACAGAAGCTGGCTAACGGCTGGTTCATCAGAATGACCTCGGGGGAAGAGATCAACGCCTTGCCTGCGGCCACGCGTAACCGCTGGCCGCCAGTCAGGTCCTTGGGCTTAAGAGCGAGCAACCCCTCAATCCCGAGAGCCGCAGCCGTCTCGCCCACGCGTTTCTCGACCTGAGCACGTGGACTGCGCCGGAGCTTGAGACCCGAGGCGAGGTTCTGAAAGACGGTCAGACGAGGGTTGATATCCGACACTATAGCAACGCCACGCTCCTCAGGCGGGACGGTAGCCATGTCGGCAGCGCCGATGGTAATCTGGCCACGGCTGGGCAGATCCAGCCCCGCAATCATACGCAATATCGCTGTCATGCCGGACCCAGTCGGTCCGGTCAAAACTAGAAGCTCTCCAGCGCAGACCTCGAGACTGAGGTCGTCGACGACGGTAACGCCATCGACCTGTTGACTGACATGGTCAAGAATAACGCTTGGCATTGAGACCACGCTCCCCTTGGGTCTTTCTCAAAAGCTGGCGCTTTTGAGAAAGACCCAATGATGTTTGCCCTGCCGGGCAAATGATGTGTCCTCAGGGACATGATGCTGCCTCCGGCAATGATGTGTCCTACGGACATGAAGGGCAAAGATCACCTCATTGCGTAGCAACATCATTTGGCGGGAACCGCCAACCATCATTTCGCCACAGGCGATACATCATTTGTTTGGGAAACGGAGGGGTTATCTCAAAGTGATTGACTTCTGCGACACCCCCAGACACCAAAAAGATCTGGCTCCTGTCATATTACCTTCTCCGCTTTGTCGAAAGCGTATCCAAACCATAGGAGACACCGAGCGCATCGCACGGTGTCTCCTGCAGTTTCCCTTGGCTGTTGACTCAGACGGATGACGGGTTCAGCACAAACTTCTCGATCGCCTCGGCCACGCCATCCTCGTCGTTGGTCCTGGTGATATAGTCTGCCACTTGCTTGGCCCGGTCCTGACCATTGCCCATGACCACGCCCAGTCCGGCGTATTGGATCATGTCCAGATCGTTCTCGCCGTCACCGCAGGCCATCATCTCCTCGGGGCCGATTCCATACCGTTTGCCAAAGAAGGCCAGTGCCTGCCCCTTGCCCACCTCGGGATGGCTGATCTCTAGGAAGTGTGGCCAAGAGCAGGTCAGGCGCACGGCGTCGCCTAAGCGCGAGCGGATCTCAGTGCAGATCCCGGCGATGGTTTCTGGATCGTGCACGATGACAATTTTGGTGGGAGCGTGCTTAAGCCAGGTGCTCAGCCGCCCCACCGGGTGGATCGGCACTCGGACCCGGTTCGCATAGGTCTGCCCGCGCTCCGTCAGTTCCGCCACATGGAGCTCGTCATCGACATACAGATTCAGCTGCACCGGGGTATCCTCGACTAGGCGTACGATCTCGAGCGCTTCCTTCAAGGGGATCCGTTGGTGCAAGAGCTCTTCCCCGCTTAAGGCGGTCTTGATCAAGGCACCTTGGTAGGTGATCAGCGGGACATCGAGGCCCAGTTCATGGGCGTAGGGCAAGGCGGACTGATACATCCTGCCCGTTGCCAAAGTCACCATCACCCCACGTTCGCGAGCCTTCTTGATGGCGTCGCGATTGCGCGGGCTGACATGGCGCTGGGTATTGAGTAGAGTGTCGTCTAGATCGATGGCAATGAGTTTGATCATGTGACCTCCGAATGTGTGAGTCACCAAGCCACCAAGGCCCACGTCACCATGCAGGAAGGGGACTAGGACCCGCATCGGTAATCGATGGTCCGCTCCCTAGTGACTTGGCCTCTTTCGGGCCTCACTTGGGGGCTTGGTGGCGTGGGGCATGGTGGCTATTTGGCCGGCAGGCCGTTCAGCTCCCGCACCAGTTGCGGCTCCAACTGAAACTCCTTGGCGATGCTGTCGATGGTATCGTCGTCTTTCACAGTGTAGTCTTCCATCGGGAAAGACGACCAATCCACGATGGCGCTTAAGGGAACCGGCTCCAGGTGACGATTACGGAGCTCAGCGATGATATCAGGCAACGCGTTGACCGTCTGCCACACGCCCAGATGCATCAGAGCGATCCCGCCGTCACCCAAGCTGCGCAACCGCTCGGCGATGGTAGCCTCTCCGGGCATGGTCCAATCCAGGGAGTCGATCGACCACATTACGGTCCAACGATAGCCTAGCTCGCCAAGCAGCTTTAGATCGCGCTCGTTATAATCCCCATAGGGTGGGCGGTAGTAAAGGCGCCCCTGGTCGGTCAGCCCGTCTAGCTCGTCACGCGTCTGCTGGATCTCCACCATGGCCACGGAGTTACCCAGTTTCGGAATATTGCTGTGGGTCCAGGAGTGGTTGCCGATCTCATGTCCATCGGCGGCGATCGCCTTGACCAGGTCGGGGTGAGATCGCATCCATCCCCCACGCAGAAAGAAGGTCGCCTTCACCTTCTGCTCGCGTAGAACCGCGAGCAACGCTTTGGTCTGCTCGAACTCCCACCCAGCATCAAAGGTGAGCGCCACTTGGCCAGAACCGACCTTGCCAGCCGTAATCACCCGGGTCTCCCCTCGCATGGGCAGCTTAAGCGTCTGCCCCACCTCAATCTCCGGTTTCTCCACCACCACAGGCGGTGGCGGCGGCAGTGGGTAGGGGTCTGTCATGGTAATATGCTGCGGTCCTGGCTGGGCCAAGAGTATGGCCAGACTGACGGCCAGCGAAACAAAGCGATTGGGCATAGGAACCTCCATCATACAACCCGAAGCGCGGCTCTGGGCGTAATAGGATTCAGCGCAGGGCTATCCAATATCATAGACGCACAACACAGCCAAAAGGTTCCAAGCTTCGTCAGAAAAACAGACTGGCAGGCCCTCACGCCTGCCAGTCTTATTACGCCTCTTTGGCCAGGGGTTCCTCCTGGCTCTTGAACTGCATCTCATACAGCTTACGGTAGATCCCATCCTTGGCCAACAGTTCTTCGTGACTGCCGGATTCGATGATCCGCCCCAGATCGAGGGCATAGATGGAATCAGCATTGCGGATGGTGGAAAGACGGTGAGCGATGACGAAAGCGGTGCGCCCTTGCAGCAGGCGATCAAGCGCCTGCTGGATCAGTAGCTCGGTGTAGGCGTCGACACTGGAGGTCGCCTCGTCGAGGATCAGGATCTTCGGATTAGCGATCAGCGCGCGGGCAAAGGAGATGAGCTGTCGTTGACCGACAGATAAGGTCGACCCACGCTCATGGACCTGGGTCTCGTAGCCATCGGGGAGCCGCATGATAAATTGATGGGCGTTGACCGCCTTGGCGGCTTCGATGATCTCTTCATCGGTGGCATCCAGGCGTCCATAGCGGATATTCTCTTTCACCGTGCCGGAGAAGATGAAGGTGTCCTGCAGCACGATCCCCAGCTGCGAGCGGAGCGACTGCTGGGTGACATGGCGGATATCGTGGCCGTCGATCAGGATACGGCCCTCCTGCGGGTCGTAGAAGCGGCAGAGTAGGTTGATGATCGAGCTTTTACCCGCCCCGGTGGCCCCGACGAAGGCGACAGTACGACCAGGTTTGACTTCAAGGGTGATGTCATGGAGGATGCGCTGCCCTTCTTCATAGGCAAAGCTGACATGCTCGTAGCGCACTTCCCCGACCACGGCCGGTAGGGGCTGTGCCCCAGGAGCGTCCTGGACCTCGGGAACTTCGTCGAGGAACTCAAAGATACGCTCAGTGGAGACGGCGGCGGACTGAACCACATTGAGCACCTGGCTGACATCGCGGATCGGTTGAAAGAAGCGGGTGACATAGCCCAAGAATGCAGCCACGGTTCCGACGGTGAGGGCATTATCCATGACCAGGGTGCCGCCCACCCACAGCACCAGCGCGGTGCCGAGAGCGCCGATCACCTCGATCAGGGGGAAGAAGGCCGAGTGCAGGGTCGCGGCCTGCATATTGGCCTGCAGGTTGCCCTGGTTGGTCTGATCAAACCGCTGCAAGTTCTGATCCTCGCGCGAGAAGGACTGGACGACCTTCATCCCGGAGATGCTCTCCTGCAGGTTGGCATTAACATCGGCGATCTTACGGCGCACGTCGTGATAGGCCTCGCGCATCCGGCGAGTGAAGAAATTGGTCACGAAGATGAGCAGTGGGATGGTCGCAAAAGAGACCAAAGCGAGGCGGGGGTTCATAAAGAGCATGATGGTGATGATCCCCACCAGGGTGAAGACGTCATTGACCAGGTTGACTAGGCCTGAAGTTACCAGCTGGTTCAGAGCCTCAATATCATTGGTCACGCGCGACATGATGCGCCCGGCCTGCAGTCGGTCGTAGAATTTGAAGCCGAGTTTCTGCAGATGCGAGTGGAGCTCGCGGCGTAGGCTGAAGATGACGTCCTGCCCGACCTTGGACATGATGTAGGTCTGATTGTAGCTGAAGAACCAGTTGGCTAGGTGAGTAACGATATAGACCAGCGCGATCATGTTAATCACGCTAAGGTTGCCCGCCTTCATCCCACTATCAATGGCGGTTTTCAGGAGGTAAGGACCCGCCAGGTTCATGGTCGACGCGGCCAGCATACAGAAGATGGCGAGCGCCATGGACCACTTATACGGAGCGATATAGCCCCACAGGCGCTTGGCCATATGGTGATCGATCTCACTGATCTTGCGCTTTTCGATCTCGTCATTGCGTAGCCGGCCCATGCCGCCGCCACCGCCACCAAAGTGCATACCCATTAGCAGTCACCTCCCGTAGCGGCCACACGATAATCTGAGCCACTGGCCGCGCTCTTTTCCTGTGGGCGGAGCTGCATCTCGTAGATTTTGCTGTAGATGCCATCGAGCTGCAACAGCTCCTCATGGGTTCCTTCTTCGCCGATATGTCCCTTATCCAGCACAACAATCTTGTTGGCATTGCGCACGGTGGAGAGACGCTGGGCGATGACGAAGGTCGTGCAGCGCTCCATCAGTTTGGCGAACGCCTGCTGAATGGCGTACTCGGTCTCGGTATCCACACTGGAGGTCGACTCATCGAGGATGAGAATGCGGGCCTCCATCAACAGAGCTCGGGCGATGGCCACGCGCTGCTTTTGTCCACCGGAAAGGCCGACGCCGCGCTCACCAATGACGGTCTCGTAGCCCTGAGGCAGCGAGACGATGAAGTCATGGATATGGGCGGCCTTAGCTGCCTCGATGATCTCTTCCATGGTAGCGTTGGGCTTGCCATAAGCGATATTGTCCTTAATGCTGGACGAAAAGAGGAAGGTCTCTTGCAGCACGATCCCGATCTGGCGCCGGAGACTGTCCATGGTCACCTGGCGAATATCGTGCCCGTCGATCAGGACGCGACCCTTGGTGGGATCGTAGAAGCGTGGGATCAGGTTGATCACGCTGCTTTTGCCCGAGCCGGTGGCACCCAAGATAGCAATGGTCTGCCCAGGCTCCGCGTCGAGGTTGATCCCTTCCAGCACCGGGGTACGCTTGTCATAGCTGAAGTGGACATTCTCAAAGCGCACATGGCCTTTGACGGGGGGCAGGTCGGTGGCATCGGGGAGATCAGCCACCTCACTCTTGGTATCGAGCACCTCAAAGATGCGCTGTCCGGATGCGGCAGCGCGCTGGAACAAGCTGACCAGCCAGCCAAACATCCGCACCGGCATGATCAGCTGGATGAGGAGCGTGTTGAATGCCATCCAGGAGCCGACTGACAGGTGACCGTTGATTACCTCATAGCCACCAAACCAGAGCACCAGTGTCCCCATGACCCCGGAGACGAAGTTCATCAGCGGACCATAGTAGGCCTGCAGACGGACGGATTTGAGGTTCTTATCATAGTAGGTGCGGTTTTGGCCGTCAAATTTCTCGATCTCGTGCTCCTCGCGGGCAAAGGCACGCACCACGCGTACGCCGGTGACGTTCTCTTGCAGTACGGAAGTTAGCTTCGCCATCTGCTCCTGCACTTGACGGAAAGTGGGTCGCACCTTGGTCGCGAACTGCGTGACCGCCCAGATCAGAAACGGCATGGCAGCGAGGGAGACGAGAGTCAACTTCCAGTCCTTACGGATCAAGATCGTCAGGATCACGACGATCGTTAGGGCATGAGTGGTAAGGTTGATCAGTCCCATCCCTAGGAAGTGGCGCAGGGTTTCGACATCGGCGGTCAGGCGCGACATCAGTTCACCGGTCTGCGCCTGATCATAGAAGCTAAAGGAAAGCTCCTGTAGATGCTGGTAGAGGCGGTTGCGGATATCATAGATCACGCGCTGAGCGGTGTATTCCATGATATAGCGCTGGCCGAAGGTGAGGACACCCTTGAGGATGGCTAAGCCCACCACCAAGAAGCAGAAGAGCATCAGCATGTTCATCTGTCCATTGGGGATGAAGACATCGATAATCTGCTCGGTGATCAGCGGGTTGACAATCCCTAACCCGGTGACGGTAAAGACCAAGACGACGGCACCCAAAACCTGATACCAGTACGGGACAAGAAAGCCCATGAGTCGACCGACAACTTTCAAACCCACACCTTCCCTCTGCGGCCACCGTTCACTCCCAACTTCCATCGTTAACCCGTGGAGCAGTTGGCACGGTAAGCTAATATTTCGCTAGTCAATGTATCATATTCGTCCTCCCCCAAATAAATCCTGCTGGGAAATGGGTGGCGAATCAAAAAAGACTTGCCCTTGTCAATTAAACCAAAATTGCGCCCCATTTGAGCGCGAAGGCACCAGCGTGGACGCGGCTGCGAAACAACGTGTCCACGTGACTAATACCATCAGGAGAGGAAATGCCGAAGGTCCGCTGCCTACAGCGGACCTTTCAGGGGTTTCTGCCTCCGGAGATGTCTCACTGACACGACGGGTCAATTACGACCGCTGTCGATGGGGTTACGGTGATCGCTCTAGTGGAGACTGCTCACGCCTCTGTCCCAATCACCGCAATCGCGTCGATCTCAATCAGGGCACCGTAGTGCAGCGAATCCACAGCGACCACCGTACGAGCCGGGGATGCGGAAGGAAAGAAGTGCGAATACACGCTGTTCACCGCCGCCCAATGGGCGATATCGGTGATGAAGACCGTCACCTTAACCACATTGTCAAGAGTAGATCCAGCTGCTTCGACGACAGCCTGCAGATTGCGCAGCACTTGACTGGTCTGTGCCTCGATACCGGCCTCGACGATCTGCCCCGTCTCGGGGCTAAGGGGTAGTTGTCCTGCACAGAAGAGTAACCCATTGGCAACGACCCCTTGGGAATAGCAGCCGCGCGCCGGCGGGGCACCATTGGTGGCAACAATGCGTTTGCTCATACAACTGCCTCCCGACTTTTTTGGTGGTACAGTGACCTGACTGTTGCTCAGAGCTCTGGCGAAGCCTTAGCAGTCTCTTCGAGAACCGCTGTCGGTGAGACATGGCTACACCCCTACGCGCAGGTTTACCCACCATCTCACTAGGGACCAGGGACTCGTCTACCCCCGCCCTTCCAGCAGCGACGTGATCTTGTCCGTCGCCTTCAATCCGCTACCGGTGAGTTCGACGATCGGTCGCTCGTCCGCCCCGATCAGCCCGTCCTGGCGCAGTTTGACCACCGCCGCAGGGGCGGTGGCAGAGGTCGGCTCGACGTAGATGCCGGCTTGGGCAAGAGCGCGCAACGCACTCCAGATCTCGTCCTCGCTGACGCGGACCATCAGCCCATTGGTCGCACGGATCGCCTCGAGGATGGATGCTCCCTTGACCGGCGCGGCGGAGGCGATCCCCTCCGCCATGGTGCTTCCCTTATTGATCGGGGCTACTTCGCTGGCCCCGCTCTGCCATGCGTCGACTAGGGGAGCGCAGGCCTCGGACTGAACGGCGATAATGCGGGGCAGACGGTTGATCTCGCCCGCCGCCAAGAGTTCGCTGAATCCCTGGTAGAGCCCGAGCACCAGGCTGCCATTACCCACCGGTACGACCACGCAGCGAGGCGCTAACCAGCCCAGCTGCTCCCAGATCTCAAACGCCAACGTCTTCACGCCATGGACGAAGTATGGGCTCCAATTGTGGCTGGCGTAAAAGGTCGTCTGAGCCGCCTCCTCGGCGGCACGCGTGGTATCCTCACGTGTCCCGGGGACCTTGACCAAGGTCGCGCCGTACATACCAATCTGCGCAGCCTTTCCTGCCGACGTGTAAGCGGGGATGAAGATGCGGCAGTCGATCCCCGCGCGAGCGCCATAGGCAGCCACCGAGGCACCCGCATTGCCAGACGAGTCTTCGATCAGTTCACGGATGCCCCATTCGCGGAGCTTGGTCAGCATCACCGTCGTGCCGCGATCCTTGTACGAGCCGGTGGGCATCAGGAAGTCCAGCTTAAAGAGCGCTTCGCCCCAGGGACCGGCAGCCGGGACCAAGGGGGTCATGCCCTCACCGAGGGTCACAGCGTCGCTGGCGCTCTGCACGGGCAGAGCCTCACCATAGCGCCAGAGGGTACTTGGTCGAGCCTTGATGGCCGCTTTGGGAAAGCGGCTTTGCCAGCTAAGATCCAAGTAACCACCACAGTCGCAGGACCAGCGGGGAGAGGATGGGTCGTGTTGAGCACCACAACGATGACAGATCAGCATGAGATGACCTCCTCTAGAAGAATTGAGAATTAAGAATTGAGAGTTAGGAGTTAGGAGTTGAGAGTAAGGAGGTAGATTGTATCTAACCCAGTTCTCCTTACGGCAATCGATTACCTTCGTCTCATCATGCCTCATGACATTAAGAGACAGGCACGGCTCACGCCGCGCCTGTCCAAGAGGTCTCCAACCTTTGGTCCCCCAACTCCCAATTCGTGATTCCCAATTCTTAATTCTTAACTCTTAATTCTTAACTCACTTGATGATCTTACTAACCACCGAGCTGATAATCGAGAGCACAACAGAGCCCAAGATCGCTGTCCCCATCCCTCGGACCTTGAACCCATCGACGATCCCCGAGACGATCTGCAGGATGAACCCATTGATCACCAGGGTAAACAACCCCAAGGTCAAGATATTGACCGGCAGGGTAAAGATCACGATGATCGGGCGAATGATGGCATTGGCGATGCCGAAGACCACCGCAGCGGCCAGGGCCGAGCCAATGCCCTGAACCTTGATCCCGTCAAGAATGTAGGGCAGGATCATGATCGCTGCCGCATTGGAGACCACACGCAAAAGAAAGCCATTCATAGGTAACACCTCCGTGGTTGAGAGGGCAGACACGAGACGCCAGAAGAGGACACCGGGAACGCGGGCGCTGCTTGCCGCGCCCGCCGTAACCGAAACTACGTTATCAAACGCATTCTATGCGGAAAATCCGTCGTTCTATGCATGAGTGCGTGCCATGGTGCACCCGGAAATCCAGGTGCACCATGATCTCGGTGTCTACTTTTGCCTTTAGAGTTCCACATCCGGCGAGACGACGATACTGCCGTTGGATGTATGGGCGGTGATGGTGAGGCGGCGTCGCTGTAGATCGAAGTCCGGGGTGCGGCTGACCAAGCGACGGCGGTTGCTCGACTCGACGGTGTTCTCACAGTCCGGAAGCTCCGCGCGCACCTTGCCCATGCTGGTAGTAAGATCCAAGGAGTGAGCCAGTTGCACTGGGCTCTCAACCCGGACGCGGACGCTGCCATTGGACGTATGCAGCTGCATCGTAGTGGGATTGGCGACCTTGGTCCCCACCGAGACGCTACCATTGGAGGTCCGCGCCGCTAGGTCGTCGATATCGCCGATCGCTGAGATGCTGCCATTGGATGTGTTGACCTTGGCCACCTGCGCGTTGACTTGGTCGAGGGTGATGCGGCCATTGGACGAACGAGCAGCCAACTCAGCTGCGTTTAGCCCATTGAGAGTGATCCGACCGTTGGAGCTGTTGAGGTCGAAGTCATAGAGACAATCTTTAGGTAGATATGCTTCGACTGAGAGGCCAGAATTGCCACCGGTCAGTTGGCGTCCGTCGATGATCAGGTGATCGCCGGTATTGGTGATGGTGCACATCTCCTCGGCTTTGCGGCGGGCCTCTTCCTCACTACTGGCACGTACTGTCTTGCGTAGGACGATCTTGAACTTCGGTTCATCCCAAGCGTAGATCTCGATCTAGCCATTGGAGGTATTAACATGCATCCCGATCTTCTCTGCCTCATGAAAGACACCCTCATGGACATCTTCAAAGCGGTAGCTGTTGCCAAAGATATCAAACCCGAGGCTGAAGTCAATATTGGAGAAGATGGTGTGCAGGAGAGAACCATCCTGACCCTGCCGGTCCTGTTCTCGGTTCTGCCGCTCAACGTCGCGGGCTTGCTGGCGAGCTTCTCGCGCGGCGTTTCTGGCCTGCTCGCGCACTTCACGGTACGCCTCACGCGCCTCACGTGACGCCTCGCGCACGGCATGACGGATCTGCTGTTTGGTGGTCTCCAGCGACTGCTGGAGATCCTGTTCCCATTGCGCATTGGGCTGGCTAGCCGGCGCTTCTGGGGCCGTCGGAGCTTCTTCGACCGGGCGTACCGCCAGCGCTTCGAGTAGTTTGGCCGCCTCGGCGGCCGTGATCTTACCCTCGGCCAACATGCCAAGGATCATCTTACGTTCTTCCTGTATCGACACGGATTCTTCCCTCCCTCGTTACTAAAACCCCTTGCCATTCAGGTCATCTAGGCTACGGTTTTGGTCCATCTTCTCCAGGGTGGCCATCTCGTCGACCAGAGCCTCGATCTCTTTGCCACGACTCATGGCGCGATCAACCGCTTCGTTGGCCCAATGGATTAGCTCATGGGCGATCTTGCGATCACTCTCGGAAGCAGGGGCGGCCAGGTTGGCGAGATCGCCAGCCATCTTGGTGGTCTTAGAGGCCAGGGCATAGAGCTCGGTGATTAGCGAACGAACCGAGCTGCTCAACTCATGGCGCTCGTCAGTACCTGCCTGGTTGAGCTCGCTCCAGGTCTCTTCCAGTTCTCCCTTCATGTCATCGACCTCGTGCATGATATCCCGCAGAGCATCCATCATCTCTTCCAGCGCCTCTTGGGAGCGACCGGGTCGGGCAGGTCGAGCAGGAGTCGCCGGACGGGCGGGAGTGGCAGGGGTAGCGGGAGTGGCGGGAGTGGCGGGAGTGGCGGGAGTAGCAGGGGTGGCTCTTCTCTGAGCGCGTTCCTGTTCTTTAGCCTCACGGATGGCGTCCCTGACCTCGGACCGGATCTCATGAGCCATGTCCTTGACGGAGCGCATCACCTGACGAGCGGCACGCCCAGCCTGCTCAGGATCCCCGACGGCGCGGCTGATCTCATCACGGATCATCTTGCCGATCTGAACACCGAGATTGTTGATATTGGTTCCCCCTGGGAACGGCTGCCGAGCCCCATGGACAGTCTGTTGTTCAGCTTTCTGCTGGGCTTGCTCGGTCTTATTGAGCGCTTCGAGAAGGCCATTGGCCTCTTCCGGGGTGATCTTGCCCTCTTTGAGCATCTGTAAGATCATCAGGCGTTCGTCGTTCACAGTTCTTCCCCTCCGTTTTATTCATCATCGGTTTTCTACCCGTTTGTGGACCGCGGGCCGGCCTCAGACCGGCCCCTACAAGCGTTCTTGTGGGCTTTTCGCGCCCCACGAGGGACTAGGGACTAGGGACTAGGCCGCTAGGCCGTTACAGCTGCTTCAGCTGCTTGACCGCCTCTTCCGAGCTGATCTCGCCCTTGGCCAGAGCCTCCAAAATCTCTTTGCGGCGGTTCGCGCTCGGTTCCTCTCCACCCCGCTCCTCAACACGATACCCCAGGGCTTCAATCACGGCATCGAGGCGGCTGCGCACCGTGGGGTAAGAGATCCCCAATTCCCGCTCAACCTCTTTGATATTCCCGCGCGACTTGATAAAGACCTCGATGAACTCTTTCTGCTCAGGATTGAGCTGACAGAACTTGCAGAGCTCGAATCGCCCTTCAATGCTGGTATTGCAGGCCGAACAGTTCATCTTGACCACATCTAACTTACCGTTGCAGACGGGGCACCGCCCCAACATCCTTCTTGCCATATTTGACGACCTCCTATTAAGGTGACCTTTAAATATCTTAACCCTACGTTTCACATTATAGGCGTCTGCCTTGATAATGTCAACGATTGGATTGGATATTTTCGGTCTTATTTTGCCTACAAACGAAAAAAGTTAACAACAGGGTCAGACCCCGTTGTTAACTCCATCTTGATTCTATCTCATCGTACCCCCAAGTACCAGGTGGCGCCCTCGTACAGGGGTGCAGTCAGGCAACCCGTCTCGGTCATTCGAGGCCCACCAGGCACGCGTAGCGCGGCCTTTGACGAACCCATTCAAAGGAGCGCAGACGGCGAGGGATAGGAGCCGCCACTGTTTGAGCCGCAGGCGAGTTTGGCGGCTTCCCCGAGCTGTCGAGCTCGTTCAAGTATAAGCGGAAGTCCGGCCGCGCGGCGTGCGGTGGCTCAGGCCTGCTTCTGCTTCCTTAGCTCTTTGCGTATATCGCTCCCCATCAGCCTAAACACCCGACACATCTCCACGATCCGCGAGCAGATGCGGCGTCCGGTGAAATCGTCACCCATGCGCTCATCCAGCTCGCCCAGTTCATAGTTCGATGTCAATATCACCGGCAACTGATGCAAGTAGCGGTAGTTGATGATCTGAAACAGCTTCTCGGTCACCCACGCTGTATACCGTTCGGCACCGATATCGTCAAGGATCAGCACCCCGACCGTCTTCGCCTTGTTCATCAGTTCCGTCTCGGTGTACTCAGAATTGCTCTGATCG
>CAZINL010000057.1:0-16328 GCA_964540595.1 uncultured Clostridia bacterium
GCTTCGCTGGGAGAACCAGGCTATGTCCCTTCTACTTTATCGGGGCCTCGGGACCTACCCTCGCTGGGGTCCTGGCGACTATCTGCCCGCTTGAGAAACCGTTGATCCATGGCATGACTGACGCCGTCATGGTTCCCGTCATGGTATCCGACAGCTATGATCTTGAGCTGGACAGTACCGGGACCTGCATGACTTCATTGTGATAGACTTACGAGGTTCTGAGCGCTTCATTTCTACGTCATGCAAGCCCCGCGAGAATACGCGTTGCTCAGGACGTTAAGCCAATCATAGGAGGATCACTTTATGCCACTACACGTGGTCTTATACCAACCTGAGATTCCGCCCAATACCGGCAATATCGCACGGTTGTGCGCTGCGACTGGCGCGCATCTGCACCTGATCAGGCCCTTAGGGTTTTCGGTCGACGATAAGCAGTTGAAGCGAGCTGGACTTGACTATTGGCACTTACTGTCGATCACCTATCATGACTCCCTGGCGGAACTTCGCGATCAGGCATCGGGGAGCCGCTTTTACTACCTCACCACTAAGGCACAGCGAGCCCATAGTCAGCAAAGCTACGCAGACGACGATTATCTCGTGTTTGGTCCTGAGACCCGGGGGCTCCCTGACGACATACTGGCCATGGAGCCCGAACATAACTTGCGTATTCCCATGATCGAGGGAGCGCGTTCTCTGAATCTCTCCAACAGTGTCGCCGTGGTCCTCTATGAAGCCCTGCGCCAACTAGGCTACCCGGGCCTACTGTAGTGTCAAACGAATAGAGGCGGTTCCTTCGTGGAACCGCCTCTTGCCTACAGTTGGGTGGTCTGCCAGCGTCCTTGACGGAAACGCCAGTAGCTCAGAGCAAAACGGACGAACAGATCGATGGTCATAGCCAGCCAGACACCAATGATACCGAGACCCCAAGTACGGCTTAGGTAGAAGGAAAGAGGGATACGGATCAACCACATGCCGATCCCGGCTATTACCATTGGGGCGGCTGTATCTCCAGCTCCGCGTAGGGCGCCATTGAGCACACCCGAGACCTGTTGCGGAAACTGGGCGATAGCCATCAGCATCAGATACTTGGACCCCAACGCTATGACCTGTTGGTCGTTGGTCAGGATACTCATGACGACACCAGGGACAAAGAACAGAATGCCGGCCGTGATACAGGTAAGGTAAAGACCCCAGATGGTGATCTGCCGAATGTATCGTTTGGCTAGAGGAAGGTTGCCGGCGCCGAGACTCTGACCAACGAAGGCTGTGGCGGCAATGCCGAACCCAGCGGCGGGCATATACGATAGCGATTCTGCCTGCAGACCTTGCTGATGCGCCGCCAGAGGAATCTTGCCGAAGGTGACGATCAACGATGTCAGGATGATCGTAGCCATCTGCCAAAACAGCGACTCGGCCGAAGACGGGATGCCCACCTGTAGGACCCGCTTCACCTCGCGCCAATCCACCTTGGTGCGATCACTCCATGTCAGGTGGATCTGCCCCAAGGGGGTATAGAGGGCGTACAGACCCATGGCAGCTCCACACCCTTGGGAGATAAGCGCCGCCCACGCCGCCCCCCGGATACCCAGGGCAGGGAAGCCAAGGTTGCCAAATATCAGGAGCCAGTTGATCGCTAGGTTGATAATATTGACGATGATGGCGATATGCATGGGCGTCTTGGTGTTGCCCGCTCCGCGCAAGATGCCACCAACGGTCTGCATCACAGCCACCAATGGTAGGCTCCACAGCGCCACCCCTAGATACTGCATACTAGCGGCTAGAAGATCAGCATCGGCGTTGAGCATGACCAGGAAGGGACGTGCGAAGAAAAAGCTAATGATGGTCAGGATAGAGACCAGACCGACGGATGTCATCAGGGCTTGCCGCGCTGTATGGCGGGCTGCATCCTGATTGCCAGCGCCTAGGGAACGAGCGACCAGAACCGTGGCACCGGTGGCGACACCGAAGAAGAGCGCCCATGAGAGTTGGGTGACTCTAGAGCTCAAGCCCACCGCCCCGACAGCGGTCGCACCGATCCGTCCGACCATGGCACTACCCACCATACCGACCATCATCTGCAGGACACTCTCGGCTGTTACGGGCCAGATCATCTCGAAGATCTTGTGGCGCAGCTCCGCTTGGCTAATCTCAGCTGGAGCGGTCGTCTGGCGATTGTTGGCGGTCATCTCTGCTTGCATGCTCGTCCTCGTCTTTCTATGTTCATTGGTGAGGGCGGATTTCTTCGACCATTATAGCATTGGCGTACTTTTCGTGACAATGACCGCTTTATGTGCTGTACCAAATCATCCCGGTAGGCGCTTCCCTTGTTTGGTGGTCGGCTTGACCGACCATGGGCAAACCTTGTATAATACTGTCAAAGTGATATCCGGGAAGAGTAGGCATATCGGGAGAGCCAACCTCTCGCCCCGCACATGGGGCGAGGGGTTCCTCGTTAAGTGGGTCTTTTCACTCCAATCAGGGGGTTCTCTTGCTCAAACAGCCGCTCTTTCTCCGGTATGTTGTTACATGTGGTCTCGCGAGCTAAACGGAGGTGTGATGAATGAAGAAGCGTATCTTGACAGGGGATCGCCCCACTGGCAAGTTGCACTTGGGACACTATGTAGGATCAGTGGCTAATCGTGTTCAGCTACAGCACGACTATGACACGTTTGTGATCATCGCAGATGTGCAGGCGCTGACGACCAATTGGGACCGTCCCGAAGGTCTCGCCCGCGACGTGCGCTTGGTGGCTGAGGATTACCTGGCAGCCGGTATCGATCCGGAGAAGGCCACTATTTTCGTGCAATCGATGATCCCTGAGATCGCTGAACTAACAGTCTTTTTTGGCAATTTCGTTTCCGTCAATGTGCTGCGACATAACCCCACCATCAAGACCGAAGCCGCCGAGCGCGGCTATGATGATCTCATGTTTGGCTTCTTGGGTTACCCTGTCTCCCAGGCCGCGGACATCACCTTCTGCAAGGCTCATCTGGTGCCAGTCGGTCATGACCAGGTCCCTCACCTGGAGCTGACGCGCAAGATCGTCCGTCGCTTCAATGAACTGTATGCGCCTGTCTTGGTCGAGCCAGAGGTCATGGTGGGACGTGTCGGCCGCTTGGTCGGATTAGACGGTCAGGCCAAGATGTCGAAGAGCTTGGACAACTGTATCTATCTGTCAGACTCTGCCGATGAGGTCCTGCGCCGGGTGAACACCGCCGTCACCGATCCGGCACGGATCCGTAAATCGGATCCGGGGCATCCAGAGGTCTGTACGGTCTTCAGCTACCATCAGGCCTTCAACCCAGGCGAGGTCGCCCAGTGTGGGGAAGACTGTCGCGGAGGTAAGATAGGCTGCGTCGCCTGCAAACGAAATCTGGCCGGCAAGATCAATGAGCTCTTGGAGCCGATGCGTGAGCGGCGTGCTCGCTATCAAGCGCACCCCGACCTTGTGGATGAGATTGTCATGGCTGGCACGGAGCGGGCTCGCACGGTGGGGAAAGAGACGATGCGTGAAGTTCGCGAGGCGATGAAGATCAACTATTTCTCGGGTAAGTGACCTGTGGAGTCAGCAATGACTCATGAGTCTTCTTGGAGGTTATCATGCTTAGAGCTGTACTCTTCGATCTAGACGGCACCCTCTTGCACATGGATACCGATGAATTCACCTCAGAGTACATCAAGGCTCTTGCTCCGCATCTAGCTCACATTATCGAACCGACCGTTTTTGCTAAGCATCTGATGGCGTCCACATATGCCATGATCAAGAACACCGATCCGCAGCGGACCAACCAAGAGGTCTTCATTGGGGACTTCTTTCCTAGAGTAGGAGAGCCTGTCGAAAGTCTGATGCCGATCTTTGATTCGTTTTACCGCCACGAGTTTTCGCGACTGAGGCGCTTTACCAAACCGAACCCCTGGGCAGGGGCGGCTGTGGAGCAGGCGATTAGGCAAGGTTGGCAGGTGGTCGTGGCGACCAACCCGATTTTTCCCCTTGAGGCCATCGTTGAACGCCTGCGCTGGGCCGGTATCGATCAATATCCCTACGACCTCATTACGTCATATGAGGTCATGCACGCCTGCAAGCCGCAGCCAGCCTATTACCAGGAGATCCTTAGCATACTGCAGCTTAGGCCAGAAGAATGCTTGATGGTGGGTAACGATGTCGACGAGGACCTGGTGGCAGGCTGTCTGGGCATCAAGACCTTCCTGGCCAATGATTGTGTGATCAATCGGCGTGGCGATACGCCTAAGGCGGACTACTCAGGCTCCTTTTGCGATCTGATTGATCTGCTAGATGGTCATCGATCCGCGCAAAGCCATGACGATGCTTGATTATTCCTATCAGCCTCCGCTCGTGCCGGCCTGCCTTATCAGCAGGGTCAACCGCTTTGTGGCTGCAGTCCTGGTCGATGGGGAGCAGCGCTCTGCGCATCTGCCGACGTCTGGTCGCCTGCGCGAACTGCTGGTACCTGGGGCCGAAGTTTGGCTTCGCCCTGCCTCGGGCCGCGCGCGGCGAACGGAATACAGCCTGGAGCTTGTCCGCTCCCAAGAGGGGGAACTAGTCAGCATCAACTCACAGCTGCCTAATCGGCTGATGGAGATCTGGCTTCGACAGTGTCGGTTCGGCGCTTTTGCCGAGTACTGCGATATCCAGCGCGAACCACGTCTGGGCGCAGGGCGCTCCGACCTGCGCCTGCTAGGGCCGAGCGGTGACTGCTTCATTGAGGTGAAGTCAGTAACTCTGGTTGTGGACGGGGTGGCGCGCTTCCCTGATGCACCCACGGCCCGTGGCGCGCGACACCTGCATGAGCTGTCTGTGGTGAGAACAGAAGGAGGACGAGCGGGGGTCTTTTTTGTGATCCAACGAGGTGACGCTCAGGCGTTTGCCCCCAATCATGGCACCGATCCATCCTTCACCCATTCTCTCAAAGCTGCCCAGGACGCTGGGGTGGAGATCTATGCGATCACCTGTGGTGTCGCCACCGCAGGCATCACCCTGGGAAGGCAGGTACCGATTGTGCTGGATTAGGGCTGACGTATAATAGGTCTAGTGCGTCTGGCGGCGCCCTGCTACATACAAAATATCACAATATCTCTACGCTGTTGTGATGATGGAATTACGATGGAGGCGACGATAATGGCAAGTGTGACCATGGAAAAGCTCGTAACGTTGGCCAAGACACGGGGGTTTGTCTTTCCCGGCTCGGATATCTACGGTGGTCTTGCTAATACGTGGGACTATGGCCCCTTGGGGGTTGAGCTTAAGAACAATGTCAAGCGTGCCTGGTGGAAGAAGTTTGTCCAGGAGTCGCCGTATAACGTCGGCTTGGATTCCGCCATCTTGATGAACCCCGAGACCTGGGTTGCATCCGGTCATGTCGGAGGCTTTAGCGATCCGCTCATGGATTGTCGGCAATGCAAGGCTCGTTTTCGCGCCGATAAGCTTATCGAAGAGACGACCAACGCCATGGGTGAACCGGTAATCGCTGACGGTTGGTCACAGGACCAGATGCGCTCTTTCATTGAGGGCAGTCAGATCAAGTGCCCGAAGTGCGGGGCACATGACTTCACTGATATCCGCCAGTTTAACCTGATGTTCAAGACCTACCAGGGCGTAACCGAGGACAGCAAGGCGCAGGTCTATCTCCGTCCCGAGACGGCTCAAGGCATCTTCGTCAACTTCAAGAACGTCCAGATCAGTACCCGCAAGAAGGTACCATTTGGAATTGCCCAGATCGGCAAGTCGTTTCGCAATGAGATCACGCCAGGCAATTTTATCTTCCGCACCCGTGAGTTCGAACAAATGGAGTTGGAGTTCTTCTGCAAGCCAGGGGAAGATATGCAGTGGTTTGGCTATTGGCGCAAGTTTTGCCATGACTGGTTGCTAGAGCTCGGCATGCACGAGGAAAACCTACGTCTACGCGACCACGATCCAGAAGAGCTCTCGCATTATTCCAACGCCACCACCGATTTTGAGTTCCAGTTCCCGTTTGGTTGGGGAGAGCTGTGGGGTGTTGCCGATCGGACCGACTATGATCTCAAGGCCCATATCAACCACTCTGGTAAGGATCTCTCGTATCTCGATCCTGCCACCAACGAGAAATATGTACCCTACTGCATTGAGCCCTCGGTCGGCGCCGAGCGTCTGACCCTAGCCTTCTTGGTCAATGCCTATGAGGAGCAGGATCTGGGTGAAGGCGATACACGGGTAGTCCTCCATCTGCATCCGGCGCTGGCCCCGATCAAGGTCGCTGTGTTGCCGCTATCTAAGAAGCTCGGTGATGAGGCTGACAAGCTCTATACACAGTTGGCCAAGCGCTGGATGGTGGACTATGATGAGGCCGGGAGTATCGGTAAGCGCTATCGGCGCCAAGACGAGGCTGGTACCCCTTACTGCGTGACAGTGGATTTCCAAACCCTCGAGGATCATGCTGTCACGGTGCGGGATCGCGATACCATGGAACAGATTCGTATCCCTCTAGCCGAACTCGAAGTCTGGCTTGAGGAGAAACTGCGCTACTAAACAGCAGCAGGCCCGATGACGAGGAGTCATCGGGCCTGTTCAGCGACCTGCAGGATTGGCGAGATTTGGGGCGGTGCGCGTCGTAGACTGAGCACCACGAGTGGCACCCGACACGGTATCTCGAGTGGCAAAGGCGGTATACTTAAGGCGGAACTGCATCTGTGCCTTCGTGATGACGCGGTTGCGCATGACTGTGTTCACTGGGTTGCGACACTCGATCTCGAAGCTATTGACCTTCTTGACGGGAAGTTGCTGGTCTGGTACTGGAATGATGGTGACTACATCCAGCTGAGAGACAGCCCTAGGGATCACGCCTGCCCGCGTCTGATGCTTGCGCCTCAGACGGATCGGTCCAGGCTCTTGCTCTAGCATCACTTCATTGATGGTGACCAGCACGGAACATGTGACCTTGATCTGGCGAGGGGTCAATACTTCATATGTCAGATCCTTCACCTGGGGATGCGCAGTAACCGCGAGTTCGGGTCTTATCCCTGGCATCAAAGTCGTCTGAACCCACTCGCGGGTGTATATCAGTTCATTGCCAAAGCCTTTGTTGGCGATCGGCATCGCAGGTCACCATCCTCTCTCAGCGAGTAACCCGACACTAGGCACCAGACAGCAGAGGAGCGACGGGGATGTGGGATGAGTTGACTCCGTAGCTGCTGTGGTCTACAGTGCCTATCTTTAGTATCAGTCATGGTCTGCTCGGCAGGTTAGCATCGTGCAGAACGTTCTCTTATAGCATATGTGAAGAAGATGCCACTGGTTACGGCGCTGCAGTACCACTTTCTTTCTGGTGTCTGATCGCTGATCACTGGTGCCTAAGCGTCTTGACGAGCATTACCAACTCTGGTATACTCGACAGGTAGCAAGTAGAAGCCATCCGCTTCTCACCCGGCAGCGTGCTGCTCGAACGGGTAAATACGGCCGAGATATCTCTTGTGATCGGGAGATATGGTTGTATGCACGTAGCGCGGGTGGTTCTACCACCTGCGTTTTCATTTGCCCATGGCAGGGTTCTGTCAAATCCTTGGGCTCAACTAATTAGGGGGTGTGAAAGTATCAATAAAGGTCTACAGGTCAATGAGGAGATTAGGGCCAAAGAGGTACGGGTCATCAGTGAAACCGGTGAACAACTTGGGATCATGAATGTTCGCGAGGCTCTGCGCTTGGCCCAGGAACGTAATCTTGATCTGGTGAACATCGCGCCTACCGCCAAGCCGCCGGTTTGCCGTATTATGGACTACGGCAAACATCTGTATGAGCAGAGCAAGCAGGATCGCGAAGCTCGCAAGAAACAGAAAGTCATCACTGTCAAAGAGATTCGCCTCACACCGACCATCGACGAACATGACCTACAGGTCAAGATCAAGGCGGCACATCGCTTCCTTAGCGATGGTGATAAGGTGAAGGCTACCGTTCGGTTCCGCGGACGCGAGATTACCCACGCCAACCTGGGCAAAGAAGCCCTAACCAGGCTCGCTCAGGCTGTAGCAGAGGTTGGTAGTGTGGAACGGGAAGCCCGTATCGAAGGTCGTAATATGATTATGATCTTGACATCGAAACAGAGCTAGGAGATCGCTGTCGAAGATCCAATTGCTCCACGGTCAATCTCAACGAGTTAGAAAGGAGCTTCCTCCATGCCGAAAGTCAAAACCAATCGTTCCGCGGCGAAGCGCTTGAAGGTCACCGGTACCGGCCTCGTCGCCCGCCACTCCGCTTATGTCGGTCACAAGAAACTGAGCAAGTCTGCGAAGCAAAAACGCCGCCTCCGCCAAGGAGCTTTGGTCTCAGCCGCTGAACAGAAGCGTATTCGTCGCCTCATTCCTTATATGTAAGCCAACCTTAAGGAGGTAAATTGACATGCGTGTTAAAGGCGGGATTGTATCTCGTAGGAAACATAAAAAGATCCTTAAGTTAGCCAAGGGCTATAAGGGTACTAAGAGCAAGTTGTTCCGTCCGGCTAACCAAGCCGTTTTGAAGGCGCTTTTCTATGCGCGCCGCGACCGCCGCGCCCGTAAGCGTGATTTCCGCCGCCTTTGGATCGCCCGTATCAATGCGGCTGCTCGTATGAATGGTATCTCCTACAGCCGTATGATGAATGGCCTAAAGAAGGCTGGAGTCGAAGTGAACCGCAAGATGCTGGCCGATTTGGCTGTGCATGATATCAATGCTTTTGGTCAACTGGTTGAGGTCGCCAAGAAACAAGTCAATATGTAGTGATCATCGACCCGGGGAAAGTCCCCGGGTCTTCCCGTATCAGGACACTGCTCGGCTTTGATTTTCCGAGAGAGCGAGGATGAGATAGTGATTACCTCCACGCAGAATCCTGTCGTTAAGTCTTTTGCCGCTCTTCATGATGCCAAAGGTAGACGAGAGACAAAGGCATTCCTCATTGAAGGCTTGCGCTTCGTGGAAGAGGCGGTGGAAGCGAATATCCCCATCGACGAGGCGATCTATGTTGCGACACTCATGGCAGACGGGCGTGGGGCACGTCTGCTGAGGCAACTCGCCCAGGTAGGGGTAAGGCTGACTCAAGCCGACGAACGCGTGCTCAAGCATGTGGCTCAGACCAAGAGCCCCCAAGGGATTGTCGCGAAGATAGGACACGCCGCCTTAAGACAGCACCGAGTATGGACAACTGCTAGTCGGTTGGTGGTGGTCGACAGGGTACAGGATCCAGGGAATCTGGGGACGATCATTCGCACTGCAGCAGCCAACGCTATCGACGGGGTCTATCTCCTGCAGGGCACCGTAGACCTCTTCAACGATAAGGTCTTGCGGTCAACCATGGGTGCGTTGTTCAAGATCCCTATCTACAGCGAGATAGGGCTAGATGAGCTCAACGGTGTTCTGGCTCAAGCAGGCCTGAAGCTGACGGTGGCAATGATGAACGGTAGTCTTCTGCCACACGAGGCCAAGCTCACGGAAGGGTTTGCTCTCGTTGTCGGCAATGAAGGCGCGGGGGTCTGCCAGGAGTTGATCGAGCGTGCCCACCAGACGATACGGATCCCAATGCCTGGTGAGACGGAATCGCTGAATGTCGCTGTCGCGGCCGGGATTCTCATGTATGAGAGTACGCGTCAGCGCCTGATGCAAGGCTAGGATAGAAAGACCCATTGCGCTAGGTGTCTTGAGAATCTTCTGCTCTCTAGGGGGCGTCGGCTGTGTGTTTCTGGAGGTGGTTGTGCTATAATGGAGCTACAGTTTAGGAAAAGGAGTGATCCCATGCTCACTGCCGACTTCCTTTGGAAAGTGTTCGAGTTGACTGGCTCCATTTCCGCCTACCTGATGTACAGACGCCTCGCGGTTCAATAGACGTCTTAGAGTTCAATAGACGTCTCAGAGTTCAATAGACGCCCCGCAGTTCAGTAGCGCTTGCATTTGGTAACCCGTTGGTATACTATAGGAGAACAGACCGTACCACCTGGTAGCAGCTCTATTCCAGTTTGTAGCTAGCACGGGGTGCGACGTCTGTCTGTAAAAACGTGATTTGGTCAAATTACTATAGTCAAAAGCGTATAGTCAAACTCGATGATGGAAGAGAGTAACCTGTGGTGAGCGGAGCAGGGAGAAGGGGTCGTAGACTGTGAGCCCCTTCACGTAGCCTACGGTGAAATTCACTTCCTAGTTGCGCCCTGAAGTCAGAGTAGGGGAAAGCCGGATGGCACCGTTATATGCTGTCAAAGTGGGCTCGATTCTCGAGCCAATCAGGGTGGTACCACGGAGAGGCCTTCGTCCCTATGGGATGGAGGCCTTATTTTATCCATTTCTATCTTGCTCTTGGAGGGATGCAAAAGTGGAACAACAGCTATTGGAGCTGAGACAAGCAGCAGAGAGTGAGCTTACCACCGTCAAATCAACCACAGAGCTCGGCGACCTGCGGGTCAAGTATCTAGGCAAGAAAGGGCTGCTTACAGGCATCTTGCGCCAGATGGGGGGCCTTTCGGCCGAGGAGCGCCCACGCGTGGGGCAGTTGGCCAATGAGCTTCGCAATCACCTCGAGAGCTCCTTCGACGAGCAGCTGCGGCAGCTGGAAGCTCGGGAACAGCAGGCGCGTCTGTATCGCGAACGAGTGGATGTGACCCTTCCAGGACATCCGTTCATGCTGGGGTCAAAACATCCCGTGACTCAGACCATGGACCGCATCAAAGAGATCTTTCTTGGCATGGGCTTTGCCATTGCTGAGGGTCCTGAGGTGGAATCGGACCACTACAACTTCCAGATGCTGAATATTCCGCTGGATCACCCGGCGCGCGATATGCAGGATACCTTCTACCTCACGTCGGATATCCTCTTGCGCACTCATACCTCACCGATGCAGGCGCGCACCATGGAAAAGACAGCGCCAGATCTACCGGTGAAGATCATCGTTCCCGGCAAAGTCTACCGTAAGGACGATGACGCCACGCATTCGCCGATGTTCCATCAGGTTGAGGGGCTGTACGTGGATCACAAGGTCTCGCTCTCCGATCTGAAAGGTGTGCTGCTATCCTTCGCCAGGCAGATGTATGGTCAGACACGGCAGATCCGCCTCCGTCCGAGCTTCTTCCCCTTTACCGAACCGAGTGTAGAAGTGGACATCTCTTGTTTTGCCTGTGGCGGAACTGGCTGTAGACTATGCAAATCGACCGGCTGGCTTGAGATCCTAGGAGGGGGCATGGTCCACCCCAACGTCTTGCGTATGTCTGGGTACGACCCTGAGCAGGTCACGGGCTTCGCCTTCGGCATGGGCATTGAACGGGTAGCTATGCTCAAGCTGGCTATCGATGACATGAGATTGTTATACCAGAACGACCTTCGCTTCTTGGCCCAATTCTAGTCCATCCATTGACTGCCGGTTTTGATCTCTCGAATGAAAGGACTGTAAGAGCATGCGTGTGCTATATAGCTGGCTGAAGGAGTATCTGCCTGGCCTGAACATCGATCCGAAGGAGCTCGGAAGTCGTTTGACGCTTGCTGGGGTGGCTGTTGACATCGTTGAAGAGGTAGGGGGAGACTCCATCCTTGAGTTGGACCTCACTCCCAATCGCTCTGATTGCCTGAGCATGTGGGGTGTGGCCCGTGAGGTGGGGGCCATACTCGGCCTAGAGATCGAGTTGCCGGATCTACCGACCGTGACCATTAGCGGAAATATGGAGGTCGTCTCGATCGCAGCGATGGACAGATGTCCTCAGTATCTGGCGATGCTCGTGGATGAGGTCAAGGTAGGACCCTCACCGCAGTGGATGGTCGATCGTCTGGCTGCGGCGGGAGTTCGTTCGATCAACAATATCGTTGATATCTCCAACTATGTGATGATGGAGACTGGTCAGCCGCTGCACGCCTTTGATCGCCACTGCCTTGAAGGTGGCCGCATCATCGTTCGTGGCGCAAACCCCGGTGAGACCATCATCACTCTCGATGACCAAGAGCGTACCCTCGATGCGGAGATGCTCGTGATCGCTGATGAGACTCGTCCCGTGGCGGTAGCCGGAGTGATGGGAGGTAAGAACTCAGAGGTCACACCGGGGACGACTGCTATTCTGTTCGAATCCGCTCTCTTCGCCGGTACCACGGTGCGCCGTACAGGTAAGAAGATGGGCTTGCGCAGCGAGGCGTCCCTGCGATTTGAGAAGGGCGTGGATCCAAATGGGTTGGCGCTGGCACTGCGACGGACCGCCCAACTCCTTGAGAGACTCGCAGCCGGCAAGCCACGGCTCGAGATCATTGGCGCCAACTGGCAGGAGACAAAGCCACTTCAGGTCACGCTGCGTCATCAGCGCCTGATCGACCTTGTCGGCATGCAGATCTCCGTCCAGGATGTTGAGGATGTCTTCGGACGTCTGGGCTTCAACTTCAGCGCACGTGACCAGGGGTGGTTAGTTGACGTCCCCTCCCGCCGCCAAGATATTGCCATCGAAGTCGATCTGATCGAAGAAGTCGCGCGTGTCATTGGCCTCGATAACCTGGAAGCTACTCTGCCTTGCGGGATAACCACTCAGGGTGCCAAGACTGAGCGTCAGGCGGCTACCGATCTCATTCGTGACGAGCTAATCGCCCTTGGCATGCACGAGATCGTCACCTACTCCTTTGTCAGCCCCGGAGACCTAGCCCGGCTATATCCTGATGATCACCATCCACTCCGCCAGGCGGCTGCGATCATCAACCCGCTTACCGAAGCGCAGAGTGTGATGCGTACGACCCTAATCCCCAGCCTACTTAATACCCTAGCCCACAACCTCAACCGACAGGTCAACGATCTCGCCCTGTTTGAGATGGGAACCGCGTTCTACCCCAAGCAGCTGCCCATGACGGAGTTGCCCAGGGAAGAACAGCGCCTGACCATTGGGGTTGTTGGTAGTGAACACCGTCCTTCATGGCTGCGTCGATCTTGTGAGATGGACTTCTTCTATGTAAAGGGCGTACTTGAGGCACTTGCCACCCGGTGCGGCTTTGCGCTCGAGTTCTCTCCGTGTCAGGAGGCCGGTTACCATCCGTTCCGGGCAGCTCAGCTTACGCTTGGCGACCAGGTGGTGGGGCTGATGGGTGAACTGCATCCTGACCTGACTGATCGCTTCGGCATCACTAAGCGTGTTGTCGTAGCCGACCTCAACCTCAGCCTGTTGCTCGATCATGTGCGGCTGAGCAAGCTATTCCAGGGGCTGCCCCGCTTCCCCAGTGTCACTCGGGACATGGCCCTGCTAGTTCCCGAGGAGTTGTCCAGTGACCTGGTACTCGGTCTGATTCGCGCCACTAGGGGAGAACTGCTCGAGAGCGTCAGCTTGTTCGACCTCTACCGTGGCAGCCAGGTTAAAGAGGGATACAAGAGTCTAGCATTCAGTCTAACCTACCGGGCGGCAGATCGAACTCTGACCGACCAGGAAGTGAGTCAACAGCATCAGCGTATACTCGCACAGGTTAATGAACGACTAGGTGCGTCCTTACGCTAGCGGAGGCGAGGCCGATGAAAGATGACGGTATCACGCGAGTGACTGTACGTATTATGGGTGAAGAATATGTACTACGGAGTGATGCCAGTGCCGACCATGTCCGGCAAGTAGCCCGCACGGTCAACGACAAGATGCAGGCGATAGCTAATGCTCAGCCGCAGCTTGACCTGTCCAGAATAGCGATTATGGGTGCCTTGGCTCTTGCCGATGAACTCCATCGTTCTCAGCAGGGTGACCGGCCTGCGGATCCGAAGAGCGAACCCAAGCCCCCGCAGCGCGGTGGACGTACTGGTTCGCGAAGATGATGGCTTCTTGGCCGTGCTTAGGCACGGCCTATTCTCTGTGGGTCTACCGCAGACAACCCTGATATCTGTGGGGATCACGAGTCTTACAACAAAGGGTGTGATAGTGTGCACAAACCTGAACTTCTAGCCCCCGTGGGAAGTTGGGACGCGCTGCTGGCAGCTTTGGCCAATGGAGCCGATGCGGTCTATATGGGTGGCAAACAATTCAGTGCCAGGGCCTATGCCTCAAACTTCAGCGATCAAGAGATGGAGCGGGCGGTGAAGCTTGCCCATCGCTTCGGGGCCAGGGTCTTTGTCACCGTGAACACTCTCCTGCGCGCGGAAGAGTTGGAGAGCATGGCCCCCTACCTGCGTCACTTGTACCAGGTCGGTGTGGACGCCTTGATCATTCAGGACCTCGGGTTGCTCCAAAATCTCAGAACCCTGATGCCCGGCATGGAACTGCACGCCAGTACCCAGATGACAGTGCACAATACCCATGGAGCGCGCCTGATGAAGGAACTTGGGATTAGCCGTGTGGTGCTGGCACGCGAACTGACTTATGACCAAGTTAAGCAGATCAAAGAGGAATCGGGAGTCGAGGTAGAGACGTTTGTTCATGGTGCACTCTGCTTTGCCTATTCTGGGCAATGTCTTATGAGCAGCATTATCGGCGGACGCAGTGGCAATCGTGGTCGGTGTGCACAACCGTGTCGATTGCCGTACCAGTTAAGCCAAGGTGGCAAGATTATCACTGATCAGAGCAGCCGCCATCAGTTGAGTCCAAGGGACCTCAACCAGTTGCGTTATCTCGACCAGTGGGTAAAGGCGGGCATCAGTGCTCTGAAAATCGAGGGCAGAATGAAGCGGCCCGAGTATGTGGCCACGGTGGTCAGTATCTATCGCCGAGCTCTGGATGCCATCGTAGAGGGCCGTCTAGATACGATCACCGCCGACGACGATGACGCGCTGCTAAGTGCCTTCAACAGGCGTTTTACCCCGGGGCTGGCCTTTGCTGCTAAGGGGCCAGACATGATGAGCACTGATCGACCCGACAACCGGGGTGTGAAGGTCGGCGAACTGGTATCCTGCAGTGAGGATCGCCGCAAGGCGCGGGTTAGGATTTCAGTGCCGATTCATCGCGACGACCAACTGGAGCTGTGGTCGCCGGGACACGAGCGTATTGCCGTGCGTACCAGTAGCGACATTGGGCAGGGACAGGTCATCTGGGTGCAGGCTGATCGTGCGGTTTCTGACCAGCGGCTGCTGTACCGCACTGTGAATGCTGCTCACAATCAACAGGCACTGCAGAGCTTCGCCAACTGGGAGCAGTTAGCTGACCAACGCCGTATCCGGCTGGACCTGGCGGTACGTATTGCAGCCGGTGAACCAGTTGCGCTTGCCGCCAAGGCTGAAGATGGACGCTGCACGGAGCTTCGATCAGAAGCTCTGGCCGAGCGCGCCCAAACTCGCCCAGTTACTGAGGAACTGGTGAAGCGGGCAATGGTGAAGTTGGTGGATACACCCTTTGTCATGGGGGAGTGCCAGGTTGAGATTGCGGACAACCCCTCAGTTCCCATCAGCCTTCTCAATGACCTACGTCGAAGAATGGTCGAACGACTGGTGGACCTGCAGACACGACCGGATCTCGGTACAGAATGGGATCGACACTGGCCTGTGTCAATGGCCACCCAAGAGTCCCGCGGGGAGAAGGCACCTTATCTGATGGTTGCTGTGAGCGATCCTCAGCAGCTGCCGGGTTTGCTTGCCTCACGCCCAGATGCTGTGATCTTCGGCGGTGAGAGTTTTGGCCAGGCCCCCGACCTCAGCGATTACCTGACGGCAGCGGATCAGGCCCATGGACAAGGCATCAACCTAGTAGCGGCGCTACCGCGTATCACCACAGACCAACAGTTGGCAACTTTTCACCCCCTACTCGCCGAGTGCGAGCGTCGGCAGATTCCGGTTGAGGTCGCGAATCTAGGTCAGCTTCACCTTGCATTGCGAGAGTTCCCTGATCTCAAGCTGCATCTCCACTGGTCATTCAACCTCTTCAATCCCTGGGCGATACGGGCGATCCTTGCTCCTCGGGTCATCAGTGTTGCACCCTCGCTGGAACTCACCTTAGCGCAGTTAGAAGGACTGAGGCAGCTGGGCAACTACGAGATGAGGACCACCGTGGGAGGAAGACTCACCTTGATGATCAGTGAGCACTGCCTTAGCCGTAATGCCAGCGTGGGCAACTGCCAACGATGTGGATCAGAACCCCTGATGCTCCGTGATCGCTACGACGCTGAGTTCCCAGTCTATCGCGACCAGTATTGTCGCAGCCATGTCCTCAACTCTCAAGACTTGTGCCTGGTAGAGCATCTTCATGCCATACAACGGGCCGGAATCAGTCAGCTTATCGTTGAGGGGCGGGCCTACACATCGACTGACCTACCCAAGGTCGTGGCAATCTGGAAGAAAGCGATCGACGATTACCGTTCAAATCCCAGTGAGTGGAAGGAACGGGGCCGTGCCTATCGAATGGAGCTAGAGAAGTTCTCTCCTGGCGGGATAACCAAGGGACACTTCTTCCGGGGGGTC
>CAZINL010000058.1:0-5994 GCA_964540595.1 uncultured Clostridia bacterium
CGGCCCTCTCCAACGAACCGAGGCTGCAGCTGGGCAACCGCTCCTTCCACAGTCGGCGGGCCATGGGCAAGAGGTCAATCTGGAGGGGATCACCCATCTTGGGACGTAGGCGCGCCATCAGCAGCCGCTGCTGCCAGAGTGGCCAGTCAAAGGCGCGACCGTTGAAGGTGGCGAGCGCATCGAATTCGCCCATCAGCTGATTGAGCGACCAGAGTAGCGCGGTTTCCTGGTCAAAATCGGTCATGAAGTACTGGCGGACGACGAACTGACCGCCCCGGTAGAAGGCGACCCCGGCTAGGAAGATGCAGACCCCTGCCCCGCCAAGACCCGTCGTCTCGGTGTCAAAGAAGAGCACTTGGTCCAGCTCCAGGTCAGCCAGCTCGGGGGCCTTGCTCAGGCAAACTAAGCCCTCGTTAGGCAGCGACAGCCAGCTCCCCAGCCGAATAGCTCCATGATACTGCTCGGGCTCATAGTAGCGCTCGCTGATAAAGACTTGGCCGTAAGGGGTGGTCTCGTAGAACCCCTCGACCACATCCTCGATGGGGGTGCCGATCTTTTCCCGAGTCAGTTCAGGCCGATCGGCCGTGTAATCGCCAGCACGGCGGACGCGATCGTAGAGATCCATGAAAACACCACCTTAATTTTACGCTTCGCGTAACATGATGAGCAGCCTAAGCGTTTCCCCTTTTGCCTTCTCGCCCACCTCATTGCTGGGGCCGACGCAGGAGGGGCAACCGTGCTCGCAACTGCAGCCCGATAGCTGCTGGATGGCAGCCTCGATCACCAACGGGAAGATATCGTGCAGTTTCTCGGCCAGGCCCACTCCCCCGGGCATCCGATCGTAGAGGTAGACCGTGGGTGCCTGGGTGAAGGACGACTTGACCTCACAGACCACACCGATATCTTTGGGATCACACATGAGGTACAGTGGACCGAGGTTGACCAAGAGATTGGACATGCCTACCAAGGCGTTCTGCAACTGGTCGCGGTCAAACTGGGCTGCCACGGCTTCGGGGATCGCCAGCCAACAAGCGGTGGTCTGGATCTCCTCTTCGGGCAGGTGGATCTTCCCCCAGCCGATATTTTCGTGGGTGTAGAGCTTGATCTTCTTGAAGATAGTCGGCAGTGCGGTCAGCTTGACCTCGCCATATTGGAGTGTGCTTTGACCTAGCTCCCGCTCATCGCCAACGCGCAGCACGTTGATGCTGACGGCGAGATTGGCATCGGTGTAGTAGTCGACATCCACCGCCTTGACGTAGGCCTTTTTCTCCTTCCAGTCCAGCTTATCGACATGATACTGCTGTCCCTGGTGAATATAGATCGCCTCGTCATGGAGCATGGTCATGGCGCTGAGACGGTCCGTCTCGCCGATGACGCGATTGGAGCGGGTGGTGTCGATGATGATGAAGTTGTCCACCGCCGCGCTGCGCAGGCTGATCCCGTCGGCGGGAAAGGCTTCCGACATCCAGTGCCAACGGCTACCCACATGGCGCAGTAGCTGCTCCTCTTCCAGATAACGCAGGACCTCGATAGTGGTATTGACTCCAAAGCGCTCCTCGTCCTCAAAAGGCAGCTCAAAGGCAGCGCACTTGATATGGCTGACCAGGATATAGAGGTTATCGGGATTCAGAAGCCCTGTCTCCGGGCTTTGATTGAAGAAGTAATCGGGATTGCTCATCAGGAACTGGTCCAGCGGCGAGCTGCTCCCGACCATGACCGCCACGCTGGTGGCGTGTCTGCGCCCGGCCCGTCCGGCCCGTTGCCAGGTGCTGGCCACCGTCCCGGGATAACCGACCATGATGCAAGCATCCAGCTGCCCGATATCGATCCCCAGCTCCAGGGCGCTGGTGGAGACGACACCCAGAATATCCCCCTGGCGCAGCCCCTTCTCGATGGCGCGCCGTTCACTGGGCAGATAGCCGCTACGGTAGGCACGGATCTCGCCGCGCTTCACGCGATGGCTCTCGACATCTTCACTCAGGTAAGTATACATCAGCTCCGTGGTCATGCGGCTCTTGGTGAAGATGATGCTCTGGACATCATTGCGCAGGAACTGACTGGCGATCTTGCGCGCCTCGAGCAGCGAGCTGCGGCGGATGCCCAACTCCTTGTTGACCACCGGTGGGTTGTAGAGGATGAAATGCTTGCTCCCGGTCGGAGCGCCATTTTCGTCGATCAGCGCCACCGGCGCTTCCAGCAGCTTCTCCGCCAGCTCACGTGGGTTGGCGATGGTGGCAGAAGAGCAGATGAATTGCGGGTTGGAGCCGTAGAAGCGGCAGATCCGCTTCAGACGACGGATCAGATTCGCTAGGTGGCTGCCGAAGATACCGCGATAAGTATGCAGCTCGTCGATCACCACGTACTGCAGGTTCTCGAAGAGCTTGACCCACTTGGTATGGTGAGGCAAGATCCCAGTGTGCAGCATATCCGGGTTGGTCACCACGATGTGCCCGGCGCTGCGGATCGCCCGCCGTGCCGACTGCGGGGTATCACCGTCGTAGGTAAAGGTCTTGATCTCTTCCCCTAGTGCTGTGACCGTCTCCTGTAGCTCGGCTACCTGATCCTGAGCCAGCGCTTTGGTGGGAAAGAGGTACAGAGCACGAGAAGCCGGATTGACCAGAATGCTCTGCAGCACTGGCAGGTTGTAGCAGAGCGTCTTGCCTGAGGCGGTGGGCGTCACCACCACCATATGGCTGCCCAGCATGGCAGCGTTAACGGCCTGGGCCTGATGACGATAGAGCTGGGTGATCCCACGCTCTTTAAGCACACGCACCAAACGCCCGTCCATCCCGGCAGGAAACGGATCATAGACCCCCTGACGTGCGGGGATCGTCTTCCAGGCTGCGACATTGCGCATGAAGCCTGTATCTGTGCTCAACTGGCCCAAAACCTGATCACTGTTCATAAGCAAAACCCCTCTAGCAGTATCGAATACACATTCGCTACTATCAGAGGGGTTTCCTTCTGGGGATAGGCGTCGCGACTTTTGGTTATGCTGAGCCGCTTGGGAACCATTTGGCAAACAGGCCGTCTAACTAGCAAGAGTCATACGTGACTCACTCTTACGGAGCTTGCATGACGTAGAAGCAGAGCATTGGCACGACTAACTCGTGTCATCTCAACCGAGGGCTGCAGACCTCCGGCATAGTAGAGTCATTCAAGTTTCGGAAATATCGCAGCAATGGAGGTAGACAAGCATGAATAGATTATCCAAGTTGATCACTACATTAACTGCATCAGCCATCGCTATGACCATGACAGCCACATGGGCACAGGACAATCTGGTAGTGACCTCGTCCCCACTACCCCCAGTGGCGGTACCGATCAGCGCTCCGATCTTGCCGACCGCCGTAGCCTCGACCATGCAGATGAACGGGATTGTTCATCAAGTGGTTACCGATACTCAGACCCCCTGGGTCCACATCAAGACAAGCGCCAACGAGGATCCCACCGATGGCGTGATCCTTCATGTCAGCCAAGAGACATGGATCGTTGACTCCGTCAGTGGTCTACCGCTCAGCTTGGCAGATATTAAAGCAGGAGATCAAATCATCGCCTACCACAGCCCGGCCATGACCAGGAGCCTGCCTCCTCAAACCACCGCCAAGGTGTTGCTGGTCAATCCCCCACAAGACAGAGGAGCAGGAACCTACGTCAAGGTAGCCCAGCTCACCCGCAGAGAGGATGGCAGCATCAGAGTTCTCAACGATAACGGCGACCTAGTGTTAACCATTCTGCCAGATACACCCATCAGTCCCTTTAGGACCAAGAACATCGTCACCATCGACAATGTCGAAGAGGGATCGGAGATGATTGCCTACTTCGATGTCATGGCGCTCAGCTATCCTGCCCAAGCAGGAGCCGACCGAGTGGTCTTGTTCCCCAAGAAACAGTCGGTTCCTTCGGACGGAACCTCGACTGAAACAGATATCATCTCGGTATCCGAAGACCTGAGCAAGCTTATGGTCAATGGCCAGGATTTGGCGCTGGCGGTTAGTGAAAGACCGTATGCTACCGACAGCGGAACTGTGATGGTCCCTGTCCGCACCGCAGCCAGTGCCCTTGGTTACAGCGTGACCTGGAGCGGCGAGGATCAGAGTATCGAACTCAGCAAGGACAAACAGGTCGCAACCCTGCAGATCGGTCGCGATGCGGTTAGCATCGGTGAAACCTCGCTACACATTGCGCATGAGCCGGTTTTGAGCAATGGAAAGACCTATGTCCCGATGAGCTTCTTTAGCCAATTGGTGGTGCCCCTCAGGTAAGCCATTGACCTGACATTGGGGATGGGTGGTCCTTCTGAGGACAGCCTATCCCCTTTTCCGTTGCCAGTTGTGATTTGCGGTGGCAGGATGTTGGATTGGTTGCGGGGAGGAGAAAGGGATGACTGGGGCGAAGAATGCTTGAGTTCTCTTTAGTAACGGTAAGGTAGAGCTAGATCTGTTATGTGAGGGAGGTCATCCGCGTGAAACAATGGTTCAAACAGCATTTCGCCGACCATATGATCCGCCCGATCATTTACAAGACCTTTACGCGTTTTGTCTACGCCCTTACCCTGACGTTGCTGTGGAATCGGTTCGTCCGCGACAAGACTGGTTTTCCTTCTCATATGACACGCGCGTTTGTTTTTCCTGGCATGCTCTTTCTGGGAATGGCTTGGTTCAATTATCTGTGGCTTGACGGCATCAGGTCGCCAATTGCCGTTAAGGGACAGTTGGCTCAGCTCCAGCAGATGCTCAAAAAGAGGCGCTCCCATGCTTTTAGCGGCATTGCCGACTACGTAGACACAGAGGTTACTTCCTTTGACGAATTAAGTGTAGACGAGCGGTACGCCTGTAACCTGGTATCCAATCTGATCTGCGCTCTGCTTTTTCTCCTCTGGTCGCAGATGTAGCTTCTTGAATGACATCAGCAAAAAAGAGCGGATGCTTGGCAGCAACCGCTCTTTTTCATGTTTGATTCCTTTTGGGCAACACCGTAGCGGATGAGACCGTCCCCATCGCCTACTCCACGAGGGACTAGGGACTAGGGACAAGGGACTAGGGACTCATTTCATGCTAATACCGCTGTCGGTACTCTCTAAGCTCACGCTCGGTCCCGGATACGAAGTGTCCGGGTGAGATCTCGCTCCAGAGGACCTCCTGCTTGTTATGTTCGTGTTCGTCGGGATTGTAAATGAGCAGCATCTTATCCCGCTCTAGCTCTGGATCCGGATATGGCACCGCCGATAGTAATGACTGCGTATAAGGATGCAGCGGGTGACGGAACAACTCCTCGGATTCGGCTAGTTCGACGATCCGACCTGCGCGTATGACCGCGATCCGGTCAGAGATAAAGCGCACCACGGACAGATCGTGAGAGATGAACATGTAGGTCAGTCCACGCTTAGCCTTCAGCTCATTGAGCAGGTTCAACACCTGAGCGCGAATCGATACGTCCAGCGCCGAGATCGGTTCATCTGCCACAATAAACTCAGGTCCCATGATCAGAGCACGGGCGACCCCGATACGCTGTCTTTGCCCGCCCGAAAACTCATGTGGGAAACGCGAGGCAAATTCGGGCAGAAGACCGACATCCCTTAGCGCCTGCTGTACCTTGCGTTGGCGATCCTGCTCATCGGTATACAGGCGGTGATTGAGGATACCTTCGCCGACGATGTAGTCTACCTTAGCACGTTCGTTCAGTGAGGCCATCGGATCCTGGAAGATCATCTGGCAACTGCGGATGACTTCGAGATCAAGTTCTGGCGAGATCTCGCCGCTGATCCTGCGCCCCTTGAACAGCACCTCACCGGACGTGATCGGGTTGATGCGCAACAGCGCGCGCCCAATGGTCGTCTTGCCTGAGCCGCTCTCGCCCACCAAGGAGAACGTCTCGCCGCGGTAGATCTCGAAGTTGATGTCCTTGAGGACCAGGAGCTCGTCGTAGCACTTGGTCAGGTCCACCACCTTGACCTTGACCTCCTTGCCCTCCTCGTATTCGCGCTTGGTTAGC
>CAZINL010000058.1:6004-10007 GCA_964540595.1 uncultured Clostridia bacterium
GACGAACTGCTTGCGGCCAGTTCCGAAAGCAACCTGCATATCCTTGACCTGGATAATGGCCTCACGCTGGCCGGATGGTTGCGAGCGCTTAGTCGCAGTAGCGGCGGTTTGCTCCTCGATGCGTCCCGCCAGGCGTCTAATCGTATCCGGCTTTTCGATCTTTGGTGCGCGCGGATCGAGATACCAGGTCTTGGCCTTATGCGTTGGCGAGACCTCGAAGAATGGTGGTTCCTGGATGAAATCTACTGCCAACGCGTGCCGATTGCGCGGCGCAAAGGCATCACCTTTGATCTGGCTGAACAGATTGGGCGGGGTGCCATCGATGGCTGGCAGCCGTTCCCCTTTGATGCCTAACTGTGGTAGAGCGCCGAGCAACGCCCAGCTATACGGATGCCACGCATCGTAGAAGACCTCTTTGGCTGTGCCCACCTCAATAATCTGTCCGGCGTACATCACGGCAACACGGTCGGCCACCTTGGCCACGACACCGAGATCGTGGGTGATGTAGATGATCGTCATCTGCAGCTCTTTTTGTAGCCTGCGAATCAGATCAATAATCTGTGCCTGGATCGTCACATCCAGAGCTGTGGTTGGTTCGTCGCAGATGAGTATCTTCGGCCAGCAGGACACAGCCATGGCGATCACCACGCGTTGCCTCATGCCGCCGGAGAATTCGTGCGGATACTGGCCATAGCGTCTGGTAGCATCCGGAATGCCGACTAGATCTAACATGCGCATGGCTTCGGATCGAGCGGCCTCACCACGCAGCCCCTGATGCAGCTCGATCGCTTCCTGAATCTGAATGCCAATCTTCTTCAAGGGGTTCAGGGAGGTCAACGGGTCTTGCATCACCATGGCGATCTTCTTGCCGCGAATCGTAAGCCATTCCCGCTCCGTCTTGTACTGGGCAAGGTCATTGCCCTCGAACATGATCGAACCATTGGTAATACGACCGTTGTTGTCAAGCATGCCGACAAAGAGCTTGGCGAGAACACTCTTACCGCTGCCTGACTCGCCGACGATAGCCAGCGTTTCCTCGGGATAAACGTCGAGCGAAGCGTTGCGAATGGCAGTCAGCTTCTGTCCGCGCAGTGTGAACTGCACCTCAATATCTCGGGCCGAAAGAATCGGCTGCGCCTTTACCATTAGCTCCCGCCCCCCTTATACATGGTTTCTTGGGTCGCAGGCGTCCGAGAACGCGTTGCCCACCAAGTAGAAGGTGACTGTAATCAGCGACACAATCACCGCGGGGAAGACAAGCAGATAGGGAAAGTCGAGAAAGTAGCTGCGTGCATTGCGCAACAGAATACCAAGCGAAGGGGTCTGCACCCCGAGACCAAGACCAAGATACGACAGAGTCGTCTCGTAGCCGATGGCTCCTGGGATGCTAAGAGCCAGACGCAAAATGATCACACTGATCAGTTGCGGCAGGATATTCCGGGAGAGAATCCGGTGCATCGGAGTACCCAAGCAACGCGATGCGAGGTTGAACTCCCGGTCGCGGTAGATCAGCACCAGATTGCGGACATGCCGCGCTGTCCCCATCCAGCCAAACAAGATCAGTGCCGAGACCAAGATCCAAAAGTTCTGACCAAGCATCAGTGCAATCAGCGTCAGATAGATGATGGTCGGGACATTGTCCAGAATATTATAGAGCTCCGTAAAGAAGCGATCAAGCCGACGCACATAGCCCCAGACCAGCCCAACGGTCACGCCTAGCACCAGTTCGCCAACAGCAACTAATATTGAGAGCTTGATGGATGTCTGGGTGGCATACCAGACCTGACACCAGTAGTCGCGTCCCAGGTTGTCCGTGCCGAACCAGTACTCACCATTCGGTTTGATGAAGATCTTGGTCTTATCGGGCTTGATCTCGCTGTAGCTATAGTGCCCAATCGGACCGGCGATGAAGGTGAACAGGAAGAGCGCGATAAATACGCAGCTCATGATCACGGCCGATCTCCTTTTCAGGAAGTTCTGCCAGACGGATTTCCAATACGAGTACTCAGAGTAGCCAATCTTCTCGGCCACCTCTGCCTTGTACTCGGTATAGGAGAACAGTTGCTGCTCACTCAGGCCGCCGCCTGCGATGGGAACCGTTGTTGTTACGCTGCCGTGATTTGTCATCGGGTACTCCCCTTGCCAACTAGTCGGATGCGTGGATCAACGATCGTCATCAGTACATCGCCGAGAAAGACTCCGACGATACCCATTGACGCATACATCATCACCAACACCTGCACGACATTCAGATCATAGCGAGAAATGGCGTCCGTCATCAACGTGCCCAGGCCGGGCACGGAGAAAAAGCGCTCCACCAACAGTGATCCACCGGTCACCAGCAGTATCGACTGCGGAAGGCCCTGCGCAAATGGGACAAACGCGTTTCTCAGCACGTGTTTGAATAGTACGCTTTGCGTTGACATGCCCTTCAGCTTCGCCAAGCGGATATAATCCTTGTTCAGCTCATCCACCATGTAGCGTCTTATCCACACCATATACCCTGCGGCGGCGCTAAGGCTGAGGCAAACCACCGGTAGGATGCTGGATCTGAAGACATCCCTGGTTGAGTACATGGAAGGCAGGTGCAGTACCCGCGCTCCAAATATCAAGATCAGGGAATATGAGACGAGAGCTGGCACAGCTCTCACGAAGACCGTGTAAGCTGTGCCAACATGGTCCCAAACTCCCCCCTTGTTTTGGGCCTGGACAACGCCGTAGGTCATACCGGTAACAATGGAGATGGCCAGGGAAATCCAACCTATCCGCATGGATACGGCGAATTTGCCGCCAATTACCTCTGTCACTGGTACACTGTTTTGGATTCGGCGCGATGTACCTAGGTCAAAGCGTGCCAGCTGGCCATAGAAACGCATCAGCTGCACCAACGGGGAGTCCAGCAAGCCTGCTGCTCGTAGCTGATCGTTCAACTGTTCACGAGTCAGCTTGATCAGCTGTTCCTCCGTGAAGTAGTAATCGGTCGGCAGCATCCGTAGCAGCAGAAAGACGATGGTCACCACAATTAAGACGGTCACGCACGACTGCAGCAATCTCTTAATTGTGTATCTGAACATAACGCGTTACTTTGCCTTTCCAGCGGCATAGTCAGACGCCGCCTTAGCGTACTCACTGGTGGTATAGAGGCTCGTCTTAGTCTCCCAGTTCACATAGCGAACGTTCTGCGTACCATAGGCACAGTAGATCTTGGAGTAGTCATTGGCATGGGTCAACTGCCACGGGATCGACACATAGACGGGGATCACCAGCGCATGCTTGATCATGTAGGCTTCGGCATCGGCAAAGGCGGCATAGCGCTTGTCGAGGTTATCGGTGATGGTATTGGCTTTATTGACCAGGTTCGTAAACTCCTTGAAGGTAGCCATCAGGTCCTTATCAGTAACGTTGTTGGCCATGGAGTAGGTGGTCGTATAGTAGGCATTGTCGTCATCAACGATCTCTTGACCGAGGAAGTTGATCGGATCGCCGAAGTCAGCGCCCCAGCCGTTAATCGAAGCGGAATGAAGCTGTGGAGTCCGGACCTCTTTGGCGTACGAGGAGACATAAGTCTTGATGTTGAACTTGATGAAGTCTGCGCCAAGAGATTTTTCGAACACGTTCTTCAGCACCGTGGCCGAGTCAAGCGCTGTCTGGTTACCGCCGGCAATATAGTAGTCAAAGTTAACGGGGAAGGTGACACCCTTAGCCTTGAGCTCGGTCATCGCCTGCTGCTTATACTGGGTGCCCTTAGCGGCATCATAGCGGACGTATTTCTCGGTGCTGGGCTTGAGGCCTAGTCTCTCTTCCACTAGCTTGGTATAGTCTTTGCCATCAGAGGTGGTGATCAGGTTGGCTGCCGTATAGGCGAGATTGGTGGTCTTAAGCGGGTTGATGGCGTTAACGCGGGCTAGGTAGTCGGTCCAATCAATCCCCTGATACATCGCTAGGCGGAAGGCTTCATTGGCGATGGCCGTGTTCCAGTTGGTGTCGGGTTTGCCGTCGGCCA
>CAZINL010000058.1:10017-16306 GCA_964540595.1 uncultured Clostridia bacterium
GGCCAACTTCTTGTCAAAGCAGAGATGCAGCTGGTAGGAATACTTGCTGGGACGGGCCTCGACGAGATTGTTGTAGTATTTGTGGTTCTTGTCACGATAGATGGTCTGCAGGTTAGCCTCGGTCAGTGTGACGACGTCCAACTGGCCGGCCTGGAACATCTGGAACGCGGTGTCGGTTGATTCCACCATCTTGATGGTCACGGTGTCAAACATCTTGGCTGACTTATCCCAATAGAGCGGGTTCTTGGTCAAGACCTTTTCGTTGTTCTGGACGTAGGTGGTCATGGTGTAAGGTCCGTTGTACCACAGCTTGTCGTAGGTGATCTTCCGATATCCATCGACGCCGACCTCTTTGAGGAACTGGCCGGAGAGGGGGTAGAGGCAGTTGTAGACGGTCACGGTCTGGAAGTAGGGATACTTGTCGAGACATTCAAACTTCAGGGTGTAGGCGTCTGGTGCAGAGATACCGACCATCTCTTTGAACTTGGTCAGGTCGAGCTTCTTGGCTTCTTCGCCCAAGCCCTTGGTGTACTTATAGTAATCGGCAGCGCCCTTGAGCAGCTGGTTGGGCATCGAGGTATTGATGGCATCGTTCTTGGCGAAGTTTAGGACCCATTCCAAACCCCAGAGGAAGTCTTCAGCAACGACTTCGCCCTTTTTCTGGCCTTTATAGTCCACCCATGCAACGCCCTTGCGCAGGTTGAACGTCCAGGTTTTTCCTCCATCAGGGGTGTCCCACTTTTCAGCGAGAGCAGGAATCAATGTGCCCTTCGGATCGTTGGTGGTCAGTCCATCAAAGCAGTTGCTCAGAACGTCGAGTTCTTTGGCGTTCTGTGAATACTGGAAGTTGAACGTCTCCATCTCCGCGGCGACGGTCTGCCAAGTTACCCAATCCTTTTTGTTAGTGGCCACTGGGGCTGCGTTGCCACTGGGGCTACCGGTGCTCGGGGTGTTACAGCCTGATAGAAGGCCTGTAACCATCAAGAAAGCAATCAGAACTACGGCTGCCTTACGAAACTTTCTCAAACTAATCCCTCCGTCTGTGTTATTTCGCTTAGCCACAACTCCCCCTGCCGGGGCACAAGAACTACCGTGAGAACAAACGGCATAACCTGTGCTCAGGTTAAGTTTCTCAATTTGGCATAGATCATCTCCCCCATGATGCATGTCAGGCTGAAGCCGATTACCGACACCGCCCAAAATGTCACAATAGTGCTATGGTTTATATAGTTCTTCCTCCATAGAAAAATTCCTCTATTGAACTACAATTTCCTACAGACCGGGAGTTTTTGATCGTCAAGGCCGAGCGACCGCACCCTTCTCCCAAACCTACCCATAACATGAGAAATCCCCCTAGCCACAAATGTGAGCCAGGGGGATCCGTTGGTAAGAAAAAGAACCGCAAAAAGGGAAGGAACTGTCCCTCAGGGGGAGTTCCTTCCCTTTGTCTTGCTCATTCACCTGCAAAGTAATCCTTGATGATCTTCTTGGCAATCTCCTGAAGCGCTGCTGACTGCGCCACTAGGGTGAGAACAAAGAGGAAGAGCAGCACCGTGCGCGCTTCATCACCTTCGACGTTTTCACCGCTGATCGCCTGCTCGATATGTTCGACGCTCGCCGGCACGGTCTCAGACCAGTATTCGCGGGCCTTGGTCTTGAGCCTGAGGTAGTGATCATAGATCCGATCGATGGTGATCACATCGTCCTCAAACGATCCGGGATCCTTCTGGATCGGTTTCATCAGCGTCTTGATATCGCCAATGGAGAGGATCGACTTAAGGTCGTTAATCAGGGTCAAGAGAATGATATGTTCTTTAGTATAATAGCGTTTATTATGGGGCGGAGGCAGTAATGTGTCACGGATATAGTTCTGAATCATGGCTTGGGTGATCTCTTTATCATGATCTTTGAAGAAATCCAACAGCTGAAACATCAACAAGCCACGCCCATACTCATTGGGGAATTCGACAACGTCGGATGAGACGCTGTAGCCCAATAGGCGCTCAAGTTCGTTGGCATCGATGAATGATGGCGACAAGGCTGACACCCCTCTACACTGCAGTTGCATCCAGACGGTAGACATTCAGAGGAGGGGCGGTAATACCGCCCCTTCCATTCTGTTTACCGTGATAAAGACTCGTTGGCTCCATTCTACTCTTTTTCTGGCATTTGGTAAAGAGAAAGCAGATTCTGACACTGCCGGGTCTTACCGCCCACGCCCCAGCCCCAACGCCTTAGTGATCTCGGCCACTAGGAAGGGAATGGCACCGAAGCCGATGATGTACTGCCAGTGGTAGAGGTTTAGCCAGACGGTATCAAAGATCGGTTCGAGGAAAGGGACATACAACACCACCAGCATCAGAACGAACGAGAGCAAGGTCGCCCAGTTCATCACAGGATTGGAGAACAGCCCGATACGCAGCAGAGGATCGGTAAACGAACGCGACGTATGGGCGCGCAGGAGCTCGGCGGTGATCAGGGTGGCGAAGGCCATGGTGCGGGCACCAGACAGGTTGTCAGGGAAGAAGCGCAGGCCCACGACGAAAGCCGACAGAACTGCGACGGTGAGTGCAACCGCCTGGATGGCGGTCCCGACGATCATGGGACGGTTCAAGATCGGCTCATCAGGACGGCGGGGCTTCTGCTTCATGATCCCGGGATCACCCTTCTCCATACCCAAAGCCAGCGCTGGGAAGCTATCGGTGACCAGGTTTAGCCAGAGGAGCTGAATAGGACGGAGTGGAACAGGGAGATTGACCAGCATGGCGACGAAAATGACCAGGATCTCGCCGACGTTGCAGGAGAGCAGGAAGTAGACAAACTTCCTGATATTGGAGTAGATTATCCGTCCCTCTTCCACGGCGCTGACGATGCTGGCGAAGTTGTCATCGGTCAGGATCATGTCAGCGGTCTCTTTGGCCACGTCAGTCCCGGTGATGCCCATGGCCACGCCGATGTCTGACTTCTTCAGCGCCATGGCATCATTGACCCCGTCGCCGGTCATGGCGACGATATGGCGCTTGGTGTTCCTGAACGCCTCCACGATCCGCACCTTGTGCTCGGGCGAGACGCGGGCGTAGACGCTGACGTCTTCGACCACTGCCTCTAGCTCCTCAGCGCTCATCTTCTCCAGTTCCGCCCCGGTCATGACCTTGCCCTCGACGTCTTCGACTAGACCGAGCTCACGGGCGATGGCGACAGCAGTCTCTTTGTAGTCACCGGTGATCATCACCGGCTTGATCCCAGCCTGTTTGCACTGCCCGATGGCTCGGACGGCCTCTGGTCGAGCGGGGTCGATCATACCGATCAGACCGACGAAGACCATGTTACTCTCAATCTCGTCGACCTTGGGGTCAGCGGGGACCGACGGCAGCGGTTTGTAGGCCGTGGCAAGCACGCGCAGCGCCTCGCCCGCCATGCTGCTGTTGACGCGACTGATCTTCTGCTTGATCTCGGGGGTCAAAGGCTGCTCCTGCCCCTGCAGCGAGACACGGTCACACAGGTCAAGCATGACATCTGGAGCGCCTTTGACCATGGCTACGACCTGATTGGAGCCAATCTGATGCACCGTGGTCATGCGCTTGCGATCCGAGTCAAAGGGGATCTCGGCATTGCGTGCCATGCTCTGGTTTAGCTCGCTTTGGCTGAGGCCTGCTTTGGCCGCGACCACCACCAGTGCCCCTTCAGTGGGATCGCCGGCAATGCGCCAGGTGGCATCGGAACCAGCGTCGCCACTCAGCTCCAGACGGGAGTCGTTGCAGAGAGACGCGATCTCCAGCAACCGCTTGAGGTCAATATCCTGGGTGGGGTCACCCACGCGAGCACTGGCGCGGAAGAACTCGCCTGTAGGGCTGTAGCCCTCGCCAGTGACCTTGTACTCCTGTCCCCCGGCGAACAGCCGAACAGCGGTCATCTCATTCTGGGTCAACGTACCGGTCTTGTCGGAGCAGATCACGGTCGTGGAGCCCAAGGTCTCCACGGCCAGCAGCTTACGCATGATCACATGGCGCTTGACCATGCGCTCCATGCCGAGAGCGAGGACGATGGTCACCACGGCAGGCAGCCCCTCGGGGATGGCTGCCACGGCTAGGCTGATGGCGGTCATAAACATCTCGATGATCGTGCCGCCACGCAACATGCCGGTGACAAACACGATGGCAGACACGACCAAGGTGACGATCCCCAGCCACTTGCCTAAAGTGTCGAGGCTCTTCTGCAGCGGGGTATCCTCCGCCTCCATGCTCTGGATCATACCGGCGATCAGACCGAGCTGAGTATTCATACCAGTCGCGGTGACTAGCCCTTTGCCGCGCCCATAGGTCACCACGGTGCCGGAAAAACCGGTGTTTAGGCGGTCGCCGATCGGGACTTCGGCATCCAACACCACGTCAGCCCGCTTCTCAACGGGGACTGACTCGCCGGTCAGCGACGCTTCTTCCACTTTGAGGTTGTAGCTCTCCACCAGGCGGACATCTGCCGGGATATAGTCGCCGGCCTCGACCACGACCACATCGCCAGGGACCAGTTCCCGGGCAGGCAGCTTCTGCACCTTGCCATCACGCAGGACCTTAGCGTGGGGCGCAGACATTTTCTGCAGCGCTTCGAGGGACTTTTCCGCCTTGGACTCCTGACTAACCCCTAGGATGGCATTGACCAGCACGATACCGATGATGACTAAGGCGTCAACGCCTTCGCCGACCAACAAAGACACCACGGCGGCGATCAACAGGATGATGATCAAGAAGTCTTTGAACTGCGCCAGCAACCTTTGGAGAAAGGTCGCGGGAGGTTTCCCCTTGAGCTCGTTGAGGCCAAACTTTTCGAGACGGGTCTTGGCTTCGCCGGTGCTCAGCCCCTGCTCGAGCTGGGTCTGTAAGATCGAGACCGTCTCTTGGAGCTGCTTGGCGTGCCACGGCTCGTTGGTCAGGTAGTCACGATGTGCCATGATTCTCCTCCTCATTGCGGAATACGGATGATGGTGACCGTCGTGCATCTGCGACTAATACCAGTTCAAGCTATAGTTTGTTCCCTATATTGAGTTACTCAACTTTTACTATTGTGTTCCTGCCCACATGCTGTCTTTTAATGACTTCCATCACACGGTCAATGGGCATGGCGTGGGCCACATGGCCATCCCTGCCGACCATGGTCTCGGCCGCAAATAAGGAGTTTAGGACCGCCTCTTCCACGGCTTCAGTGGTAGCCTCAAAGAGCGGATCGAGATGGATATCGCGTAGGACGGTCAGCTGACAAGTACGTTCATCGCTCATGCGAGGGATAAGGTTGGCTGTGCTGAAGGCGAAGATCAGTTCCCCACTGGTATGGGCGGCGTAGGTGCCGATCCGCCCCAGCCCGACCACCGAGCGGTGGGCGAGGCGGTTTAGCTGTCTGGAGTCCAGTGGCGCATCGTACGCCAAGATCACCACCACTGAGCCGTCGATATGAAGCGTCGGCATCAGATCGGTGATCTCACGCCCCACAGGCACCCCTGCGATGCTGAGGTGACGGCGGTTGCCGAAGTTCGCTAGCACTAAGGCGCCCACCGTATAACCCCCCAAGGCTGACGGCAGGCGTCGCGACGAGGTGCCGATCCCTGCCTTGAAGTTAAAGGCGCTCATACCAGTCCCAGCCCCAACAGAGCCCTCGGCGACTGGGCCGCTGGCAGCGGCCTCGAGAGCCTGCTTCACATGCTGTGGTCCGACATGCCGACCGCGGATATCATTAAGATAGCTGTCATCACATTCGGCGACCACTGGGATGACAGGGTCGTACTCGTACAGCACTCCCATCTTAGGGTTGCGCTCCAGGACGTAGTCCAGCAAAGCGTCGTGGACCCGCCCGACATTGAGCGTATTGGTGAGGATGAGCGGTGTCTCAAGGATACCCCACTCTCTGACCTGAGCGAGGCCAGTCATCTCGCCGGCGCCGTTGAGGATATGGATCCCCGCGACGACCTGGTGGCTGTAGATGCCACGGTCATGGGGGAGGATCGCCGTTACACCTGTTCTCACGGGTCCATGGCCGGGGCGCAGCGGGCCCTCACCCTGGATCAGGGTGGTATGTCCGACCTTCACCCCGCAGACATCGGTGATGGCATTGAGCGGTCCGGGCTCATAGTAGCCGATTCTGATCCCAATATCCCTTGCCCGGCATCGCCGCACATCCATGGAAACACCGCCCTTCGCTCTCCTGACCTGTTTAGTGTGGCGTTTTCCATGGATGGAAATTCATCGCCATCTATGGAGCTCCAAGTCTCAAGTGGGGTAAGGCGCAAAGATTGAAGATTGGG
>CAZINL010000059.1:0-5306 GCA_964540595.1 uncultured Clostridia bacterium
GAGACCCTTACGCATCCCCGGTTGCTTCAGTCCCGTTTCGCGTAGGAACTCCGCCTCGTCGTAGGGGATACCGTCCAATAGTTCGCGCTCGTAGTCGCTGGGAGGCAGTACGTCGTCGTAGAAGCCCTCGATGGTGCAGCGACCATCGGCATCGCGCATGGTTGCCAACAGTTCGACTAGCTCCCAGGCGGGGTTGGGCACGACACCGCCACGATTGCCGGAATGGACGTCGCGGTTAGCCCGTGTCAGGTCCAGCTGCAGATAGAGCAGACCGCGGACTCCATAGAAGACCACCGGCCGCCCGCTATCGTGCATCGGCCCATCAGAGCTGTAGGCGACATCAGCACCGAAGAGTTCGCGGTGCTTGGCGAGGAAGGCGGGCAAGTTGGGCGAGCCGCTCTCCTCTTCGCCATCAAAGAGCATCTTGACATTGATCCTGGGGAAGCGATCGGTCGCCTTTAGCGCCTTGATCGCTAGGACATGAGCCATCAGCTGGCCTTTGTTGTCGCCGCTGCCGCGGGCGTAGATACGTCCGTCGCGAATGGTCGGCTCAAAGGGCGGGCTCTGCCAAAGCTCGAGAGGGTCAGCGGGCATGACGTCATAGTGGCCGTAGATCAAGACTGTGGGGGCGTTTGTGTCGGTGATCACCTGGCCATAGACCACCGGCAGGCCGTCGGTGGGCATCACTCTGGCCTCAATCCCCGCCTCCTGCATCATCTGAACCAAAAGCTCGGCGCACTCCTCCACCCCTTCGCCACTGGCGCTAATGCTTTTCTGGCGAATGAGCCTAAACAGCGCGTCCAGTGCCTCTGGTTGGTGCTGTGCTATGTAATCGTAGACGTTCTGCATGAGAATGGAGCCTCCTTAGGCTTTGATTTGTGGGTTCATCTCTATATCGAGCAGGTAACCGGGAAGGCCCAGCGCCTGCATCACACTCACCACCACGGCATGGATCGATCGCTCAAGGTCGAGCTGGCCAAGTCCGTCATGGACCGGTTGATGGCCATCGATCAGCGCCACTGCGGATGAACCGAGGCATTCCTTGATGTAATCAATGCACGGCTGCACCCGGTCAATGTAGAACTGGTAGCGGCGCTCCAGACTATCGTCGGTATCATCGAGGCGGCCGCGATTGAGGGCACGAGCTTTCATCTGCTCCTTGGTGATCGCCAAGTGCATGGTCTTGATCACCGGGATCTCCAGCTCCGCCAGCAGTTGCAGCAGATGTCGGGCGGCAGGGATGGTGCGGGGATAACCATCGAGGATAAAGATGCTGCTACGCAGCTCAGGGGAGTGGGTGAATACCGCGGTGATGATCTTCTCGGTCCAGTCGTCAGGGACCAGCAAGCCTTTGGTCACGCAGTATTCCAGCCAGTCCAGCTGTGAAGGTGCTTGACCGCCTTCCAGCGGTAGAAAGCGGACCAGATCCTCGCGATACTCCTCGGCCTTTTGCACCAAGCGAGCTGGGTTATGGGCATGATCAAAGATGCCAACGCGATCGCTGATCCCGTAGTCATCAGCCAGTTGACGCCGGAAGCCGTCATTCTCACGGGCACGGCTGATGGTCGTACGCAAGATGCTGCCCATGGAGAGATGCTTGTCGGCGGGGATGGAGAGGAAGCGGCAGAGCGCTTTGGCGATCTCACCTTTGCCACAGCTGGAGGGTCCGGTGAGCAGGATTACCCCGCGTCCTTGAACTTCGACACTCTTGACGATAATGCGTATGGCTCCGGTGGGACAAGTTGGTCGCCCGTGGTTTTCGATCATGGCACACCCCCGATTGCATGGATAGTTCAAAGTCATCAGGCATCAAACACTAACTTTACGCTTCCCAATGACGGTGATAGTTCTGCTCAATCTTCTTGAGCGTGGCCTGTTCGAGATCAATGCCAGTCACGCTGGCAAGCTGCAGCAGGTATAGCAGCACATCGGCGAGCTCACCGCCCAAGGCGTCAGGGTCTTGGGCCTGCTCCCGCCACTGAAAATGTTCGAGGACCTCAGCGGCCTCGATCATGAGTGAGGCGGCGATATTCTTCGGTGTCTGTTGTCTAGGGCTGTCAGCATGGTACCACCCCTTAGCCTCGACCATCTGATGCATCGCTTGGGTCAGGTCCCGTATCTCCATATCGCGCCTCCTAGGTAGACTGCCGTCAGATGACGAGCTGCTTCGCGTAGCACCATACACAACGCAACCTGTGGGAACTTGCATGATTTGGGATCAGAGCCGTGACTAAATCGATGGCGACGCGATTTCGCCATAATGAAGTCACGCAAGCTCCTGTTGTGGTTAAGTTTGCATGGACTGGGGAAACTATTCGCCGCACCCCCGCTATTTTCCCTGCTGCGACTTGCGCAATATTAAGAACCACGCGTACATCCGATCATTTACGCTAGCGCCCTGCCTGACTCATTCTTTCGGAACTTGCATGACGTAGAAGTAGCCATTTGAGGCCTACAAGCGTTTACCATAATGAAGTCATGCAAGTTCCTGACATGGCAAGCGATGGCGCGCTGGTCGCGGCAAGCAACTACAGTACTACTCTATGGGAGACACGAAATAAATGTCTCTGGGAGAGGACCAGGAGGCGACGACCAATGAACTTGATCCTGTTTATATTCTTTGCCCGCGTCATAGATATGTCTCTTTCTACAATGCGCATGATCCTGGTCTTTCGCGGGCGGCGTCTAGAGGGCGCAGCGCTCGGCTTCATCGAAGTCACGGTCTATATCACGGCGTTGTCAAAGATCGTGGGTTCGATCGACAATCTTGCCAACCTAATGGCTTACTCATCGGGCTTCGCAGCCGGCACGCTCGTGGGTGGCTGGATCGAGGAGAAACTGGCGCTGGGTCTTCTGACCGTCCATATCTTCCCCCTGCCAAAGTATCAAGGGCAGATGCTTGAAGAGTTGCGCACCGCTGGGTTTGGCGTCACCGTCATTCGCGCTGAGGGTCTGATCGGCGAACGGACTATCTTGGAGACCTTCATCCGCCGTAGAGATTGGGGTAAGCTGACCGGGCTCGTGCGCCAGATCGATCCCGAAACCTTCGTCGCCGCCCTAGATACGAAGGTGACCCTGGGCGGGACGTTCAATATGATGAAAGCGAAGGCCAAGTAACGGAGGTTGTCCCATGAGTATCTTAACCCGCATGCAGGTGCCAGTTTTTAAAGCCGAAGGGGTGCAGCAGCTTCCCCGCGACCAGTGGCAGCTGACCGTCACGGGTCTGGTGGCAAAGGAGCAGACCCTCACCTTTGACGATCTGATGGCCATGCCGCAGAGCCAGGTTGACTGCCGTCTCACCTCGGTCAGCGGCTGGACCTTCCGCGCCACCTGGGATGGGGTTCTGTGGAGCGACTTTGCCAATCGCATGGGGGTCCGGCCCCAGGCCTCGCACGCCGTCCTTGCCAGCAGCGGCGGCTATGTCACCTGTGTTTCCTTGGCCGATCTGGACCACCCACGGGTCTTGATCTGCCACGGGGTCGAGGGGGAACCGCTGGAAGCCGCCTACGGCGCGCCGGTGCGGATGATCATCCCCAACCTGTGGGGCTACAAGAGCTGCAAGTGGCTGACCAAGATCGAGTTCACCGATCACATGACCGGAGGCTATTGGGATGACCGCGGCTACCCGCGCGAGGCCTTCATCGAGCCAGGGATCACCATCGACTGGAACACCCGCACGAAGCGTGAGAATGAGGGCGGAGAGATACTGTGGTGACCGGGCAAACGAACAGGCGCAGCCATGCTGCGCCTGTTTTCTTTCATCCCCTACTAGAGACTAGGGACTTGAGACTAGGGACTCACTCAGCTCTCGCTTCGCGGTGGCTGCGGGATCATAATCACTTGACCAGGGAAGATCCGGCTGGGATCCGTGATCTGTGGGTTAATCGCGAGAATGGCGTCGACGGTGGTACCGAAGCGACGGGCGATGAAGAAGAGGGTGTCGCCTACCTGAACCACATATCTAAAGGACGACGGGGGTTGAGTAGTCGGTGGCTGGGTGGTCCCGGGAACGTTGGGGATGCACAGCACCTGACCGATCTGCAGGTTGTTGGGGTTCACTCCGGGGTTGAGCGCCTGGATCGCCGCGATGGTGGTACCAAAGCGGTTCGCCAGGGTGAAGAAGGTGTCGCCAGCCCTGACCGTGTAGGCGAAGCTGCCGGCCGGGCAGGTCTTAGGCGGCATGGTGGTTGGAGGCATGGTAGTCGGGGTGGCCTGCGGGATGCAGATGATCTGACCGATCTGCAAGTTGTTGGGGTTTACTCCGGGGTTGACGGCTTCGATGGCGGCTACGGTGGTGTTGAAGCGCTGCGCCAAGTTGAAGAACGTGTCGCCCGACTGAACAACGTAGGCGAAGCTGCCGGTGGGGCATTGGCGAGTGGCCCTGACGGCGACGGCCTCTTGCTTTTGCTCAGCTTCCTGACGGGGAGCGCCAGGGATGCAGATCGGCATCCCGATCTGCAGGTTGTTGGGGTTCATACCAGGGTTGAGTGCCTGGATGGCCTCGACAGTAGTGCCAAAGCGTTCGGCGAGCATGAAGAAGGTATCCCCGGACTTGATGGTATAGGCAAAGCTATTGGCAGGACAGGTCTTAGGCGGCATGGTGGTCGGTAGCATGGTCGGGGGGACCATCGGGGTTCCAGCCGAGACGCAGACCACGCTGCCAACTTGCAGACTGTTGGGATTCATCCCGGGATTGAGCGCCTGGATCGACTCGACGGTGGTGCCAAAGCGCTGAGCCAGTCTGAAGAAGGTGTCGCCAGCCATGATGGTGTAGGCGAAGCTACCCATCGGGCACTGACGGGCCGCGACGACAGGGACAGCAGCCTCCATTTTGGGCGCGTCAACCTTGGCGTCCTTGGCCTGAGCTATCACGGGAGCAGCTTCTTGGGCATCTACCTCTTCCTCGGAGCGTGGCGCGCCGGGGATGCAGACCTGCGAGCCGATCTGGAGGTTCATCGGGTCAGCGTTGGGGTTGAGGGCTTCGATATTCTCCACGGTGGTGCCGAAGCGTTGCGCCAGGAGGAAGAAGGTATCGCCAGCACGGATGGTGTAGGCAAAGCTGCCGGTCGGGCAGGTTCCGGGCGGAAGTGAGCCTTCGGCGGCGGGGATGCAGACGACCTGGCCAATCTGCAGATTCATGGGGTCCAGACCGGGGTTCAGAGCCTGGATCGCGGCGACGGTGGTACCAAAGCGCTGGGCCAAGAGGAAGAAGGTGTCACCAGGCTTGATAATATAGGCGAAGCTGCCGGTCGGGCACGTGGTCGGGGTCGTCTGCGGGATGCAGATCACCTGACCGATCTGGAGAT
>CAZINL010000059.1:5406-16258 GCA_964540595.1 uncultured Clostridia bacterium
AGGCGAAGCTACCTGCTGGGCACGTGGTCGGGGTCGTCTGCGGGATGCAGATCACCTGACCGATCTGGAGATTGTTCGGGTCAACACCGGGGTTCAGAGCAGTAATCGCGGCCACGGTGGTATTGAAGCGCTGCGCCAGCAGGAAGTAGGTATCGCCAGCCTTGATCGTGTAGGCAAAGCTACCTGCTGGGCACGTGGTCGGGGTCGTCTGCGGGATGCAGATCACTTGACCGATCTGGAGATTGTTCGGGTCAACACCGGGGTTCAAAGCAGCAATCGCAGCCACGGTGGTATTGAAGCGCTGTGCGAGCAGGAAGTAGGTATCGCCAGCCTTGATCGTGTAGGCGAAGCTACCCGCTGGACAGACCTTGGGCGGCATCGTGGTCGGCGGCATCGTCGGGATGCAGATCGTCTGACCCGGGAAGATCAGGTTGGGATTGGTGATCTGCGGATTAGCTGCCAGGATAGCGGCCTCAGTGACACCGAAGCGGCGGGCAATCAAGAAGATCGTATCACCGGGCTGAACGACATAGGGGAAGGTTCCAGCGCCACAGACTGCCGGAGGCGGCGTGGTCGGTGGCATCGTAGGCGGTACGGTTGTTGGGGCCGCACCGGGGATATAGATGATCTGACCCGGGTAGATCATATCGGGGTGGGCAATCTGGTTGAGCTGCATCAGCGCCTCGACGGTGGTGCCAAACCGGCGGGCAATGAAGAACAGCGTATCACCAGGTTGCACGACATAAGGGAAGGTTCCCGGTGGCTGAACCGGTGGTTTGCCCGGCTGACCGACGGGGATGTAGAGCACCTGGCCGACGTAGATCATCGCGTGGTTCATCAGATGGTTGATGGACATGATGTCCTCCATCTTGCACCCAAACATGTGCGCGATGAAATAGAGGCTATCCCCTGGTTGCACGACATACGGGATGAACAACTGCACGACCCCCTTACAAACATCATGGAGTGGATGTTGCACCTAATCTAATCTATGGTGGGGTATGGCAGATTGTGTCAGTCCGGTACAAAAAGAACGTCCTCATTTGTCGGACAGACACCAGTCCAATTGTCAATTGGACTGGTTCTTCTCGTAATGGACCTATTTGATCTTGCGTACGTTCTAGAGGCACTTTTCAAGGCGTTCTCAGCTAATTCGGCGAATGACGCTCTTAATATTGCGTCTATAATTGGACTCATTGACCTTTCTTGGCACTAGGAATAGGATATCACTATATAAAGAGGTGCACGACACCTCATAAGTACAAGGGAGTTGTGTTCTCATGCAGTTTCTCATGTCTCTCATCAGTATCGTGATCATCGATCTTGTCCTCTCCGGGGACAATGCGGTCGTTATCGCCATGGCGACCGTCAAGCTGCCGGTACACCAGCGGTCCCGTGCTATCCTATGGGGGAGCCTAGGTGCCATAGGACTACGAGTCATACTCACCGTCCTGGTGTCCTACCTGCTCCAAGTTCCACTGCTGCAAGCCATCGGTGGTCTGCTGCTGGTCTTCATCGCCCACAAGCTGCTCTCCCAACACCACGATGATGAGAGCGTCAATGCGAGCAGCTCGTTCTGGTCCGCCATCCGTACCATTATCGCCGCTGATTTCGTCATGAGCCTGGACAATATCCTGGCCGTCGGCGGTGCCTCGCACGGCAATGTCGTGTTGCTGCTGATTGGTCTATTCCTCAGCATGACGCTGATCATGTGGGGCAGCACCCTGATCGCCAAACTGATGGAGCGCATCCCCGCTTTCGTCTATGTCGGCGCAGGGATCCTGGTCTGGACCGCTGGCAAGATGGTCGTCGACGACCGCTACCTGGTTAGCCGCTTCCCATCCATCCATCAATTCAGCCTGGTGGTTCCCGCCGCCCTCATGACCCTCGTCCTGGGCGGGGCCTTTGCCCGTCAGTTCAGCCGCCGCGCTGGCCGCAGCACCGCAGCCTAACTCAACCTCAGAGCAATGATGAAAGAGCCGACCATCATCCGGTCGGCTCTTTTTCCATGCCCTTACATTCCTACAACATCTTAAAAAATGGTGACAGGCACCGTTTTCTAAAATGTTACCCCTGTTCGACGAGCTTCGCCACAATCTTGTTGGTGTTGCTATCACCACGGGCAACGCATATGCCAACATTCTCTCCAACCAGAGCAGATATTTGCGCTATATCCTTGTCGGAAAAACCCGGGCACAATGTGATGACATTTACCCCTTCCTTCTCGACCAGTATTCTGCATTCCTGAAGGGCTTGAGTCTGGTTCTGGACCAGAACTGTATGGCAAGCATACTTGGCCGTATCCAGCACGCTTCTGTCCTTGGCCGGGTCAACCGTCATGAAAGGGCGAGAGTTAACTTCTGGAACCAGAACAAGGTAGGCTTCCTGGAGCTTCATATCGTTCCTCCTCGAACTCATGATACTAGCTGTTCTTCCCCAACTTGGAGAGACGGGACAGGCTGCTTTTATTCAGAAACCGAGGAGCTATGCCTAACCAAAAAGCAGGGTGAGCAATGGCTGGACCACCCCGATAATCAGACCCAGTAGCCCGCCGAAGTAGGTGATGTAAGCCAGTTCTTTGCCAGCGATATCGAGAATGATCCGTTCAGCCTCAGGCAACGGAAACTCTTCGACTTTACGTGTTACCATCTGCTTGATATCGAGTAGGCTGAGGATGGAGGCCGCCTCACGTGCCACCATCTCCAGGGCGCCCTGGGTCAGGCGGTGAATGGTCGGGCGGGATTTGGCGCTATCCAGGGTGGTCATCCATTGGCCAAGAGGAACGTCGAGCAGGCGATCCAGTTCGCGCCCGATCACCGTTTGCAGTCCATCGGCTAGAGCGGGTCGGTCGAGCAGTTCGAGGTAAGCCTGTTCCAGGTTCTGCAGTAGTTTGGTCGGCAGTCCATCGAGCCCGACGCGGGCGGCGAGGTCGGCCCAGGATTGCTCTCCCAGAGCGTTCAACTGTTCGCGCACCAAATGCCCGGCTTTGTCGGCCACGCCACTGCTCTTGACCAACTTGCGCCCTTGGGCCATCAAGGCGCGAGCCGCCGCTTGCACCCGTTGCTCGCCGACCGACTGGATCAGCTCACCCACCGGGCGATTGAGAAACTCGACCAAGCTGGCTTCCGCCTTGGCGACCAGCAGCGCCTGATTATCGGGCCGCTCAAGATATAGTGCTGCCTCGGTCAACACCTTCTGAAGCATCTGGTCGAGCCGTTCCGGCGAGAGAGCGCTGCCAAGAGCGCGCAGCAGCCATTGGTTGGACAGGAAGCGCAGCAGACCGTCCATGATCTTCTGCCGCACCGCTCGGTCGAGGATGGCGTCCCCCACCCATTTCGCCAGAGTCGGCCCCTGGCTGCGGATCATCTCCACGATCATCCTGACCGTGTCATCACCGATCAGCGAGGCCACGCTCTTCTCCGACTGTGCCAGTTTGGCGATGCGCTGATCGATCTGCTCACTAAGCCACGCCTCGTTATCGGGGATGCTGACCAGGCGCTCGATCCAGTCCATCACGACCTGGACGCTCTTCTCCACGATCGCTCCGACGTCGTCCGGATCGGGATGAAGCGTCATCAGCCGATCTAGCTCGGTGCCCAGCATGGCTATGAGCTGCTGACGGACCTCGTCCTGCCTGAGGCGGTCCCAGACTGCGTGGCCCAGCCACTGGACAGTTTGCCCTTTCAACTTCTCCACCGGCAGCCCGAACTGCTCACCTAAGCAACGCAGGCTCTTCTCCTGACGCCTCACCTGGTCAAGCTGGTTGAGGAGATAGGCCTCGACCTGTTCGGACAGCGCCGGATCGAGCAGAGTGCGGCGCAGCTCGGTTTCAGTAATCAGATACTCACCCACCGCATTGCCGATACTTTGTGACAGCTGCTTGTGGCGGCTGGGGATCACCCCTGGGGTGAAGGGGACCCTAAGGCCAAAGATATGCCATGGCTTGTAGGGGCGAAAGAGCATGACGATGGCGATATAGTTGGTGATCAAACCGATGACCGCCCCCAACAGCGGTCCGACAATGAAAGCAGTGAAGTTCATCTTGACCTCCGCGACGTATGAGTCCATAAGAACATGAGAAGGCATGGTATACTGACCCTTGACCAGCCGTTACCATTTTACCACGTCTGGGTTATCTGATGTGTATACGGTTATTGTGCGCAATGGTTTCGAAGGAAAGACTAAACTGAGCCCGGAAAAGCGGGCTCAAGGGCAAAGCCCAAAGCAATTGGTTGGCGCAGCCCTTATCCATCTGTCGCGTATTGCTCCGGCCTTTGTGACATGTGGACTTGTGTTCCTGTGGACTCCTAACGCAAAGGAGGCACCTATGCCCGAAATCCCTGAGATCGAGACCTATCTTCATCACCTGCGTCTGACGGCGGTGGGACAGATGATCCAGGCCGTGGTGGTGAACCGTCCGGCGACCATCAACTATCCGCCTGAGGAGTTCAACCAGCGCTTGGTGGGTGAGCGGATCGTCGGCACCGAGCGCCGCGCCAAGGTGATGCTGCTCCCCCTTACCAGCGGTCTCTACCTGGCCTGCCATCTCATGCTGGATGGACATCTGTATTGGGGCGCGATCGGCAACCCGCAGGAGGAGAAGGCGCAGGTCATCTTCCACTATCCCGATGGCCACAGCCTCAGCTGGCGGGGGCTGCACTGGGGCTATCTGCATTTGCTCACCCCGCCCGAGCTGCACGAACGCTACGCCACACTTGGGCTGGAGCCACTGGACTCCGAGGACTTCACCTGGGAGCGCTTTCGCCATGTCCTGGCCGGACGCCGGGGGGCGCTGAAGGCACTCTTGATCAACCAGGAGTTGATCGCCGGCATCGGTGGTAGCTATTCCGACGAGATCTGTTTTGCGGCGGGCCTGATGCCCAACCGTTCCGCAGCCACCCTCAGCGACGAGGAACTGCGTCGCCTCTATCAGGCGATTCCCACCGTGCTGCGCCGGGCGATCGCCCACGGCGGCTACCAGGAAAAGCCCTATAGTGACGATGACCAGTTGACTGGGGGTGAGAATCATCACTCCTTGGTCAGTTACCGTCAGGGTGAGTCGTGCCCAAACCACTGCGGCGGCACCGTCGAAGAGACCCGCGTTGCTGGGCGCAAGAGCTTTTACTGCCCGAGCTGTCAGAGATAGGCACAGCCTACCTCTGACAGAGTCCAAAGCCGCGAGGCCAAAGTGTGGGGTAGTCTAGGGCCTGGTAAACCTCCGTTAGGTAACCGAGTAGCGTATGAACATACGCTACCAGAGAGCATTTTCCTGATGATACACGAAAAGGGCATCTCCGCCGCAGCAGAGATGCCCCATCTATTTCACATACTGTCCTCTATTTCACGGCTCCAGCGGCTACGGATTGACAGGTCTCCACATGAGCCGCGAACTTGGTGTAGTTCTTCTTGAAGCGGGCAGCCAGGTCCTTGGCCTGGGCGTCGTAGGCGTCTTTGTCCGCCCACGTATTACGCGGGTTCAGGACGTCGGCAGGAACGTTCGGGCAAGTGGCTGGAGCCTGCAGTCCGAAGATCGGATCGGTCACATACTCGACTGTATCCAAATCACCCTTCAGCGCAGCACTGACCATGGCACGGGTATACTTGATGCTCATGCGCTTGCCGACCCCGTAGCCGCCACCGCTCCAGCCGGTATTGAGCAGGAAGACCCGCACGCCATGCTCTTCAGTCTTCTGTCCCAGGAGCTCGGCGTAGACCACCGGATCCAGTGGCAGGAAGGGTTCGCCAAAGCAGGTGCTAAAGGTGGCTTGCGGTGAGACAATTCCCCGCTCGGTGCCAGCGAGCTTGCTGGTGTAACCGGAGAGGAAGTAGTACATGGCCTGTTCCTTGGTCAAGCGAGCGATGGGAGGCAGCACACCAAAGGCGTCAGCGGTCAAGAAGAAGATGGTCTTGGGCTGACCGCCTACGCTGGGCAGCACCGCACCGGGGATATAGTCGACAGGGTAGGCGGCGCGGGTGTTCTCGGTCAGCTCGTCGCTGGCAAAGTCGATCTCGCCGGTCGCCGGGTCGATCTTCACATTCTCCAGGACAGCACCAAAGCGGACGGCGTCCCAGATCTGCGGTTCATGTTCTTGAGAGAGGTTGATGCACTTGGCATAGCAGCCGCCTTCGAAGTTGAACACCCCATCATCGGTCCAGCCATGCTCGTCGTCACCGATCAGGCGACGCTCGGGATCAGCGGAGAGAGTGGTCTTGCCGGTCCCGGAGAGACCGAAGAAGAGCGCCACATCACCGTCCTCGCCAATATTGGCGGAGCAGTGCATGGGCAGGATTCCCTTTTGCGGCAAGAGATAGTTCATGACGGAGAAGATCGACTTCTTCATCTCGCCAGCGTAATGGGTCCCGCCGATGATGATCATGCGGCGTTCGAAATGGACCATGATAAAGGCTTCGGAATTGGTCCCGTCTAGCTCCGGCACGGCCTTGAAGCCAGGAGCGCAGACGACCGTAAACTCAGGCTGATGTACAGCTAGCTCTTCAGCTGTGGGGCGGACGAAGAGCTGGTGGACAAATAGGTTCTGCCACGCAAACTCATTCACCACACGGATGGGTAGACGATGGGCGTGATCAGCCCCGGCAAAGCCGTCAAAGACAAACAGCTCTTTTTGCTGCAGGTAAGCCGTCATTCTGGCCCACAGATTGTCAAAGCGATCGGCATGGATCGGACAGTTGACCGATCCCCAGGCGATCAGGTGATGAGTAGCAGGGGTATCGACAATGAACTTGTCTTGCGGTGAACGTCCGGTATACTTGCCGGTCACAACACTCAGAGCTCCGCTAGAGGTGAGGTGTCCCTCGCCGCGAGCCAAAGCCATCTCCACCAAACGGGCAGCCGTCAGATTGCGATGCAGCGGGCCATAGTGGTGAAGTCCCAACTCGGTCAGACTGATCTGATCCTGCGTCATGATAAATCGTCCTCCGTTCGCTGATGCTGGACCGCAAGGCGGCAGCTTATTGTCGTCGACAGACGGTTCACTAATCCATTGCATTGTAACATCATATTTGTGACGGGTCAACGGATGTTTGTTGTACTAATTCGTCGTTGAGTTGAGTTATCAGGGCGTGTGATCGTGGATATTAGCGGTTACGATCGTGCATACTCTGGTTCCTAGGGTCGTGCATTGAGAATGTGTGTACCATTGTGGCATTTATTGTATATCATATTTCTATTAGCCGGTACTTGTGCCCCTGGGCAAACAAAACACCTGAGGGGAGTCGATCTCCCATCAGGTGCTAGCTTTTCGTGTCATTCGCCTTAGCTCGACCAACCACTGGTTGAAGCTCCCCGACTTGATCAAGGTAACCCAGTCGGCCACCTGCAGCCATGCCTGCTCAGCCATACGGTGGTGGAGCCAGCCGCATTCTTTGGCCACAGCAAACTCCTCTTCATGGAGCAAGTGGTACTGCTCCTGACCATCCACAAATAGGTCGAGGACTAGGTCATAGCATTCATAGGACCTACCTGTACGAACAAGAGGTGTCTGCAGATCGATGCGGTAGCCAGTCCCCAGCTCTGGGTGCTGCTGTGGATAGAGGGCATACCACTGACGCAGGTGGTCGCAGCGCCATGGTACGGGAGGCTCGGTGGGAGTTTGATCGCTGTAGACCTGGCGGGTAAACAACAGGTTGCCCTGCGTCAGGTCCAACTCACCCCTGAGGATGGTGCGATGGGCGCTAGCCATGGATGATTCACCCGGGAAGTGGAGTCGGCTAATCGTCACCCCTCAACCATGGCACCACTCCCTTGTTTCGAGTATGGTACGTTTCCGCACTGGAGTGAGGGATTCCTGCCGGTTAGGAAGAATCGCGGCCTGATGATCTCACGCTTCCCCCAGTCGCTCCCGTAGCGGTTGGCCAAACGCTTGCTCTATATAGGGCGACAGGTGCCAGAAATCGCGAAAATGCAAGTAATCCTTGATCGCTTTGACGCTGACCTCAGCCTGGGACTTCTGCACCGCCCGGATGAGCAGGTTCTTGGGCGTGTGCTCCATGTCGATAAATTCGAGCATCTGCACGTTGTAGCCCATGATCTCCAGCACATTGCCGCGCAGGCTGTCGGTCACCAAGGCAGAGAGCCGCTCCTTGAGGATGCCGTGTTTCTCCAGCGGGCGCATCAGTTCATTATGCAGCTGGCGGTTGATCTCGTGTTGGCAGCAAGGGACCGAGAGGATGACCGTGGCGCCCCACTGCACCGCCTTGGCCAAGGCCGCATCGGTGGCAGTGTCACAGGCATGCAGCGAGACGACCATGTCGACATGGTCTAGACCCTGATAGTCCTTGATATCGCCTACGAGGAAGGAAAGCTGGCCGTAGTTCAAGTCGCGTGCCAGTTCGTTGCAGTGGCAGACCACATCTTCCTTCAGATCCAGGCCGACGATCCGTACCGGCCAACCGCGGTGCTCATGCAGGTAGTGGTAGAGGGCAAAGGTTAGGTACGATTTGCCGCAGCCAAAGTCGATGATGTTAAGCGTCCGCCCGTGGTCCAGTTCATCCGCGATATCATCGACCATCTCGAGGAAACGGTTGATCTGACGAAACTTATCATACTTGGGTGCTAGCACCTTGCCCTTGGCGTTCATCACGCCGAGACGAATCAGGAATTCATTGGGCTCGTTCTCGCTGAGGAGATAGTTCTTGCGCCGGTTGTGGCTGAGATCAGGGTTTCCGCGGGTGGGCGGTTGCGTGAGGATCTTGACCTGACCGCCTTTGTTCATGAAAACCTGGTAGTCAGCCTCACGGCTGTAGACTTGAGCTTGCTTGAAGCGCTCTTCGAGCAGTTGCGCCATCTCGTTGACCACTTCGGCAGGGGTGAGATTGCGGTGCAGCACCTTTTTATCGTGGTGGTACTCCAGCTGATACGCCAGCTCGCCTTTGAGCAGCAACGGTTTCACCGCTACCTTGCGTACCTCTTCGCTTCCGCGGCGCCTTGGATCGCTGAGCACCGCGTAGAGTAGCGTGCGGCGGTCTACGAGGTCATGGAGTAGGTCGGTTAGGTTGGACATATCGGATCATCTCCTATACTTCCACTTTCGGACACTCCCCTGCCACGGGACATTCGCTGCATAGGGGGTTGCGCGCCTTGCAGATAGCGCGGCCGTGGTGGATCAGCCAATGGTGCGCATCGCCCCATTTCTCGGGGGCGATGATGGCGCAAACCTGCCTCTCCGTCTCCAATGGGTTCTTGGCCCGGGCTAGGCCCATACGGTTGCTGACGCGAAAAACATGGGTATCCACCGCGAAGGCAGGTTTGCCAAAGGCCACCGCCAAGACTACATTGGCGGTCTTGCGCCCCACTCCGGGTAGAGCCTCCAGCTCTTCGAGCGTATCGGGGACCTCGCCGCTGTGAAGGGCCATGATCTGTTGCGAGAGGGCAACGATATTCTTGCTCTTGTTCATGTAGAGACCGCAAGCCTTGATCTCTTCGGCCAGTTGATCGGGCGTCAGGGAGGCAAACTGTGCGGGCGTGTTGTATTTGGCGTAGAGCTTGGTCGTGATCTTGTTGACCTGCTTGTCCGTGCATTGGGCGGCGAGAACGGTGGCCACCAGCAGTTCAAAAGGGGTACGATACTCCAGCGCAGTGGCGGCTCCCTTATAGTGTTGCTCCAAGATGGAGAGAATAGCTCGCTGTTGGGATGTTGAGTCAGACATACTAAGGCTCCTTTCGGGGGACGATCAAGGGCAGCGCCCCTACGCGGGTCGTTCGCGAACGACCCCTACACATCATAACAAAAAACCCCTGGGTAGCCCAGGGGTTGGTCGGTGTGAGACTAGTATTGACGCGGTTTGCGCCCCTTGGCGCTAGCGCCGCCGGTGCCGTCTTCGACACCCATAGGACCACCGGACATCAGAGCATCCTCTTGGACACCACGGCCCTCGCTGGCGAGAGTCTCTTCTGTCGCAGGGTTCACGGAGTTGGCCGTCAGATGACGATACTCTGCGGTCGTTGCGGGGTATGCTTTACGCTTATTACCAGCCATGAATAACACCTCCCGCCCTGTAGTATGAGCGAGAGGTGTTGGTCTGATACTGAGAAGGCGCTAGCTGTTATAGATCCTTGCCGATAATGATCGTCGCTAGTACCCCGCTGGCGTTGGCTCCCCCGGGTACGATCTGCGCCTGCGGCAGAGCCGCCTGCAGCTTCGCCAGCATACTGGCGTCCTGGGTATACACGATCACGGTGCTGGTGTTCTGCGTCTGCTCGGTGGTAATCGATTGAGCAATGCTAAAGCCCATGCCGCTGAGCGTTTGACCGATCAGCGGTGCCCGTGCACGTCCGCTGGCGTCAAAGATCTCCACCCGGCTGCCTGGCTTCGGTGTAGGCGGCTGCTCGGGATCGGGGTTTGGCCCCGGGTTAGTGGGATCAGTGGTTCCAGGATTATCTGGCTTGTTGCCGGTGTCTGGCTTCGTTCCGGTATCCGGCTTTGTCCCAGTACTTGGCTTCGAAGCGGGATCATCGGGATTTACCGGCAGTTCATCGTCATCGGAGTCGTCCGAGGGACCGCTTGCGGGGGTATCGTTGTCGACCACTGTGGCGGCTTTGCGCTCAGCTAGGACCGAGGCTTCATAGTCATCAGCCTGCCGCTCCCCTTGTTCTAGATAGGTGGTGACGCTGAGGTCGGTCAAGATGCGATCGGCGACCAGCTGACGCACCGCGCTGACATCAGGCAGAAAATAGCTGACCTCGCCGACATAGTCCGGTTCACCCGGCAGGACCTCCATTCCCAGTCCCTGTTCGTAGGCCTTGGCGGCGGTGGTGGCAAGCTTGATCAGCTGCGTCGTGCTCATATCGGTATCGATGGCATTGTAGCTCTCGCGAATGAAGGCCGGGAGCTTA
>CAZINL010000060.1:0-16139 GCA_964540595.1 uncultured Clostridia bacterium
GGGCGTGCTGACGAGTTCACTCGCCAGAGCGCCACGCGGCGCAAGCAGATACTCTTCGAGATCCTCGGTCTCGATCGTTACGAGGAACTGGCCAAGAAGGCCAAGGAGCACCGCGACCAAGCCGAGCAGCAGCGGGTGAACTTACAGGCCCGCCTCGACCTGATCGAGCGTGAACTGGCCGACGAACCCGCCTGGCGCGACCAGGCGGCGACGGTGCAGAGCGAGATCGAGAACTTAGGCGAGCGGACGGCAGCGGGAGACGCTGCGCTAACCAAGTTGATGGAGCGACGTGCCGAGTTGCTGGCCAAGCAGAGCCGTGTTCGCGAACAGGCCACTGAGCTGGGGCAATTGCAGCGTGATATTGCGGAGGTCGGGCGCAGCCGACAGCAGTTGGAGACCGAGCTACGTCAAGATGAGGGGCTGGTGGAGCGGCAGGCTGAAATCACAGCGCTCCACCGCCGCTTTCAGGAGTTGACCGCCGCCCGCGAAGAGTGGCTGGGCCGGCTGCATGAACACAGCGCCCTGGAAGCACAGGCGGTTAGGCTGGAAAAGGTCATCGCCCTGGAGCGCAGTCGCCTGGAGCGGCAGCTCCAGGCCGCCATGACACGACGCGAAGAACTGTTGCGTATCATCGCGGAGAGCAGCAAGCAGCTGGCCGACGAGGAACGCATCAAAGCAGGCTATGCTGCCTGGCAGCAAGCCCAAGCGCTAGAACAGGAACTCCATAGCAAGTGGCAGACGCTACGAGGCTTAGAGGAGCAGCGCACGCCACTGGAGCGGGCGGTGCAGCAGGCGGAGCGAGCGCTAGCCGTGGAGCTATCGGGCGCGGAGGCGCAGCTGCAGGAAGAGAAGAAGCGGGCTGGGGAGCAGGGGCGTTGGCAAGCGGCCCGCGAGCAATCACAAGCAGCATTGGCTCAGCTAGAGACCGTGGAGGCTGAACGTGAGCAGGTGCGCGAGCGGGGGACCCAGGCGAACAGTGAGCTCGGGGCCCTGGCGGCGGAGCGCAAGCGCCTGGAAGTGGGGATCGGCGAGGTGGAGGAGAAGCTAGCGCTTCTGACTCACAGTGCTGGGGCGAGCTGCCCGCTCTGCCACCATGATCTCGAGGCCAACGAGGCCAAGAGGCTCGAACGGCAACTGCGCGCAGAGCTGCAGGCGGGGCGGAGAGCGATCCACGAGATCGAGCGCACAGACAAAGGTCTGCAGACCGAGATTACCAGATTGCGAGAGCGATTCAAGGGGCTGGATACGGAGCTGAAGCAGAAGCCCACGCTGGAGAAGACTTTCGCGCAGGCGGAGGCCGGGCTGGCGGAAGTGCAAAGGGCCGCTAAGCGGGTGCGCGAGTTGAGTGAGCGTGCCGTAGCCATGAAGAGGCGGCTGGAGACCAAGGACTACGCCCACCAGGTACAAGGAGCACTGGCGGGACTGAGCGAGCAGATCCGAGCGCTGGCCTTTGATGCGGAGCGCTATCAGGAGGTCGGACGGCAGCGGCAGCAGCTGGAGATCTATCTGACGCAGCAGGCGGCGCTGGCGAGTGCGCGGGCGCGCCACCAGCAGGCTCAGAGTGACCTGGGCCCGGCGGAGCAGTGCTACCACGCACTCCAAGAGCAATTGGCGGCGCTGCGCTACGCCGAGAGCGAACAAAGAGAGCTGGTGGCCACCCGTAAGCTCCAGGCCGCTCTGGAATACAGCCGCCAGCGCCATGACGTTGTCCAGCGGGCTTGGGAGCAGGTGCAGGATGCACCTGCGCAGTTGGAGCGACTGCAGCAGGCAGTGCTCCGCCTAGGGCGCAACCGCGAACGGCTGAGTGAGCTGCAGACGAGGGGAGCGAGACTGCAGGCGGGATGTTCCGAGCTGGCGGCAAAGCGTGATGAGCTCCAGCGGGAGCTGCAGTCGCTGCCGCAACTGCTCAGCCAGGTGGCGGCGGTGGAGGCGCAGCTGAAAGCGCTACGCGCGGCGCGCGAGGAGCAGGTGCAGACCTTAGGTGGGCTGAAGGCGCGCCTGGCCAGCTGCGCCGCCATGCGCGAGGAGCGGGTTGGACTGGAGAGCGATCGGCGCGCGGCGGCGGAGGAGAAGAGTCTCTATGACCAGCTGGTCGTGGCTTTTGGCAAGGATGGGATCCCGGCGCTGATCGTCGAACAGGCAATCCCTGAGATCGAGGCCGAGGCCAATGAGATCCTAGCGCGGCTAACCGACGGGACGACACAGCTGAGCATTGAGTCGAAGAAGGAGACGGCCAGCGGGGCCCGCGAGACGCTGGAGATCAAGATCTCCGATGAGTTGGGCACGCGGGACTATGAGCTCTACAGCGGCGGCGAGGCCTTTCGCTGCGACTTTGCGCTCAGGATCGCGCTCTCGAAGCTCTTGGCGCGGCGCAGCGGGACGCGCTTGCGGACGCTGGTGATCGATGAAGGCTTCGGCACCCAAGACGCCGAGGGGCTCGAGCACCTAGTTGAAGCGATCCAGGCGGTGCGCAGCGACTTCGACAAGATCTTGGTGATCACCCATCTAGAAGCGCTGAAGAACGCCTTCCCAGTGCGGATCGAGGTCACTAAGCATCCGGAGATCGGGTCGCGGTTTGAGGTGGTGCATTTGTAGGCGAGTGCCGAACACTAACCGAGGCACCAGACCCAAGACGCTAGACACTAGGAGACCGAATATGAGACCGCCCAAGTCCATCATCTGCTGGTCTTGGGCGGTCATTCTGTTTGGGGAGGAATCCCTTGCCTACACAAGGAAGTAACCGACAGAGATTATTACGGGAGGCGAGAGATATGGCTGGGATAACTCTGGACCAGGTCTTGGGACTCAAATATCTAGGGGATTGGAGATGGTCTCCTGACGGCAAGTGGATCGCCTATCTCTGGGATGATGGCGGTACTATTGACTGTTGGTTAGTTGACAGCCAGGGCAGGTCGTGCCGGCAGCTGACCAATGCCAAGAGCCGTGTCTCCAGTATCAGCTGGCAGCCAAAAACTGGAGCCCTTACTCTAGTCGTCGACGGCGACCTGTGGCTCGCACAGCCCGATGGTGACTGGTTTGCGCTCGAACGCTACACCGCGACCGCCAAGGTGGAGGCCGGGCCGGCCTGGGCACCAAATGGCCACACATTGGCCTACGTGGAGAACGGTCTCCTCTGCATCCGCGGTGTAGAGGAGCTTCCTACCGTGATGAAGGGAATTAGCAGGGTCGCCTCTGGCACCCTGGCCTGGTCCAAGGATGGCGAGAAGCTGCTGTGCAACTGGAAGGACGAGGAGAAGGCAGTACATCTCGCCGTTGTGACTCGTCAAGGGCAGGTCTGGTGGCGCAGTGCCGACTACCAGCGGAGTCTTTCCGATGGACGTTGGGTGGATGAGCGCTCCTTCGTCTTCCGGGCGATCCAAGAGCAGGGGATGGTCATCGATTACTATCTTGCTACCGTTCCCAGTGACCAGACATCCATCAAGAATCACGCTGCCATCGGCGTCGTGACCAAGGTTCTGCCCGAGATTCGTCATCTCGTTCATGACGAGCAATCGGAGCGCAAAGGAGCCATCCGCTTTGGCGGGGCGTACCCCGACCCCACTGGCGAAAGACTATTGATCAGCATGGAGGCCGATGGCTGGCTCCATCATTACTTGTATGATCTGCGGGATGGCTCGCTACAGCAGCTGACCTTTGGTCTCTGCGAGGATTTCGGGCATGATGGCGACAAGCCGACCTGGTCACCCGACGGTAAGCGCTTTGCCTATGCGTCCAACCGTGGTGACCTTCTGCAGCGCCATATCTGGCTCTACGATCTGGAGACACGCAGTGAGCGGAAGATCGTGGACATGGAAGGGACCACCGTCCAACCCAAGTGGTCGCCTGACGGTAGCCGACTAGCCTTTGCCCACTGCGATTACGCTAAGAACATGGATCTGTGGGTGGTTGACCTGAGCGGTGGTGCAGCCCCGCGCCAGCTGACCTTTAGTATGCCAGACGCCATGGAGCAGCAGTTGCAGAGACCAGAGCACGTGACCTACAAAGGGGCGCTCGAATGGGATATCGATGGTTTCATCCTCAAGCCGCAGGGCTTCGATCCGAGCAAGCGCTACCCGGCCATCCTGTGGCTCCATGGCGGGCCGATCCGTCAGATGCGCGGCGGCTTCAATCCGTCACGCTCGTACGCTCATTTCTACGCCTATAACCAATATCTAGCCGATCAGGGCTATGTGGTGATGGAGATCAACTTCCGCGGCGGGATCGGCTATGGCAGTGCCTTCCGTTTTGGGCTGTATCACAAGATGGGCGTCGACGACGTGATGGATTGCATCCAGGCAGCCCGCTATCTCAAAGGGCTGTCGTATGTGGATCCAGAGCGCGTGGCGGTCTATGGCTTGAGCTATGGCGGCTTCCTTACGCTGCAGTGCCTGACCAAGTACCCCGATGAGTTTTGCATGGGTCTCAATATCGCCGGCATCTGGGACGAGGCGCAGTGGACCCGTTGGGCGGAGAAGCGCTATGAGCGCAAGGGTTCGATGTTCTCCTGCTACTTAGGTGGCGATCCTGAGGAGAGCCCCGAACTCTACGCCGTGGCCTCGGCATGCAACTATGCCCACAACCTAACCAAGCCGCTGATCAACTTCCAGGGGACCAAGGATATGAACGTGGATATCGAACAGCAGGATCGGATCGTTGCCGATTGCGTCAGACTAGGCAAGGTCTACGAGGCCTACTACTATCCAGGCGAGGTGCACACGTTTGCCTATCGTCATACCTGGAAAGATGCGCTGCCGAAGATGGATCGGGAGTTTGCGAAGTACCTCAAGCGCCCGTAGGGCGCTAGCCCCAAGCCACCAAGGCCCCATGCCACCAAGTTAGCACCCCATCAGTTGGAGGCTTGAAACCAGACGTTCCCACTCCTTCTGGGGGCTTGGGGCCATGGTGGCTACTCATGTGCCTTTGGTGGCTCGCCAGAAAGTCCCAAGCCCTTTGTCGCGGCTTGGGACTTTCTGATAGCGACAGGAAGACAAGCTATAGTTGACGAAAGATAACCTCACTTCCGAAGTGAGCGACAGAGATGGGACTACAGTACGAAGGATGGGTTATGAGATGAGGGCGTTTGGTTCAAACCTGACGGCATGGCTAACCTCCTATGCGACAGACAGGAACACCCGCAGCAACATCATGAACAATATCTGGGATGGCTTCTGGTACTCCGTGATGGTGGGCCTGACATCGTCATTCATGGGTGTCTACGCCTTGGCTCTGGGAGCGACCGACGCCATGCTGGGTTGGTTGACCTCGTTGCCCGCTCTGGTCTCGCTCTTGTCGCATATCCCGGCGGCAGTTCTCACCGAGCGCTCACCGCGTCGGCTGAGGGTCAGTGTGCCTTACGGATTGGTCTTTCGATCGAGTTACCTGCTCTACGCCTTCATCCCCTTTCTACCTATTCGTCCGGTGCTGAGAGCGTGGACCTTCATCATCCTGGTGGCGGTGATGAACTTCCCGGGCACCGTCTCCGGCTCGGCTTGGACCGCCATGATGGGGGATGTTTTTCCCAGCAGCATTCGCGGACGAGTATTCGGTGACCGCAACATGATCTTGGGCATTGCCACCATGGTCTGCACCTCGCTGGCTGGGCCGTTCTTGGATCGGCTGTCCTATCCGTATAACTACACGATTCTGTTTGCTACCTCGTTCGTCGCGTTGATGCTCTCTACCTGGTATCAGACCAAGATGATCGAAGCACCCAAGGAGGCTCCCGTTGCTACCCACAAGCGCGGCGATGGCGATGGCGTTCGCCAGGCGCTTTCCGACCAAGGGTTCCGCTTCTTTCTGCTGGCGCTGTTTGTGGTCCATGTGGGCTTTAATATCTCAGCCTCGATGTGGACGATCCTCTATGTCAGGGTCCTAGGGCTCTCCAAGACCTTCATCGGTTCGCTCTCGGTTCTGGCGCAGCTGACCACCGTCTTGACCTCGCGCTGGTGGGGACGGTTTGCTGACCGGTACGGTAATCGGGTGGCGCTCTTCCTCAGCATCGCCATCTTCATGCCGCAACCATGGCTGCACAACTTCATCAGCAGCGGCTGGCCGCTGATCCCGCTCAACATCTTGAGCGGGTTGGCCGGTGCTGGCTTTGGTATGGTGCTGTTCAACGCCCTGCTCGATATCTCGCCGGATGAGAGCATTCGTCCTAGCTACGTGGCGGTCTTCCACACTACCATGGGGGTCGCCGGCTTCGCCGCGCCCCTGTTGGGCGTAGCACTCTATCAGAGCACCAATATGGGGATTGTCTTCATCCTGGCTACACTGTTGCGCCTGCTCGGGATGGGGGTTTTGCTCTGGAAGGTGGGACTAAAGGAGCCCAAAGGCCAAAGCCCCGAGGCTAAGGTGGGGACAGTTTAGCGGCTATAACCCCGTATATTACCACCTAGAGCCGATGATGATCACGCAGCCGATCGTCATCGGCTCTAGGTGTTTTGGAGCTAAAGGAGGCACAGCTGCGTCCCGATACTTGCGGCAGGTGGTGATGCTCGTCGTGTCGAATGAATGGTGACTGGCATCGATGGTGCAATCAATCAGGCAAAGGATGGACTTACGGCCGTGAGATCACTGCGAATACGAATTGAAGATTGGATCACCTCCTATGCGCCCGACAGCACGGTGCGGCGAAATATCGTCATCAGCATCTGGGACGGCCTGTGGAACGCTGCGGCAGTTGGCTTGACACAGTCATTCACTGGTGTTTTTGCTCTCGCTTTAGGGGCCAGCGACACGATGATCGGCTGGCTGACCGCCCTGCCAGCCCTCATAACCATGCTCTCGCACGTTCCCGCTGCTCTCATCGTCGAGCGCCACCCACACCGGCTACGTGTCGCTATCCCATCCGCACTGCTTGCTCGCAGCAGCTATCTCATGTATGCTCTCATACCCTTCTTGCCGCTTGCTCCGGCGTACCGCGCCTGGATTTTTATCTTGCTCTTCGCGGTCATGACTTTTCCCGGCACGGCCTGCGGAACCGCATGGACGGCCATGATGGGTGATATCTTTCCCAGCCGACTGCGCGGCAGGGTATTTGGCGATCGCAACATGATCCTCGGCCTCGCGACCATGATATGTACGGCCCTAGCTGGTCCCTTCCTCGACTGGTTGCCATATCCGTGGAACTACGTGGTCATCTTCGTGGCCGCCTTTGTAGCGCAAATGCTGTCCACTTGGTATCTGAGCCGGATGATCGAGAACCCACAGCCGGTCGCTGAGCGTAGGCCTGGGGGCAGCTGGCATGGAGTCAGAAGTGCACTTAGAGACTCAGGGTTCCTCTATTTCACCCTGACGCTCTTCGTCGTTCATGTGGGCTTCAATATCTCCGCTGCCATGTGGCCGATCCTTAATGTTAGGGTCCTTGGGCTGTCCAAGACCTTCATTGGATCGGTCTCGGTAACCAGCCAGCTGGTTATGGTTCTCACCTCGCGCTGGTGGGGGAGATTCGCTGATCGGCATGGCAACCGCCTAGCTCTGTTCCTGAGTATAGCGATCTTCGCGCCGCAACCCTGGTTGCACAACTTTGTTCGTACCGGCTGGCCGCTTCTGCCTTTGGCAGTGCTCAACGGCATTGCCAGCGCTGGCTTTGGTATGGTGTTGTTCAACGCCCTCCTCGACATCTCTCCCGATGAGCGGAATCGTCCCAGCTATATCGCGGTGTTTCACACGGTGATGGGTGTCACAGGCTTCGTGGCGCCAATGATCGGGGTCTGGATCCATCAAGCGACCGACATGGGCTGGGTATTCAATGCCGCCACATGGCTGCGCCTAGCCGGTATGGCGATGATGGTGTGGAAGGTGGGGCTGAAGGAGCCCCAAAGCCAAAGGTCACGGGCCAGAGTAGATACGGCCTAGTAGAACAGGTGTAAAAGAGAAGAGCAGGCATGTGCCTGCTCTTGAGCATTCCTACCGTAACCTAAAACAGTGGCTTAGTGTCGTAGATCTCGACCTGTGTGGCGCGCATGTCTTCGATAACCTCGCAGAGGTTGTTGAGAACCAGTTCATTATACCGCCTGCCCTTCTCGACAGAGGAGACGGTCGGATCGCCGCTGACTCCCGAGGGGGCGGTGCGAGCGCGATAGGATGCGATATTGGAGGGAGAGGTGACGCGGTCGCATTCGACATATGGGTCCGCCACATGGTATTTCTTCGGAGATGGCATATTCTTGACCGCTTGGCTCATGTCGCAGAGTTCCGGCAGCAGATGGAGCATGTGGGATGTCTCCAACTCGTCAGCATGGCCGACGCCACCGGGCTCTGAGGTTCTGATCTGGCGTCCGGCCAGCTCGCCCACGTAGAAGGGATCAGCAATCACCATCAACGCGCCGGTCTGATTGCGCACCCGAGTGGCGGCGATCTGAATCGGTGGCAGATTGGCCATGCGGTGGCCATTGATGATCAGGATCTTCTTAAAGCCATGATGGATCAGGCTACGGCTGCAGTCGACGATCAGTTCAGTGAGCGTCTCAGGGCGCAGCGAGATCGTGCCAGGGTAGGCAAGGTGATGGGGGCTCCAGCCATACCAGATCGGTGGGGCCACTAAGGTGCTGGTCTTGACTCCGAGTTGATCAGCTAACTCGATCGCCACCAGAGAATCGGTTCCCAAAGGCAAGTGTCGTCCGTGCTGCTCTGTGGCACCCACAGGCAGGATAATGGTGTCGCTCTCCTTTAGGTAAGCCTCGACATCGGGCCATTTCAGACGCTCAAGATGGATTTCCTGCATCTCCTATCTCCTCCTGCTTGCGCTTAGTCATCGTCTGTTTCGACAGAGGGGCAAGACAACCCTGTGTTATTTTGTTCGTTACCCAAATGACCTACCATTGGATATGTATAAACTGGTAACCAAACCAACGCTGTGACAGACAGCCATGCCCGTTGGCGCGTCGTGGGATCGTCGTGGATGATTTCCACTTGGTGATCGTCACGACAAAGGCACTTGACAGAATAATCCTCTTTGCCGTATCATAGACTACAATCACATGCAAGCGATGATGGAGAAGAGTAAGCGATCCGTGCGAGCGTCAGAGACCCGGTGGATGGTGCGAACCGGGGCCGACGATGGCCGAAATACCCTCCTGAGCTGCGAACCGAACGATCATTGATGATGGCGCCATCATTGGTGATAAAATAGGCTTCGCCGCAGTCCCAGCGTTAGCGGGGAGCCCTGTTAAGGTCTATTCGACCCGACGGGGGCTGAGTGGGTTGCGTTGGCAGCTCATTAGGGTGGTACCGCGGGATAGACCTCGCCCCTGAGAGATCAGGGGCGGGGTTTTTTGATTCCCCTAAGATCAGTGATGTCCTTAATACGACGAAGGAGGTGTTGTGATGGAGTGTCTCATTCGCAAAGCTGTGGATTCGGACATCGAGGCCATCCGCGACCTATGGAGGGAGATCAACGACTATCACGCCCAGACGGCGCAACACGTCTTTCGTCAAGGCGAGAGCGTGCCTCGAGACCAGCTCGAGGATTGGCTGCATAGTGGCGACAACACCTTCTTTGTCGCGGTGAGCGATGGGCAGGTGGCTGGCTTTGTCCGCTGCGTCACTAGAACCACAGCAGATAGCCCGCTGATCGTCCCGCGGACCTACATGGTGATCGATGTTCTCGTGGTCCGAGCCCATTGCCGACGGCAAGGGATCGGTAGCCGCCTGATAGAGCGCGCCCACCGGTGGGCGCGTGAGCAGGCGATCGATCAGCTAGAGATTGGGGTGTGGGAGTTCAACCACGATGCCCGGAAGCTCTACGAGAGTCTCGGTTACACGACCGTCAGCCGCAAACTGTGGCTGAGGCTCTCCTAGCGATATTTCAGACGACAGTTAAGCAAAGGAGTGTTACACCATGACCAATGTACTAGATACCTTAAGAGAACGCGGTTTCGTCCAGCAGCTGACCCATGATGAGCCCCTGCACAAGCTCTTTGCCACTGAGAAGGTGACCGCTTATGTCGGCGTTGACCCCACCGCCGACAGCATGCACGTCGGCCACATGCTGCCGATCATGGCGCTGGCCCATCTACAGCGCGCCGGGCACCGTCCCATCGCCTTGATGGGCGGAGGGACCAGCATGGTCGGGGACCCCAGCGGCAAGACCGAGATGCGCAAGATGCTGACCCTTGAGGATATCGAGCAGAACAAAAAAGGGATTAGGGCGCAGATGGCGCGCCTGCTGGACTTCTCCGAAGACAAGGCGCTGATGCTTGACAATGCCGACTGGCTGCTGAAGCTGAACTATGTCGACTTCCTGCGTGAGATCGGCTCACAGTTCTCGGTCAATCGTATGCTGACCGCTGAGTGTTTCCGCGCCCGTATGGAGCGCCCTGATTCCGGCTTGAGCTTCATCGAGTTTAACTACATGCTGATGCAGGCTTACGACTTCTTGGTTCAGTTTCGTGAGTACGGCTGCAAGCTGCAGATCGGTGGCGACGACCAATGGTCAAACATCCTTGCTGGGACTGACCTGATTCGCCGTCTGGAGCGCGGTGAGGCCTTTGGCCTGACGTTGCCGCTGATCACGACCAGTAGCGGTGCCAAGATGGGCAAGACCGTGGATGGGGCTGTCTGGCTCGATCCGCTCAAGACATCACCGTACGACTTCTACCAGTACTGGCGCAATGTCCATGATGCGGATGTGGAGCGCTTCTTCGCTCTCTACACCTTCCTGCCCATGGACGAGGTCCGTCGCCTTGGGCGTGCCGAAGGGCAAGCGATTAACGAGTCGAAGAAGGCGCTCGCCTTTGAGGTCACCAAGATGGTGCATGGCGAAGAAGAGGCGATGAAGGCGCAGCAGGCTGCCGAAGCGCTCTTTAGCAGCGGCGGCGACGATGCCAATATCCCCTCGACCTCGGTGCCCATGGCGGAATTGGACGCTGGGATCAATATCTGTGATCTGATGGTTCGTTGCGGTCTCGCCGCATCCAAGAGCGAGGCCCGCCGTCTGATCCAGCAGGGCGGTGTGACCATCAACGGCGAGAAGGTCGAGAGCTTTGAGCGCGTGGTCGGCAGCGCCGATCTCCAGGATGGCAAGGTGCTGGTCAAGAAGGGGAAGAAGGTCTTTCACGCCGTTCGTCCCGCATAGGGCGCAGCCCTTGCTAGGACGAGTCCACAAGAACACAAGTCCACGAGTCCACATGCCGACGCGTAAGGCGACCAACCAGTCTGCGGAGACTAGTGAACAGTTATGCAGTATGTGTATTAACAATAAGAAGACCCAGCCGCCAGGCTGGGTCTCGCTTTTGCTCTCGTTCACTCTACTTGTGTTCTTGTGGACACGTGGACTTGTGTTCTTGTGGACTCCTAAAATCGCTCCATCTCCATCCTGCGCGTCTTACCCGTGACCTCTTGCAGCCTATTGAGCAGGTCGAAGCGCTGCTCCATCATCTGCCGGGTCATAAACTCGTTGATCAGCGAGCGGCGTTCTTCGCGCGAGGCGGTGCGGTACTGTTCATTGGCGTTGACAAAGTAGCTCCGTTCTTCTTCGGGCAAGGCGATGAGGAACTGGTTTTGCTGCATCATGTTCATGCCGGCGAAGGCGGCGAAGGGGTCGATATCGCTAACGATGGCGCTCTTGACCGCCTGGCTCTGGATGACGGCCTTGTCGAGGCCATCAGGCCAACTGCCTTCCTGCGTCTCGATGAAGTAGGGCAGCGACTGTGCCTTGACGACCGGTAGCTCATCCTTACCTTGGATATAGACCTCGCTGTTGGGGATGCAGACGAGGCCATGCACTGGTAGATTCTCCAGCCCGCTCATCTGCTTCAGCCATTCCTGAAGTACCATGGCGTTGTGCTTGGCCTGAAGTACCGGGCTCTCCATGCCGCGGAAGCGACCGTCGGTAGCGCGCACCGCCCAGTTGCCTGGCTCGATCACCAGTTCCCCTTTGATATCCTTCATCTGCACTGCAAAGATGCCATTGCCCCCGAGGATCAGATAGTCGATGGTGGCCATCTTGTCCTTGACGCGGACGGTGAAGTTGCGCATCACCACGTAATCGTCCGAGAGCAGTCCCAGCATCTTGTCGACACTGCCCTGCTCAGTACGACCGCGGACCACCGTCTCGCCGGGAACCCGTGCGGTCGGTAGCGTGGTGGTCGTATTGACGGGGTTGTAGACGGGCTGCGAGCTCGGGGTATAGTTGCGGTCGCGCTGCTGCTTGTTCTTCGACTTTGACAGTGCCCAGGCGATCACCAGGATCGGGGCGAAGCTGAACAGGACGGGAATCAATGGAGCTAGACCAAAAAAGACCGAGACGGTCAGCACGATGCGAGCAACGCGCGGGATGCTGCGATACCAATCCCAGCCACGACGCCAACTATCGGCACGGCGCCAGGAACCATTAGAGTCCTGATCCTGCGGGTTCTTGTTCCAGAATGAATTTCTGGGCATTGGATCGCCTCCCTATCCTATGTAACGAGCTACCCGAGGATCTTTCCTTCAGCAGCTCGATCGCCATCACCGAGATCAGATACCGCTATCATCTTACTCTCCATCATACCTGACTTAGCCCCCTTTGCCAATGAATGAGGAAGAAATCGTGCCTGCCCTCTGAGAGAAGGGTACACCCGTCTCTCCGGCGAACAAACATACGCATAACAACATAGGCAAAGGGAGGATCGATTGTGATTCGTTGCCTACACTTAGCCGATCTACACTTGGGCTGGAAGTCCGACTTTCTCGGTGAGAAAGCCGAGCAGCGTGCCCGTGAGCGTGATACTCTTCTCACACGGGTTGCCGCTTGGGCCATACAGCCTGAGCAGGCCATTGATCTGGTCCTGATCGTCGGCGATCTGTTTGAGACTCATCGCCCCAGTGATCTGCTGGTGGAGGCCGTTATTCGCGACCTTGCGCAGTTGATCCAGGCGGGAAAGACCGTGATCACTGTGCCCGGTAATCATGACGAGATCACCTACCATGACTCCGTTTATCGTCGCTACGCCGACCGTTGGCCGGGGATCTTGGTGCAGGCCCCGATGCCGTCGCATGTGACCAGCTTGTCCATCCGCGGCGAGACGCTTCATCTATATAGTATGGCGTACACAGGTGGGCTGACATCGGCCAGCGGCCGTCTGTCATCCTTTCCGCCACCAGTCGGGGATGGTGTCCACCTGGCCGCCTTCCACGGCTCGCTGGACTGGGATACCGGTGAGCGTGGGCTGCCGCTGGATGGGCGGGCGCTAGCGAGCGCTGGTTATGACTATGTTGCGTTAGGGCATTTTCACCGCTCCCAAGAGTTGAGTAGCGCTGGCTGCAAGGCGGTCTATGCTGGGATGGTGGAGGGCAAGGGCTTCGCCGACCCCGGCTGCGGTCAGTTGACCGTGGCCGAGCTGCGTCCGCGCTCAGCCGAGGTTCGACTCGTGCCATGGCCGACTCGTCGCTATCGTAGCCAGGAGATCGATCTGAGTACCCTAGCCAGCCATGAGGAGCTGGAGCAGACGATTGCCGCTGACGCTGACAGCGAACTGCTGCTAAAGGTGGAGCTGACCGGAACGACCTCGTTCTTAGTCAACTGTGCACTGCTCGCCGCCCGTCGTGCCCCCCATTTCTACCATTTGGAGATCAGCGACGACAGTCTGCACCTTGACGAACGACTCATCGAGAGCTGGGCAGGCGAACCAACGGTCAAGGGCCTCTTTGTCCGGCGGCTTTTGGATCGGTACCGCGAGTGCGGCAGCGATGAGGAACGCGAGATCATCCAATTGGCGCTGAGGCGTGGGATCGCGGCCTTCATGGATAGGGGGGAGAGCGGTGGCTAAGATCATCTGGGAGCAGGTCATCGTGCGGGGCTTCGGGCCCTACGCCGACGAGGCGGTGGTTGAGTTACTGCCCGCAGCCAATGTCCTTATCGCGCCCAATGAAGCAGGCAAATCGACGCTGGTCGCGGCTCTGGCCGCCATCCTCTACGGGCTGCCAGCTAGCAACGATCCCGAACGCTTCGGCCAGGGCCGCTATCGCCACTGGGGGCAGGCGCTGCGCTTCGATGGCGAGTTGTTTCTGTCCGTGGATGGGGTGAAATACCACCTCACGCGGCAGTTTGAGAACCACAAGGTCAGCCTCAGATACCGGGATGGTGACCGCTGGCGCCTGATCGTCGATAACGTGGCGGACAACCCGGAGAGTCGACGACCCAACCCACACTACCGGCGTTTCCTCCAGGAGACCATTGGTCTTGAGAACCGCGAGCTGTTTGCCGCGACGTTTTGCTTGAGCCAGCCTCTGCCCGACGAGGTCGAGCTGGATGCCGCCGTCCAGCAGTTGCTATCAGGAAGCGGTAACCGCTACGGTCTCGTGAGCAAGGGGCTGGAGGCCAAGATCAAGGAGCTGACACGCTACTACGGCACCGCACTGGGGGATAAGAGTAAAGGCAATAAGGATCGTCTCTTGGAGCAGCTGACGAACGAGATCAGTGAGCTGGAACAGAAGCTCGCCGCGGGACGTACCAGCGCCGATGGTCTACAGACGGTACAACAGCAGCTGCAGGTGACTCGCCAAGAGCTCGGGCGGCTGCAGGCACGCCTGGCCCGTCGGGAAGAGCTGGCGAGCGCCTGGGCGCAGTGGCGTACCGAGAAGGAGCGCCATGATGCTGCTCTGCGCAGCTACATGGAGATCGAGCAGGCCTGCGCGGGGGCGAAGGCGCTGGCAGGACGCCTGGGCGAGATCGAGGCGCAGCTGAGCCAGCAGTATGTAGAGTTCCGGATCCATGGCGAGGAGCTGGCGTCACGCCTAGAGGAACTGGAGCAGATCCAGCAGCTGATCCGGGGAGCGGAGCAGGAGCAGCAGGCCGCTGAGCACGAGCTACAGGCCCACACCGCTCACCTGGCAGAGCTGAACAGGCAGCAGCAGGAGACACCCGATATTCTTCTAGCGCCTGCGGTCGCCGCCGACCATGCCCGTCTCCTTGAGCTGCTATCGCTCCAGGAACGGCGTCAGGAGGAAGAGCGAGCCTGGCAGATACGACTAGGGCGGATCGAGGCCGAGCTAAACAACCTGCCTGATTTCACCGCGCTGGCGGACCAGCCCAAGGCCGTGCTTGATGAGCTGGAGCGTTGGCTTGGTCAGTGCGCCGCGGTGGTGGGGCGCTGGCAGGAGCGCCAACAAGAGCTGGAACGGTTGGAGGCCAAGTCCGCCCGCGACTATGGCTTACTGGCCAGCGCTGATCCGCCGCTGATCGCACAGGCGGCCAACTATTCCCTGCGGCGGCTGGAGCTAACCCAGTCTGAGCAGGGCGCGAGCCGCGCCTATCGGCAGCTCGCCGAGGAAGAACAGGCTTACCTGGACGCCGAACGGGCCTTCAGTCAGCGCTTTGGTTGGCTGAGCACCAGCCCTTCCGAACTACTGGCTGCCGTACAGGCCAAGCTTGCTCGGCTGCAGGGCCTGCCTCGTATCGAGGGCAGGCAGCAGTCGCAGCAGGTCCAGCCGCTACTGGTAGCAGGAGTGTGGCTAGGCAGCTTGGCTCTCGCTGTCGTGGCCGCCTGGCTGATCAAAGGGCCTGCGGGTATGGTGGCGGCTGCCCTCATTATCTTGGCCATGGGCGGAGGGGGCCACCGGCTGCTAACTCGCCCTGTGGCGCGCGCAAAGGCAGCGCCCGGCGACGTGGACAGGGAGGCCGACGCCATCGACCAGCGCCTAGGGGCCTTATCGCGGTGCGACCTAGTGGAACTGACAGCAGCGCAGTCCATGTTGGAGCAGTTGCTGCAGCTAGCGGCCAGGCGTCCCGCTGTAGAGCGCCTTACCTCGCTGCGCCGCGACTGGGAGCAGGCAAGGACGGAGCTATCCACCTGGCAAGAAAAGGTACGTCCGCTGACGGGAGCATTCGCGGACCCTCAGGCTGCCTATGCCCAATGGCGAGAGCTCGACCAGCAACAGGTACTTATCCGGCAGGAGATGCGCCTACTGGCACAACAGCTGGGCTGCACAGATCTCTCCGCCACAGACGCCCTACCCACTCTGCTGCGACGTCCGTACCTCAGTGAGAGCCTGCAGCTGCTCCGGGAAACCCCCAGGTCAGTGGCGGAGCTGGCCGCGCTGTCGGGGGACGCAACTGAGCGATGGGCGAGCTTCAGCGCTCAGGCAGTCGGCTGGGAAGGCCTCATTCAGGAGCGGAGACAACTAGAGCTAAGACTGGCTGAGGCGGATCAGACAGG
>CAZINL010000061.1:0-15825 GCA_964540595.1 uncultured Clostridia bacterium
ACGGAGGCAAACATCATGCAGCTCAAGACCATTCTCTATCTGCGAGCGGCCGTAGGGATCGCGGCCCTCGTATATGTAGCGGCTCCAGATCTGAGTGATCTGATCAGTGATCGCGAAGCCTTTACCACTCTGCTGCGCGAGGCGGGCATCTGGGCCCCGCTCGGCTTCGTCGCCCTGAACGCGGCCCAGATCCTCTTTACCCCTATCCCGGGAGCCACCATTGGTCTGGTAGCGGGTTACTACTTCGGCTTTGGCTATGGGTCGCTGCTCAATATCCTCGGGGTACTGACCGGCTCTCTCATGGCTTTCATGCTCGCGCGGTCGTTCGGTAAGCCTCTGGTCGATCGCTTTGTCGGCTCCAAGGCCAGGGAACTGCTGGTCAAGGCGACATCCGGTAAAGGACTATGGGGCATGGCACTTATCTATCTTCTACCTTTCACTCCCGATGATGCGCTCTGCTTTGTGGCTGGATTATCGCCGATCAAGATCGGCCGCTTTGCCGCTCTGGTCACCTTCTGCCGGGCACCGGGAATCTTGGTGTCCAACCTGACTGGATCAGGCTACTTCACTTTCACCCCGCTACAATGGGTGGTAGTAGGTATCTTGAGCGCCACTCTGCTCCTGATCGGCTGGCGCAAGAGTGAGGAACTGGAAGCTTGGAGTATGCGTCTGGTCGAGCGCCTCACCACCAGCAAAGCACGAGGATAATAGAGCCATTGATGAACCGAGTATACGGTCGGTGACCGGATACTCGGTTTTGTTTTGCCTTCCACTCTGCCTAGCACCCACACCGCAGACAATGAAGCATCCTCTCTTACTTTGGCTCAGGAGGGACTAGGGCCTATGGACATGTTTCACGAACAATCTTTCTTCTCCCCCTGCTGCAGGGGGACGGTGTTGACAGAGCGTCAACCTTGATGGAAAGTAAGCTCAGAGGTGTGCAGGATCCCACACCATGATCCGATCATCCACGCGTGATTCACATATGACATAGTCGCCAAAGGGGGGATATACCATCAGTGAGCAAGAGGCACTGGCCAGAGTACTGGCCGGTGACCGCGACGCCTATGCCGTAATCGTCGATCTCTACCGACGGTATATCTTCGCCGTGGTTCTCCCGATCGTTAAGAACCCGACTGATGCCGAGGATGTTGCCCAAGAGGTCTTTATCCGCGGTTACGAAAAACTCCCGACCTACCAGGGAGGCAGTTTTAAGGCGTGGCTGGGGCAGATCGCGGTCCGCGCCGCCATCGACCACTGGCGCAAGATCAAAAGGCGACAGGATACTTCGCTCGATGAAGCCACGACTCTCCCCGACAAGACAGCCATCAGCCTCGATGACCGACTGACCTTGCATGACCTGCTGGCATCTCTTTCCACACCACAGCAAGAAGCAATCCGGCTTTATTACTATCAGGGTCTCTCCTATCGAGAGATCGCTAGTCGCATGGGAGTAGCGGAAAAAACGGTGGAATCGCTGCTCTACCGTGCCCGTGGGCACTTACGCCATGGGTGGCAAAACGCCAGTGAAGGAGGGAGCGCATGAAGCATATCGACGCTGCCATGTGGCAAGTCTTACGTGAGAATCGTCTGGGAGCAGATGAGATGCTCACGCTGATGGAACATCTTGACGAGTGTCCTGACTGCCAAGCGCGTTATCTGCAGGCGGTCACACCTCGCCTTGAAGAACTGGCTGATCTGTTCATGGCAGAGGACTTCACTGCTCAGACCATGCAAGAGCTTCGCGAACCGCAGGTGCTCGCTCCCACCAGCGTGGGCTCCAAGCCTCTCTCGCGGCCCGTAGTCAAGAGCAGGCTCTCGCCCGCTCTCCTATTCCAGCAGCGGCTGGTCGCGTATGCGGTCGCTGCCTCGCTCACCATGGCGCTGATGATCGGTGGGGCGTTTGCTAAAGTTTCGTCACTGCCAGGCCTGCATCTAGAAGCTCCGTCTCAGACCATTGAGACTGACAACCGCCTACCAGTGCAGAGGTCCGAAGCGTTGGGACCCCTACTCCCTCAGAACAGGTTCATCCCCGGCGCCCAACAGCCGTTTAGGCTTCCCCCACTCCGTCAGCTTATCGAAAGGAGTATCGTACATGGCAGCAAGAAGTAGATTGGTCGCGTTTTTCCTCTCCATACTTCCAGGCCTACCGCAACTCTACATCGGGCGGGCGACGGCTGGCATACTGCTAGTCATCCCCAGTGTGATCCTCTATATCGCCGGTCCCTTCTTTGCGCTCGTGGTAGGCGAGGCTCAAGGAGCGCTTCTCTGCATCCTCGGCCTGGTCGTTCTGTGGCTGATCAGCAACGTCCATGCTCAGGCCGCGTTTCCTTACCAGGCGACGCTGCCGCAGATGGGTAGCAACAGCCAGACGCCTCAACACCCAGCGGGTTTGCGTCACGAGACCTTTATCATCACCGCCCTGTTCCCCGGTGGCGGGCAGATGTACTTGGGAGAGGTATCGCGCGGGCTACCGCTCTTGGTCGCCTTCTTTGCCTGGCTGACGTTTACGGCCTACCTGGCCATCAATCTTGCCGGTGGCTTCATCGTTCTGTGGGGACTGTTGCCTGTAATCTGGGCCTACAGCCTATTCGATGCCCTGCAGGGCTGGAGACGATCGCTGCAGAACGAGACGGAACCACGACCGTCACTCCTGGACGAACTGGAAGCCGTCACCGGTCCACGACGCAAGAACCGCGTCCTGGCCGTGGCGCTCAGTGCCATCCCCGGTCTCGGCCATCTCTACCTGGGTGAGATGGGGGTGGGCCTCGCGCTGCTGGCGGGCTTCCTACTGCTGCTCTCGCTCAATAACCTGGCGTATGTCAATCTTGGCTTCGTGGTGGTGCCCCTGCTCTGGTTCTATAGCGTCTTCGATGTTCTCTCCCATCTTCCTCAGCTCTCCTCAGCAGTGGATATGGGCCGTAAGCGTGACCCCGCGACTGGCCAGCGCTGGTTGGGGCTGATCACCCTTGGCAGCGGGCTGCTGATCTTGGTCGAGCGCTTGGTCCTGCCCTACCTCGATCCCCGCTGGGTCCGACAGTTCCAGCCGCTGGTCTTAGCCATCATCCTCATGGCGGTGGGTGCGCGGTTGCTTCTCGGCAGTCGACTCTCGCCTCGCGCTGACCAGTTGGACCGTTCCATGGAGAGGGGTGATGGTGCATGAGACAGTGGCGCGTCGGAACCATCTCGCTGGGCGCGATTTTGCTCGGCTGCGGGGCCTCCCTGCTCGCCTGGTCGCTGGGCGGGGAGCCACTACCCGTACTCTACTTACGTTGGTGGCCCATAGCCCTGATCATACTGGGGCTGGAGATCCTCGCCAGCGCATTGCCTCAGCGCAATGATCAGCTCGTGTTCAGATACGACGGGGCTAGTATCGTGCTGATCGTGATCATCGTCATCGGGTCATTGGGCCTCTCCCTGCTCAATGGCATAGGCCTCTTGGAACGCCTGGCAACGGTCTATCGACTGTAAAGCTAAGTCCCAAACCAACATGAAATGGATTACCTGGTCCGAGGCCAGGTAATCCATTTCATGTGTACTCGATTACTTCAACCGCACCACAGCCGTCGAGGAAACGGTCTTGGCGTTGGTGGCTTCGAGCGTGGCGGTGTTGGTCAGCCGACGCAGGGACCGATCCTCGACGTCAGCCTGGATCCAAACTTGAACCTCTTCTCCAGCCTCGACGGTGCCGATCTGACAGACAATAGCCCCGCGCTGCCCGTGCTTAGGCACGATGAATAAGCCCTGGCTGGTACTGGCGGAGAAGAAGACCGTACCCTCGGGCAAGGGATCGGTCAGCGTCACCTCATAGGTGGGACCCGGCCCTTTGTTCTCGATGCGGAAGACGAACAGCAGCCTGCCCACCTGGCGAGAGGTGCGCTGATCAACGGCGATCTCCGCTCCTTTGGCCACCACGCGGCTGATTAGTTGGGCACGGTCGTTGCGTAGATCCGGATCAAAGCCGATCCCACTCGCTACGGCTTGCATCTCGAGCGGACCTGAGCGCATCGGCTTGAGGCCGATAACCACGGTATGCCCGGTCCCGGGATGTAAATCACCCAGCTCGCAATAGACAGTATTGCCGATCTGACGGCAGTGCCCATGGACAGCATTCACGAAACCGACACTGGCCCCATCGGGGATGAACGCCGTCATAGTCACACGCGACGCCGGGGCGGGTCCACGGTTGACCAGGGTCAGGTGGGTGCGCAGGATCTGTCCGCGCCTCACCTCGGGCGAGGCTTGTAGGTCGAGCTGCAGGTCCGCCGCGGGAACCACGGGCAGCGACTGCATGATCGTGCCCCGAGGACCAACGACTACAAACGAGCCGTTACCATACGCGCAGCCATAGAACGCCCCGATCTGGCCGACATTGCACTCTTCCCAATCCGATCCAGAGCTGGACGTAAAGATCCCGCCGACAGCGAGGTATTCGCCGCCCCCATGGCAGACGCCATGGAGCTCTCGGGCGCCCCCGCAGGGCGTCATTTGCCATCCTTCACCGCCTTGGGTAAGGATCGAGCCATCGGCGGTGGCGATCACCATCCTATCCCGCCCATGGGCGACACTTCGAAGATCGCACTCCTCGCCGCAGTCAATCCTCGACCACGCCCACCCGTCTGGCGACTCTACTATGGTACCGCCATCACCGACCGCCGTGAAGTGGTGCCCGCCATGGGTAATGGCACACAGCGTCTGGGTGGTAGGTGACAGCACGCGCTGCCAGTCACCGCCGCCGAACTCTCTCGCGACGATAAAGCCCTCATCGCCTACTGCAACCATGCACTCCGACCCGCAGGCCACGCCGTACAGATCGGCGCTTGGCTTCACCTCATCGCTCTGCCAGTGGCGACCATCCCAGGACCTAAGAATGACACCGCCCTCCCCGACCGCCACAAATCCTTCCGGACCATGGGCGATGGCGGTCAGCGAGCGGTCCGTATCGGCATCCACAACGGCCCAGTCCTCACCGTCATTCCACGAACCCATGATCAGCCCATGGTCACCCACCGCCACCCAGATACCATTACCGAAGGTCGCCGCCCGTAGATCATCCGCCTGTGGGGCAAAGACCCGCGGCAACCAACGATCGACAGGGCGAGGGGGTGGTGCCTCGATCGGCACTGTTCTCTGGGTGCGAAGCCCGGCTGGGTTGGACAGGTGAACATCGGCCCAGGCATCGGTGCTGAGCTCGATCACACCCCTGGACTGAGGGAGAAGCACGACCTTCACGTTGGCCTGTTCGCCCGCTCTCAAGTCACCGACCCCATAGCGCAGCGTGGCCGGGTTGACCATGGCATAGCCGCCCCGTGACGGCAGCACCGTTGCGATACCGAAGTCGCCTTGTAGAATCAGGTCTACATAGAGGTCGGCGGCCAGATCCGGACCCGTATTGGCCACCGTCAACAGCAGCTCGGTCTCTTTCCCCGCCTGCCCTCGGTCTGGTTTGCTGCCCAAGGTCAGCTTGAGCTGCGCGGTGGCTCGTTCAGACTGGAACAACTGTCCATGCGGACCCACGGCGATGAAACGGTGCTGCCCATAGGTCACGGCGGTCAGCGACCTCGTCTCGGGCTCATCGGCGGAGTCTTCCGTTCGAGATGTTCCCAGGGGTTGAGCCACTTCCGTGGTTGAAGCCCCTCCCTCCCCGATGGGACGCCAGCTACGACCGCCGTCACCGCTGACAATGACCCGGTCCCCGACTGCTACGAAGGCGTCATGACCATAGGCGATGGAGCGCAGATCGCCCGCCGCCTCGATGGTGATAGTCTCCCAGTTTTCGCCACGGTTGTCTGACCGTAGGATCGTACCCCCTCGGCCGGTGGCGATGAAGGTGCCTTTACCGTAGGCTATGTCGAGCAGATCGTGCTGTGTGGCAACTGTGGCATGCTGCCAGGTCACACCGCGGTCGCTTGAGTTCAGGAGCGTTCCCTGCTCGCCCACGGTCACGAAGGTGCCTTCACCAAAGCCAACTCCTTTGAGATGGAAGCTGGTGGCGGAGAGCTGCGCTTGCCAGTAGGCGGTGGGATCAGTGGCTGTGTAGATGCGTCCCCGCGGTCCCACGGCCACAAAGACCCCATCGCCGCAACCCACACCGCTAAAGCCGAGATCATCAGGTAGGGTATCATCGGGGATCACCAGCGTAGCCCATGCTTCGCCGTCTGATGAGACGGCGACTGCCATCTGCCAGCGTTTGCCGCGCGGTGTATCTACCAAGTGATCACCCACCGCGACAAACACACCGTTGCCAAAGGTGATCGCATGGAGACAGACGTCAGTGGGTACAGACGACCACTGCACCCCATCCAGAGACCACCAGGCCAGCTTGTCACCGGCCACCATGACGAAACGGCCATTGCCATAGGCGACCGCATCGGCTAGATCACCGCTATGCTGTCCTGCCTGCCACTGATCCACAAAGGGCATCTATGCCACCTCCCGTGGGAGTGTCTCAAAGCACTCTACTTTGAGACACTCCCAATGATGTTTGCCCTGCCGGGCAAGTGATGCGTCCTCGCGGTCGCACGCCTTTGGCGGCGATCCGCTTCCTTGACTTCTGCGGCTTCGCCGCATTAATCGGACATGATGCTGCCTTCAGCAATGATGTGTCCCCGCGGTCGCACGCCTCTGGCGGCGATCCGCTTCCTTCATTTCTGCGGCTTCGCCGCATCAATTGGACATGAAGGGCAAATATCGCCTCTCGCAGTCGCACGCGCTACCGGCGAGCTGCATCCTTAATCTCCGCGGCTCTGCCGCATCATTTGCGAAGCAACATCATATGGCACCGCCATACATCTCGCAGTCGCACGCGTAAGCGGCGATCTGCATCCTTGGTGTTCGCGGCTCTGCCGCATCAATATCGCCTCAGGCGATACATCTTCTCTCTCAGCCTATTCATCATTAGCCATAAGGGTGTTGGGGCATGAGAAAGGGAGTGTCTCAAAAGCATCTACGCTTTTGAGACACTCCCAGGAGAACGGGGTCAGTTGTCAGGGGTCTGACCCCGAACTAAAAGACCAAGCTCGCGCCGTTGGCTCGCAGCCAAAGACGGTGATCGCGATAGCGGGGATCATGGTGAGCGACGATCGCCCAGAAACGATCGGAGTGGTTCAGCTCGATGAGGTGGGCTAGCTCATGGGTGAGGATGTAGTCGATTACCGCTGGCGGTGCCATGATCAGGCGCCAGTTGAGGCTGATCGCCCCCTGTGATGAGCAGCTCCCCCAGCGGGTCTTCTGACTGCGCAGCGTGACTCTAGTTGGGGCTACCCCCATGGTCAAGCCGTGTTGGTGGAGTCGCTCGACCAGATAGGTACGAGCAAACTGCTTCAGCCAGTTCGTCAGATAGATATGGGCCTGCTCATGGTCCCCACTCAGTCGAGCGGGTAGGATAATCGTCTCTCCCGAAAGGGTCACGCCCTTCTGGCTGGGGCTGCCGAATCGTACCGAGCGTTCTCGCCCCAGCAATTGGACCCCATCGGCGGGCGTCCAGACTGGCTCTTGAGTGGCTTCGCCTGCGCCCGCCAAGCGGTCGAGGTTCGCCAGCACCCAATCCTTGCGCTCACGGATGAAAGGCTCCAACTGGTCGGTGGGAAAGGTCCAGGGCACGGTCATGGTCAGCCCGCTCTGATCCACCCGCAACGTGATGCGTTTGGCCCGCCGATTACGACGTAAAGTATAGGCGATGGTGTGCTGATCGAGAAGGATGAAACGTTCGGTGATGACGAGAGAACGAGCTGGTCTCTCCATGGCTCTACTGAGGCCTGATGGCTGATGCCTGAATCTTAGGCACTAGCTTGCGCAGGATAACCTCATCGACCCCAGGCAATACATAGCTCGTGACCGTACCGATGGCCTGATAACCCATGCGGGCTTAGACGGCTTGGGCCACATGGTTGTCAGCGGTAGTGAGCAAGAAAACATTGGGATTGTCCTCGGTCAGGCGTGCCTCCGCCTCGTTCAAGAGTGCTCGGCCCACTCCTAGTCCTTGGGTGTCGGGGTGCACCGCGATCAGCTTGATATAACCGCTCATGCCAAACATCGCTCTGCGCTGCATCCAGACCAGCCCGACCACCTTGGTCTGGTAGATGGCGACTAGGATCTCGGCACCTGCGTTTAGCGCTTTGGTCAGCATCGCACTGACACGCTCGGGAGTAAAGTTGTAGGGGGCAAAGACCGGGCAGGCGGCCACGGCATCAGCGGCACCCGGAATCAAGTCTGACGACAGGGCTTGAATGACCACCGACGAGTATGGCGGGGTCAGGTCTTTATCATGAGCAATCGACATAGGTAACCTCCCTGTTGGTGAGTTTACGGTCTGAGGTACCCACTCTGCTTCGCCATCAGCAGAGCGGTTTCCTGTCAAGACAGGTTGCCACTCGCAGTCGACTCGCTGTATCGCTATTGCCAATATCAGGCCACTCCGGTATAATCATCCTGTATCTTCCTAAGAAAGGAGGTAAGCTGGCGATGAGCCTAAGTGTGCGTGGCTTTCGAGTCAAAAGCAATACCGGGTTTCATGGCGTGAAGTACCGCCGCGCAGGCCTCATGGTGGCAGCCAAGGGGGGAGTCTACCCTTTTGCAGCTGTCACAGATCCCGCTTACTCCTTGTGTAGGAGGCAGCCTCGATCATAGGCGTGATGATAGCCTTGGCTATTACCTTGATCAGAGGTTGATAAGGCCATGCTCTGCCAATGAGCACTTCAGGCCACGGGTGTGTGACATCCGTGGCCTTTTCATGTCTCCAAAAGGCGAAGTGCTTTATATGTCAACGGGTTGGGACTGTTGACACATCGTTGTTTGATGACCGTTGACAGCTAATTTACAGCTACAGCTATTCCGTCGACTCTTCCCCGCTCGCCCCGCGCCTGCCGCGGGGTTTTTCGTCGCTCGGCATCACCAGCTCATATTGTTCTGTCACACGGACGATCTGGAGCCCCAACTTGCCGATGAGCCCCGCAAGGATCGCCATGGTCTGGCCCTCGCTGCCTGCCCTGATCAGAATGTTAGCCATGTGCTCTCTCCTTTCCTAAATGCCATCATCGACTGCGAACCACACCCTCAAGAGATGGTTCCAGGTATCCCACAACTTGGTGAGGGCGGGCGGGCTTGGTAGCAGTTTCGCAAGTGTGTCCCCTAACTGGTCCACCGTCAGAGTTCCGTTACGCGCTGCCTCACCAAGACGCTCCAGCTGGAGATCATCCAGGAGCCCGAGAATGCCAATCACATCTCGATATGTCGGGAACATGGAGAATACCTTGGTGCTACTCTGCTGGATCTGTGTCTCCACCCATGCAGCGATGTAGAGGATATATCCATAGCGCCAATGATGTGGTACCCGATCGCTTGCCATGACTACTGAACAACCAAGCATTGCCAGAACCAAGAGTAAACAGATCACCTTCCGCACGTTACCACTCCTCTCTCCTATCGGTGGGGGTGCCTCTCCCCTGCCACCGCCGCCCCGCGCGGGATGGTGGTCCCCTGCGCCCCTCGCGCTCCCCCTTTAACCCCTAACTATCGCGCGCGAGCCAGCGAAAATCAGCGGTTGCGCGCTGTCAATCATGTTTTGCGCGTATGGGTAGCGTATGCCCCTATCACGAATGAACGAATGACCAGCGTATTAGGCGAAACCTAGCAATCTGCCAATGGAGACAACCGTATCCCAAAGGAGTTTGGCGACTAGACAAACCCCAGCGAAGTCGGTGGCCAACCTAATGAACTCGGCCAATGTCGGTCGACCAATCAACCGGACGACGATCTGTGCTGCCCAGGATCCTAAACCCAAGAACATAAGCTGCAACACGATCCCAGCTGGCCCGTGAAAAGCCTCTACTGCTATCTGCGCCACGGTATCAACCTCCCCATATTCTCTATTCGCTCCCCCAGTTCTTTGATCGATGTTAGCGCATCGACTACCGGCTTCATGGCCTCGATGATCCATGCCCACAGCGCAATCAGAAACTCCGCTGTGTAGAGCACCAGCAGGCCGTAGATCACATAGCGGATTAGAGTGGCTAACGTCCGTTGGTTAAGAGCCCTGCACAAAACGTAGAAGGCAACACCGGCAGCAGTAACATAGAGCGCCTTGCCTAATGCTTCTGCCATGACAGCGCCTCCCTCTTGATGTCGTCGAGGAGCCTGACACTAAAGCGGAGATTGCTGGTGTTCTGGGTTCTGATGCAGTCATCGATCAGCTGCTTACGCGACTCGCTATAGGTGACGCAGACGATCTCGGGGAAGCGGTGAGCGAGTGCTGCCCACCACTTTCCACCGAAGGCCTTGCGGGCAAAGAGCTGGTTGTATCTGACCACCTTATCGAAGGGATTATCAGATAGATCCATTTCCACGAAGGCAAATTCGTGGCATTTCGCGAAGCGGTTCTCCCAGCCGAAGAAGCCATCACATTGCAGAATGCCATAGTCTTGCTCGCGCTCCCAGCGGATCGGCCTCTCGCCAGACTTCAGCCGCTTCAGCAGCCAGATGTAAGCCCAATTTGTGGCTATAAGGTGGTCGGGGCGACCAGACTGCTTTCCTGCATAATAGGCATAAGTCTCTCCTGCAAAGAGCCTCTGGCGGGCTAACAGCCCCCTCTGTGTCATCTTCAGCAACCGCTCTTGAGCCTTGCGACGGCCGCTCTTAATATCGCGGAAAAACAGCAAGGTAATCTGATCGGTGTCTAAGGCTCCGCACATAGCGACCGTGTCGACAATCAGCCTATCGCGCTGGGAGCCTTGCAATATGAGGTTCAATGATCGTCACCTCCCGCGCTCTAGTCTGCTTGATAATGCGCGTGGCCTCTTCCGGTGGTAGATACATCGTCTGAAGCTCAACCTCTTCGTCCCATGACCATACTGCTCTGCCGATCTGATCCATGGGGATGTGTGAGCCGGCATCGCTGTCTAAGACCATCCTGCTATCCTCGGGCTTCACGAAGGCGAAGGATAACCGGCCCGCGAAGAGCGCGCGGGTATCAGTGAACTTATCCCACGTGGTGTGACTGGGGCGCTGAGTAGCAGCGACAACGCAGATACCAGCAGCTCGGCCCATGCGCATGAGGCGGTTGATTAGCTTCTGATCATCCTTGTCATCGATCTCGCTCATCTCATCAACGATGGCGACTACCCAAGGGAGATCACCATTGAACTCCTGGAGCTTAGTAGCACCTGCCGCCTTGAGTAGCACGCGGCGCCGATCCATCTCCTTGTTCAGCCCAACGATAACCTGCGAAGCCTCGCCGGGATCAGTTGCGACCAGGGCATGGTTGGCGAGGAAGTTGTAATCGAGTGACTTCGGATCTATGATAGTGACGCACGTGTTTTGCGGGATCAGTGACACCGCCAGCGCGCGCAGGAAGTTGGTCTTACCTTTGCCAGGGAGACCGCCGATGAGAATAGAGAGGACTTCGGCAAGATCCACCACCTTCAGGCCTAGTGGCGTGTAACCGATAGGGATGGGTAGATCCATATTCGGATAGTCTACATGGTTCCAGTTGTACGGCGCCTTTTTGGGGACAACCGCTGTAACTAGGCTCATGTGGAGTGTAGACCCATGGTTGGTTATCGTGATCTTGGCTCCAGCTTGCTCCTCGAAGTGGTTCTGCTTTGCGATAACATCCTGGGCCGCGATACCGGCTGGAAGATTGAGGACCAAGTGCCAGCCTAACGCGGTCTTTTTCTTGTGCACCAGCACCGGCCTGAGCCCTGCTCTCGTCTCGAAATTCAGAGCGTCTAACGTCTCCATAACCATCTTCACTGGTTCGGCGTTTGCCAACGATACATTGCGAATGAAGGTCTGCAGCTTAATAGCCAGATCGTCAATGCGGTCTTTCTTCTTGGCCACTATCTACTGCCCTCCTTCTCTCTTTGGTTCCTGCTTGACGATGAGAACGGGCGCATCATACCGTATCAGCGGTAAGACCTGCCCGAGCACCTGGTCAATGACACGGCTGCGCTCGCGTGCAGGGATTGTGTCAACGTGTGCGCAGGTGCATGGAGACAGTGAGAATGACCTGACCTGCTTAGGGTCCTGGACCAAAACTAAAACCCCCTCTCAACTCTTGATAGAGCATATGAGAGGGGGCACAATTTATTGCTTGTCTTGCATAAAAAATGTAATTTCGTCTAATCTATGAGGTAGAATATGTCCTCGACCGACTTGCCGAGTGCCTTTGCTATCCTGAGAGCCAGCTCAATAGACGGTTGGACCTGTTGGGTCTCGTACCTGTTATATTGGGACTGCTCAAGCCCAAGCAAGTCCGCCATCTCTTTTTGCTTGTCTATCATCATCTGATGCCGGATTTCTCTAAGCCGGTTTCTCGCTCCCATGCTATCACCACCTAGGTCTATTTTCTCCCTTTGCTTGGACAACCCTTCCACAACTTGCAGGATTCGCAATAACCTTGAGGAAACCAATAATCACCAAATCAAGGAGGCAATCACAATGAAGAAGACCACCTTTATCATCGTCATGATCATTGCTCTGGTGGCAGCGCTCGGCGGCTGCACATCAACGCCCAGCGCTCAACCAGCCGCCACTGGATCTGCTCCAGAGCAGTCGGCACAACCTGCGCCAACACCAGCACCAGCGAAACCATCAGTCGAGAAATATGGAACTGGTACCTATCTAGTCGGAAAAGATTTGAGCGCTGGATACTACCGCGTCACCATCACTGACAAGACAATCAAGGCTGGCTATGTCGCGCGACTAAAGGATCTGAAGAGCGAACTAGATAGCATCTTGGCCAACATCATTTTGTACGGCAACGGCTATGTGCAAGTCATGTCGACTGATGTAGCTGTCAAACTTCAAGGCGTGGAGATTGAGCCAATCAAACTCGATGAGCTGAAGCCGAGCATCAAGAAAGAAGCTGGTGATGGTATCCACCTTATTGGCTATGATCTGGCTCCAGGTACATACAAGGTGGAGTTAACTGATAAAGCTTCGGGCATGGGCTACGTGCAGCGGTCCAAGAGCGTTGCGATGGGCGGGAATGACATTATCGCGAACGACATCATCCAGGGCCCCAGTTACATTGAGATTCGACAAGGAGATTTTGCCGTGCTGCTCCAGGGTGTTAAGATTACGGCTCAGTAGGACTTTATATCTCTCAAGCAAGCAAAAACAAGCCCCTTGTAGGCCCAACGTCACAGGCTCTACAAGGGGCATCTCTATGCGCACAGTGCGAATGTGTATGGTCGGGACGAATACGGCTCACAGGTGGCAAGACGGGGCGCCCAGGGCATCAGTCCATCGCCCTCATCAACCGCCATTGTTTGGCTATCTGGTCATAGCAGAGCTCGTAGATGCCAACCGTCTCCTCTCGCGCTCGCCGCGCTGTGACCTTGAAAAACTGTTGATCCTTAGCCTGGTGACCGCGCCACCAGCCGGACTGCAACTCCCACCGGTTGATGATCTGCAGGACACTGTATTTCCTGCCTCGCCACATGAAGAACGGAGATCCATTCGCCGGTCGGTAGACCTCCACCGCCTCGTTATACCGCTTCGCCAAGAGGCTCACCTCGAATAAGGTCAATCACTTCTCGATCACGTCTCAGGCTTAAGCGGCGACTGCTGTGCCAGGCAGCTTCCTCATATATGCTACCCTCAGCCCAGACGTGGTGGACCTGGCCGCCGATGTCCAGCGTGTAGATCCGGCCCATGAGGCTCTGGCCAGCGTAACGGCGCTGGAGATGAGCGGGGAGCTGGTGCCAGTAGAGACTGTCCAGGATGATCGGGTCATGGTCGGAATGAGGTAGTGCTCTCACCTTTGGGCCTCCTATCGAACGAGTGTTTGCTTTAGTATATACAAACACTCGTTCGATTGCAACGGAGGCAAACGAAAAAAGGAGGGCCGAAGCCCCCCCGTGTCTATCTCAACACGAATCATCCACTAATCGTTATCCCCGTGCCTGGCGTGACTTCGTTTTCTCTTGCGGCGGTGGGTGGTGCATCTCCCTCAGTGTCCAGGCGAACACATATGCCTTGGGCTGTTCTCTGGTTTTGAAAAACGTGTGTGTAGTGATACACCTTTTTCAGCTTGATGCATGCATGAAGCCTGGCGGCCTCATCGGCAATGAGTTTCGCCGTATCCATGTGGCGTTCCCAACCAAATATATAGATGGTCCTAATGCCTGAAGAAAGGCTTGTCTCGATATTTTGCATGTGGTAACGTAACCCAACTGCCTTAAGTGTCTCCGCGCTGATAGCGTAGCCAATAGCAACCTTGAAAAAAGCGCCGTCAAATCGCAGCCTGGGTGCCACATCGCCCCTATGGCGATCTGCTAGTTCAAACAGGAACCTCATGAATGCTTTCGTTTCTAGCAGCATCAGATGACTGGGACGCTGGGGAAACAGCCTCTGCCCAATCTTTGCTAGTTCGTTGATTAGCACTGGCAGTAACATGCCACTGTTGTCAATCCTCGACAATTGATCCATCATTTCGCGTAATTCAGGGTCCGCATTCATCTCGGGCATCATCACCGTCTCAAGGTAGTATGGCACACTCTCACACGATACCTGTGCCAGAGCTTTATGAACAACGGTCATGTCGGTGGCCTTCAATAGCTTTGGCTCAACATAGTTTCTAGATAGAGGGATCAGTCCTTTTGCTATATATTGCTGCATCGCATAGACCATGTTCTTTTGTGGATTGCGGCTATTGCTCATCCTCACTACGACTTGGTTGCTTTCGATGAACGATTCTCTATCATTCTCTGTTACCCACTCAACCTTCAGATCATATGGAAGCATGCCTGGTACGTCCTTGGAAATCGACCTTGACACCTCGAGTACACCCGCCCTGATATCGGCAGAAACTGCTTGCTTGCGCCAGAAGCTACTGAAGCCGGATAGCATTCGAGCAAGGAAGCCAAACACCCTCGACGGTGTTTCTGGGCGAATCATGCAGATCCAGAACACCAGGCAACCTATGGTGGTGCCTCCAATACCGAAGGCTGTGCCGACTTTCACGGCGTCCTGAAACGTCATCGCTGGACCTCGTTTCTCATGAGTTGTGAGTAACACTGTGAAGCAGAGCAACAGAATGCAACATCACCCTCATGTGGGAATACACACTCGAGATTGTCGAGGTTCACCGGTTGTCCACAAAAGTGGCACACTGCCTGCCCTAACCTTACCGTCTCCAGACATCCTAACGATGACAAGAAACGCTCTAGGTCGTCGTCATGAACTGCCCTAATGCGACCTTCCTTCATTACGTATCCCCCTAGTCCAAGAATGTTACAGACATGCGCCAACATTCTACCACCTCCATAGTTTTCTTTCAACTACAATATATGGTTGACATGTATTTGGCATTACCCATCATGCAGAGTCAAAAAGTCGGTGGCAGGGAGCTGATCCCCACCACCGGCTTTGCACATCTATCGTCTCTTGTCGTTACACCATATCAGGAGGTTTGATAGTCTGCGGCGTCTTGGCCGCCGGATCTTTGATGATCTCATGGACGCCGGATGCACCGACAGAGACTAAGAACCCATTAACCACTGCCAGGCCTACGCTCTCGACGGCTACCGCCTTGGTTACCAGCAGTATGAAAAACTGAAGAACCAAGGCAACGGCAAGAGCGAATGGCCTGACCCAAATGTCACCGTAAGGCTTAATGAATGGTTTGAACCACGCCACGATCAGAAAGACCGCTGCCACTAACCCGGCATATGTGGCAAGGCTCGCTATAGTGAAGAACTCATTAGGCATTTCCACGCTTCAGCACCTCCATGCATTTCGATACCCCATCTGCGATCGCTCGGGCATACTTGGCGATCCAGGTGGGGTCGTTTAGTAACCGTTCATCATCGGGGTTGGTCAGGA
>CAZINL010000061.1:15835-16087 GCA_964540595.1 uncultured Clostridia bacterium
GTGGTCTCGCGGAGCATGTGCAGGTTCTCTGCCTTCACTCCACGGCTGACAGGGATGATCTGAGCTACTCTCTCCTCGATGGCCGTTGCCACCTGGGCATCGATGCTGTCCGCCTTCAGCCCCGAGTAATAGAACACCTCGAACCCTCGCGCTTTGACGTTGGCAGCCGCGTTGGCGTGGAGCGAGATCAGCAGATCAACCTTCGCCTGGTTAGCCGCCCGTGACCGCTCCAAGAGATCCATGGTGCCACCG
>CAZINL010000062.1:0-408 GCA_964540595.1 uncultured Clostridia bacterium
ATTAGCCACTTCAGAGATATGAACTAAACCATCTTGGTGAACGCCGATATCCACGAAAGCGCCGAAGTCAACCACGTTGCGTACGACCCCATCGAGGATCATCCCCGCACGGAGGTCCTCAAACTTCAGGACCTCGGTGGAAAAGATGGGCGGTGGCAGGGTGTCACGCGGATCGCGCCCGGGCTTCTGCAGTGCATCGATCATATCACGCAAGGTGGGAACGCCGATCCCCAGCTCCGTGGCTAGGGTTTCCAGACTGATGCCCGTTAATCGCTGTGCAAGATCATGTAAGCCGCCGCGCATCAGCTCGGTCGGTGCGTATTTAAGGCGCTTGATCAACTGTCTAGCAGCTTGATACGCTTCCGGATGCACCGAGGTATTGTCCAACGGCTCGTCACCGCTGGCGAT
>CAZINL010000062.1:418-16008 GCA_964540595.1 uncultured Clostridia bacterium
CCGCGCGAGTCTGAAACTTGCCATTGGCATCACGATAGTTGACGATGTTCTTGGCTACAGTTGCTTTGAGTCCGGCCACATACTGTAAGAGCGATGCTGAGGCCGTGTTTAGGTCAACGCCCACAGCATTAACCACGGACTCCACCACTGCCTCCAGCGATTGACCTAAGGACTTTTGATTGACATCATGTTGATACAGTCCGACGCCGATCGACTTAGGATCAATCTTGACTAGTTCGGCCAGTGGATCCTGTAGGCGACGAGCTATGGAGATGGCGCTACGCTCGGAGACGTCCAGCTTCGGAAACTCCTCGCCAGCAACCTTGGAAGCCGAGTACACTGAGGCACCTGCCTCGTTGACGATGGTGTACTTCACCGGTCGACGAGACTTCTTGATCATATCGGCGATAAACTGCTCCGTCTCACGTGAAGCAGTACCGTTGCCGATGGCGATCAGGTCGACCGCATAGCGTTCGATCATCTCCAGCAGCTTTGCTTCTGCCTCAGCAATCCGTTGTTGCGGCGGAGTGGGGTAAACCACCGTCAGCGATAGCATGCGACCGGTCTCATCCACCACCGCCACCTTGCAGCCAGTGCGATAGGCTGGGTCGACCCCCATCACCACCTGACCACGAACAGGCGGCTGTAAGAGCAGATTACGCAGGTTGGTGGCAAAGATGCGAATCGCATGCTCGTCAGCCCTGCCAGAGATCTCAGCGCGCAGCTCACGCTCGATGGATGGTACGATCAGGCGCTTGTAGCCGTCCGCCACGGCGGCCCGGATCAACTCATTCGCCGCCGATTGGGGATGGCTGATGGTACGGTCCTGAAGGTGATTGACCAGCCATTGGTCGGGGGCTTCCAGCTTGACCTGCAGGTACCCTTCCGCCTCACCCCGGTTGATCGCCAACACGCGGTGCGGTGGCAGGCGGTGCAGCGGCTCCTGGTACTCATAGTACATCTCGAAGTCGCTCTTCTTGGACTGATCGACCGCCTTGGTCTGAAGGATAGCTTGTTGGTAAGTGATATTGCGGACAAAGCGCCGATGGTCGGCGTCTTCTGCCACGCGCTCAGCGATGATATCCTGGGCTCCAGCCAGAGCTTCCTCGACGGTCTGGACCCCGAGCTCGGCATTGAGAAACGCCTCGGCGCAGTGCGCGAGTTCTTTGCTCGTCAACGCCTGTGCCAGCAGTGCCTCCGCTAGGGGTTCGAGCCCCTTCTCCTTGGCAATGCTGGCCCGTGTCCGGCGCTTGGGGCGGTAAGGGAGATAGAGATCCTCGACCTCCTGCAGGATGGCAGCTGCCTGGATCTTGGCTTCCAGCTCGGCAGTGAGCTTACCCTGGTCGGAGATGCTCTTTAAGACCTCTTCTTTGCGCTTTTCGAGCGAACGCAGGTAGCTGAGACGCTCTTCGATGCTGCGCAACTGATTCTCATCGAGCTCGCCCGTCATCTCCTTGCGATAGCGTGCGATGAAGGGAATGGTATTGCCGGCATCAAGCAGCTCCACAGCACTGACAACCGAGCGCTGCGGCAGCTTGAGTTCTTTGGTCAGTTGTGTAATCAGATCCATGGCCCGCCCCTCGCTACTTCTTCATCATCTTCTTCAGCGATCCCAACAAGCCTTTCTTCTCTTCGGCAGGCTTGGCCTGAGCCTCAGTCGTGACTACTTTGCCGGCGAGCACTGCTTCAACCTCTTTGACAAGGTCGCGTTCGGAGGAACTACCTGCCGCCGCTGCCAGCTTGCTAACGTCTGCAGGCGCAACCATCTTACCCAGTAGCTCGGCATAGCCCGGCACGATCCCGGTATGGATCTGTCGCGCCTGGCTCCAGGCAGTCAAGGTCTCTTTCAGCTGACCACGCTTAAACGCTAGCGCGCCCTTAATAAAGAGCAGACGGGCGTCATCGCCCTTCTGGGACAGAGCCCGATCGAGATGCTGCTGAGCCTCGTCCAAGTCTCCCTGGCGCAGGTAGATCTCAGCGACATTGCCCAGCGATTGGAGATGCTGCGGATCCCTCTTGAGGACCTCCTGCCACTCCTTGAGCGACGAGTCCAGATCACCCTGCATGAAGAAATAGATGCCGCGATTGACATGCGCTGGCAAGTAATCGGGAGCGATCTCGATCACCTTGTTCCATTCTTCCATGGCACGGTCGTGCATGCCATGCTGAGCATGGGCAAGGCCGATGTTATAGCGCGCAAAGACATTCTGGGGGTCCTTGTCGAGTACATACTCCCATTCCTTGATGCCCTGATCCAAGAGCCCCTTGGCAATGTAAGCCTCTCCCAAGGTGATGCGATTGTCCAGCTCATCAGGGGCGACATCCCGCGCTTGCTCAAGATATGTGATAGCCTCGTCCAGCATGCCCCCCATGAGGTAGGCAAGTCCGACGTTATAGCGGACATTGGCGCTCGGTTCACCGAGCTCGATCGCCTGCAGACAGTGGGTGACCGCTTTTTCAAGATCACGCATATCCAGGTAAGCTGCCCCGAGGTTGGTATGAGCCTGGACATTCTTCGGGTCTACCTTGACAGCATTCTCCCAGGTCTGGACGACTTTGTCCCCTTCACCCTTGGCTAAATACATCTCACCCAAGGCCAGGTGATATTGTGGGACCTCATCGTTGATCTTGATGGCACGGCCAAACTCGTGAATCGCCATATCCCACATGCCCTTCATCCCGTAGATCTTGCCTAGGAAGTAGTGGGCATTGTGGTGGCGCTTATCGAGACTGACCGTCTTCTTCCACATCTCGACAGCCTCGTCTACTTTGCCTGTTTCAGCCAAGGCGATACCTGAGAGATAGTGGGCGCTAACAAAGCGTGGATCTAGCTCGATGGCCTTGGCGAAGCTCGTGAGCGCCTGCTCATACTGTTGCTTCTCCATATAGGCAACACCCAGATCATGGTGGGCAGCCTTATTGCGTGGGTTCTTTTCGATGGCGGTCTGGCATTCGGTGATGATGCGCTCCAGCGCGTCTGGAGTGATCTTCATGGGCATCAGTATCGCCTCCTTATCTGCTACTATTTCCGCTTCTTGTCCGGCAATTCCTTCACGGAATCGAAAAGAGCGGCTCTCACCGCTCTTTTGGACCCTGGGTCAGGAGTCAGGAGTCAAGAATCAGACCTTGCAGTTCCTAACTCTTAATTCTTAATTCTTAATTCTTAATTCTTAATTCTGAATTATCCTAGGCCCACTGCAGTTTGAACGACGCTTCCACCGTGCCGACGACGTCGCCCCGATGGTTCTTGCTCACCGTGCAGCCCATGGGTTGGATGGCGTCCAACTCTGACTGCGTAAGGACGCCTAGCTGACGTAGGGTCTCCACCACTGCCGGAGCCACGGCACGACCGCCACCATCGGCGATCTTGACCGTAAAACCCCAGCCCTTGGACGGAATGGCGAAGCCATAGACGGCTTCGGCACCGCTCTTGGCAACGATCTTGCCTGGAGCCGCCTGCATCAGATTGGTGCAGGTACGTCCCGTCCCCGCCACCGTGTGCGGATGATCCATCATCGCCTGACGAATGCGCAGAATCGCCTCACGTCTCTTCTCCGGCAGCTCACTGGGATCGGCCAACTTAGCCCAAGCCAAGGCCATGTTGTACACGGGCAGGCCAAAGACCGGCACACCACAGCCGTCGACGCCGATGGCGATCTGATCAGGTGCTACGCCGGTAAAGTCGCTCACCGAAGCCAGCATAGCCTGCTGCACCGGATGGTCGATCTGGGTATAGGTCGAAAGATCCACACCCATCTGCTGCCCGAGGGTCAGCATGCCCGAATGCTTGCCGGAGCAATTGCAGTGAACGGTACCTGGCTTGATGCCTTGTTCCTGCAGCTTGGCAGCCGCGGGGGCATAGAAGGGCGCATGCGACCCGCACTGTAGGTAGGTCTCATCGAGACCGATCTTGCTCAAAATGCTGCGCACGGTGGAGACATGGGTCTCCTCGCCGCTGTGCGACGCGCAGAAGATCGCCAGCTCGCTGTCATCGATGCCAAAATGCTCTAGAGCACCGGATTCGACCACTGGCACCGCTTGGAATGGCTTGGCCGAAGAGCGCCAATAGGTGACGTTGTGCTTGGGATCGCCTGCGAAGGCGACCAAGTTCCCCTTGGCATCGACCACGGCAATATCCCCGGTATGAATGGACTCAACCAAGGGACCACGCTTGACTTGTACGAGCTCCACTGACATAAGGAAGACCCTCCTCATATGAGTCACCAAGGCACCAAGCCACCAAGCCACCAGTCAGGAGACCATGGCGTACGGCGGAGAGCCTATCAGTGACCAGATTACATGCGGTTGTAGTTCTTCATGATCTTGATTACTTCGTCGATAGGCAGACCATAGCGCACGTGACCATCGCGCCCGACCATGGTGCCAGCAGCAAATAGGCTGTTGATGATCGCCTCTTCCGTGGCCTCCACCGCCGCATCAAAGAGCGAGGTAAGCACGGCGCCATCTTCGCTGAGGCGAGTCACAGTCCGGATTCGCTGCCCATCTTCGGGCTGTCGGTTGGTGGTCGAGAAAGCGATGATAAAGTCACCGCTGCCATGGGATGCCACAGAGCCGGTCCGAGCCAGACCAAATGCTGCCCGTCGCGCTACACGCCCTAACTGGCGTGTCGAGAGCGGAGCATCCGTGGCGACGATCATCATGATCGAGCCATCACCCGGGACTCCCTGCTCCTCATAGTGCAGCAGCTCTCGCCCCACCGGCACGCCACCGATCAGTAGATCCTGACGGCGACCAAAATTGGACATCACCAACACACCGACACCGAAGCCGCCCATCTCCGCGCTGATGAAGCGCGACGATGTGCCGATCCCGCCCTTAAAGCCAAAGCAGACCATCCCGGTGCCTCCGCCTACTGCACCTTCAGCCACCGGTCCTGCAGCAGCGTTCTCCAGAGCGCTCCAGACGTGTTCGGGGCGGACGTGGCGGCCTTGGATATCGTTGAGAAAGCCGTCATTGCACTCCCCCACCACGGGGTTAACGGTCCCGGTGTTGATCCCGATATCAGGATTCTGCTTGATCATGTAGGTGATCAGAGCATCCGCTGCCAGGCCAGCATTGAGCGTATTGGTCAAGAGGATGGGCGTCTCGATGGTACCGAGCTCTTGGATCTGTGCCAGGCCGATGGACTTGCCAAAACCATTCACTACCTGCGCATAGGCTGCCACTTTGTCGGTGAATAGATTACCCTCATGCGGCAAGATGGCGGTCACACCGGTACGAATCGGGCCTTGACCTGGGATCAACTTCCCGTCACCGCTGATCAGGGTGGTATGACCCACCCTAACCCCAGCGATATCAGTGATGCTATTGTGCTCTCCGGTAGGGAGATAGCCCAAGCGTATCCCCGCCTCCCGAGCGCGTAGACGGTTAGCCACGGCACGCCTCGATAAAGGTCTTGAACACGTTATCAAACGTCGTGTACTCGTAGAAGCACTCCGGATGCCACTGAATACCGATACGGAAACGATGGCTGGGGTCCTCGATCGCTTCGACTACCCCGTCCGGAGCGACAGCGGAGACCACCCAGTTGGGCGCGATCTCCTTGACCGATTGATGGTGGTAGCTGTTGACGCGGATCGTCTCTTCACCGATGATGGCCGCAAGCTTGGTCCCCGGACGCAGACGAGCGGAGTGGCTGGCATGCCAGCGAGGAGCGTCCTGTCCATGCTTGATCGCACCAGAGACCTGTGAGGGGATATCTTGGACGATGGTACCGCCAGCGATGATATTGACCAGCTGGCAGCCACGGCAGATACCGAGGATGGGGATCTCCCTCTTGAGGGCCTCACGGCAGATCTCGGCTTCAAAGGCATCACGCTCGGGGCTGATGGCGCCCAAACGCGGATGGGGTTCTTCACCAAAGAAAGACGGGTCCATATCAGGTCCGCCAGAGAGGAGCAATCCATCTAGGTGATCGAGCAGCTCGCCGACGTCCGCTCCGTTAACAAAAGTGAGCAGCACAGGGATGCCGCCAGCTTTCTTGACCGATTCCACATAGGTGACGCCCATGGCGTATTGGCTTTCCTTACTGTTAAAGGAACAGGCGATACCGATTAGGGGCTTCTTCATTGCACGCACACACTCCTTACGTCTCATCCGGTTTTCACCGGTACGCTGCAGCAGAGAGGTTTGCCACCACCCCGCTTCTCTCAAAGCTATCTATTCTCATATTCGGCGGAGAATCCTCTTTGTTCTGCCGTCAATCTTTTCGCATACCGAAGATTGGTCCCTGCGCGGCAAACAAGAAGACGCCCGACGATCAGGTCGCAGGCGTCTTCAAAACTCAATTAGACCCACGCTGATGCTGAGCGCATGGTCCACACGCTTCATAATCTCATCAGGCAAGTGGGTCACCTTATCTTTCAGTCGTTGCTTGTCGATGGTTCGGACCTGCTCAAGCAGGACGACCGAGTCCATCTCCAGCATGGTCTCCGTACCGGAGACCTCCACATGAGTCGGGAGCTTGGCCTTACCGATCTGAGAGGTGATCGCCGCCACAATGACCGTCGGGCTAAACCGATTGCCGACATCATTCTGGACCACCAGCACCGGCCGAGCCCCTCCTTGTTCCGATCCGACGACTGGGTTCAGATCGGCGTAAAACACATCACCGCGCCTAACCTGCATGGTCACACCTCGGCAAGAACCTTCTCCAAGAGTTGGAGCGCCTCATTGTCGCTGGCGAGGCCCTCGTCCGCCAATTGTAGATTTAGAGATGCCATTTCGAAAAAAGCACGTTCCAAATCATGAGCGGTCTGTTTCGCTACTTTGCGCGGGACGCGCTGTAAGCTGGCGTTGGCACCATCAGCATGCCCTTGCCACCCCCGCTGCAACACGACACAGGTCAGTCCGTTGGTAAACGAATATGCCTTCTTCAAAATCGGCCACTCCTGTCGTATGGGAGCCCGCAGTACGCGACTAGCGCCACCGTCTACGGCACTCCGAAAGTATGAGAATGGGATCCACTTGGTACCTACATCATTTCCCAAAGGTGCCGTAATCAACCGCCAATGTAAGTGTCACCGCCCTAGCGCAGCAGCAGATTCTTAATCCGGATCGTTTCCCCGCCACGCAGGTAGACCCGGGGAACGCGGCGTGCGACGGCACAGAGGACCTCATAGCTAATCGTTCCTAGCTGGTTGGCGATATCCTCAGCGCTCCAGCGTTGGTCCTGGGATTGGCCAAACACGATCACGTCATCGCCCACGGACAGATCAGGGATATGCCCGACATCGATCATGCACTGATCCATGCACACCCGGCCTAAGATGGGGGCAAAGCGCCCGCGGACCAAGACCTGCCCCACATTGGACAGCCTGCGGCTTAACCCGTCAGCGTAGCCGATCGGCAAGGTGGCGATGGTCGTTGCCTTGTCGGTGACATGGGTTACCCCATAGCTGATCCCCGTTCCCGCCGGCACGGTCTTCAGATGTCCGATCTGTGTCTTGAGGCTGAGTGCCGGTCTGAGTGAGACCTCATGTCGGACCTGAGGAGATGGGTAGTAGCCATAGAGGCTGATACCCACACGAACCATATCGAGATGCATCTCAGGAAAGTTCAGGATCGCGGCACTGTTGGCCACATGCCTGATCGGAACACGAATTCCACGGTCTTCCAGCCTCTGGACAAACCCCTGATAAGTCTCAAACTGCCTCTGGGTGTAGCCTGGATCGGCGTCATCGGCAGCGGCGAAATGCGTGAATAGACCTTCCAGCTCTAGATTAGGCAGGCGCCTCATCGCGGTGATCAAGTCGGGACCGCCATGGTCCGGAGCCACGCCTAGACGACCCATACCGGTATCCAGCTTGATATGAACCTTGGCCTTCTTGCCCAGATTCGTCGCGGCGAGCGAGAGAGCCTGCGCTGTGTCCAGCCGGTAGATCGCTTGGGTGATATTGTGCTGAACCACAGTTTCAGCCTGGTAGTCAGGCGTATAGCCTAAGATGAGGATCGGGACCATGAATCCCGCTCTTCTGAGCTCCAGAGCCTCATCCAAGATGGATACGGCCAAGCGCGAAGCGCCATTGGCCAGCGCGGTCTGTGCCACCTCTACCGCTCCATGTCCATAAGCATCAGCCTTGACTACTGCCATGACCTCTGCACTGGGGCTGGTGACCCTTCTGATCTCACGCATGTTATGTGCGATAGAGTCCAGATCCACCTCGGCCCATGTTGGACGCAACACCGTCACTGCAAATCACCCCTAACAGAGGGCTTATCCATCACCATATTCTGCGCCTAGTCAAAAAATCCTGCTTAGTACGGAAGCTCGGCGCTAGTAAATAGTCTTGGCAAAGGAGATCAGGTCCGCGGCGTTCAGACAGCCCGACAGCATCAGCTCGACATCGCCGATCCGCCACCAGAGAGTACAGACCTGCCCTGTGGTCAGCAACCGGGCTCGTCTGCCCTCGGCTAGTTCGACCTTTTGGCCGAAATTGAAGTCGCCGAGATCATGCACTGGGCGTTCGACCAGACAGAGCGCACAGTCGTTCCAGACATAGTTCTGCACCACCACGGGGTCGCCTTCTTCTTCGACCACCGTGACCAGGTTCAGATAGGCTCCCTTCGGCAACTGCTGCGGTTGGTACAGCTTAAACGGCAGCTGTCCATGCAGTTCGCCAAGCTCCGCCTGTCCGATCCTGACCACCTGTAGCGCTTTGCCAGTCGCGGGAGTACTCGCGATAAAACGCTCGGGTGCGATGATCGGGTTCCACACGAACTGCGTGAAGACCAGTCTCGTGACCACTGTGCCGGAGGCGTACAGCTCTAGTTGGCGCGGGGTAAACTCCCTCGCATCCAACCACAGCTTCTGACCGATCTCAGAATCAGACTGCAGAAGCCCTGGCTTAAGCTCCAGCAGCCAGGCACTCGCCCCCTGCAGAGAGACTAGCTGGGGCCTAAGGTCAAGTCCCCTAGCAGTCAGGCTGGTCATGAGTCTGCCGGTGAGCAGATCCTGCCCCAGAATCGTCCCTTGACCATCGACGATGGCGTAGCTCAGCCCCTGGGGAGCGTGCCTCACCGTGAGCGTCTCACCATCGCAGATCAGGGTCTGCTGCAGCTGACCGGAATCGTTGGACAGCTCCACCCTGTAGCGATCACCCGCCACCCACTGGTCGACGAGGTACGTCGTCTGGTTTCCGTCAGGCAGGATATGGGTCATCTGAAAGCTACTCTGATAACCGGTCATCTTGTCCAGTCGCGCGGCCAAGCGATCGATCACTGCGGTTCGCCCGCAGCCGGCTAGCACCAGTGTCAATAGCAGCGGGATGATCGCCCACGCATGGATTCGACGCATTGTCTCTCCCCCATCTCATACCATCTGGGTGCAGTCTCTCGGCTAAGAGAGCTACCCTTCCAATCTATATGGCTTGGATGGTGTGGGCATACCGCAACTAGACAGCTCTGCCTTCAGCGATGGCCTGCGCCACCGCATAGTCGCGGCTGTGCGAGATGGTGATATGCACGCGCTCGATCTGACGCCCGGCCGCCCACTCGGCAGCGCGGTCGAGGAGTCGGCACTGCGGTGCCCCATGGGCATCGGCAACAATGACGATCTCGTGCCAACTCAGGTTGCTAAGACCACAGCCAAGGGCCTTCAGCACCGCCTCTTTGGCTGCAAAGCGCCCCGCGATACGTTCGGTAGCAATAGGCGAAGGGCCCAAAGGTTGCTGTTCCTCGGCCGACAAGAGGCGGTCGACAAAACGCTGGCCATGCCTTTCCATCGCCTTGGCCACACGCTGGATCTCGATGATATCGATCCCGGTCCCAATGATCATGGGTATTCCCCCCTGACAGCCTTGATCTTCGCCATTATACCATACATGGTATACTCAGCACCTTCTTGTCTGTCGTCTCAGTCGATTGGCTTCCCTATGTAGCAGGAAAATCCTGCGAGACCCGGGAAATATGCGGTAATGGATACTTAGGTCTGATATGTGCTGCAGATCAATGAAGGAGGTCTTCGCGATGGATGAACACACGTTCCCCGATGAGAACTGGCTGGAAACCGCCACCATCCCCATGTTGCAGCAGCAGATGGCTGCCGGTAGCCTGACCTCGACCAAACTGGTCATGACCTATCTCGATCGAATCGCCCGCTACGACAAGGATGGGCCAAGGCTCAATGCCATCCTGGAGATCAACCCCGATGCCGTCGCGATCGCCGAAGCACTGGATCACGAACGGTCGCTCAAGGGCCCCAGGGGGCCTCTGCACGGGATCCCGGTCATGGTCAAAGACAATATCGACACCGGTGACAAGATGCACACCAGTGCGGGATCTCTCGCGCTAGCCAACTCCTACGCCGCGGAAGACTCGTTTGTCGCGCGGCGCCTGCGGGAGGCAGGCGCGGTCATCTTGGGGAAGACCAACATGACCGAATGGGCGAACTTCATGACCCACAACATGTCCAATGGCTACAGCTCTCGCGGCGGTCAGGTCCTAAACCCCTATGGGCCGGGCAAATACGATGTGGGCGGTTCCAGCTCTGGGTCTGGCGCTGCGGTGGCGGCCAATCTCACCACCGTGGCCGTCGGGACAGAGACCTCAGGCTCGATCTTGAGCCCTGCCAGTTCCAACTCCATCGTCGGGATCAAGCCAACCGTGGGTCTGATCAGCCGGACGGGGATCATCCCGATCATGCACAGCCAGGATACCGCCGGCCCCATGGCCAAGACCGTCACCGACGCCGCCGTACTGCTAGAAGCGCTAGTAGGGATCGACGACCGTGATCCCGCCACCTATTCTAGTCTGGAGCGGGCACACCAAGATTACAGCCGTTACTTGGATGCGTCAGCCCTACGAGGTGCCCGCATCGGCATCGCACGTGAGTATTGGGCTCGCGTCGACGCTGAACGCTTGGCCGTTCTGGAGCAAGCCATCGACGCGCTGAAGCAGGCTGGGGCGGTCATCGTGGACCCCGTCACGCTCCCCTGCGCTCAGGAGAAGTTCGATAGCTCCGCGATGCTGTGCGAATTCAAACCGAATCTTAATGCCTACCTGGGTCGCCTCAGTCCGCATATCCCGGTCCACAGCCTACGCGAGCTGATCGCCTTCAACAGTGCCGATCCTGAGCAGCGGCTGAAGTACGGACAGACGCTTCTGATCGCTGCTGATCAGAAAAGCGGTACCCTGACCGAGCCGGGGTACCTCAAAGATCGTGCCCACGATCTGGTTCTCTCCCGCGACCGCGGCATCGATCACGCGCTGCGGGAGCACACCCTCGATGCCCTGCTCTTTCCCAATAACTTCGGTGCGGGGGTAGCGGCCAAGGCGGGCTATCCATCGGTCACCGTCCCCTGCGGCTACACATCGGAAGGCAGACCCGTGGGGCTGACCTTCGCCGCCGGCGCCTGGTCCGAGCCGTCGCTGATCGGATTCGCCTACGCCTATGAACAAGCTACAAAGAAGCGACGCCAGCCGATGCTCGGGTAACGCACCTTCGTTCGGGGTCAGGCACCTCACTTCACTTGTTCAGCAACCAGTCTGCCCTGCCGCTAGGAGATCCGGCACATTGTATACCACGTCCACTTTGCCTATCGAACAACTGAACTGAGTGCCAGACCCCTGGCAGTTCAACGCCATGTGGGTAGCGCTTCGTGTAGGGGCGCTGCGCGCCCCGGCTTTCATTCATAGCAAAGGGAACGCGAGGCTCCAGCCTCCGTTCCCTTTATCGTTTGCCCACCCGATATAGGTGCTTGTAGTGGTTCCAGGCCCATCTGAGCCCATGGAATAGGAACTCCTGGTAGGCGCTGACCTTGTCGATACCTGACACGATCCAAGACTCGGGATACAGTGGGCAGCTGAGGCACTTGGGCCACATGTGTTTGAGGATGATATCCTTCTCCAGCTCGCTGAGCGCATAATAGCGCATGGCATTCTCCACCGCGACCTTAGGATGATGGAGCCCATGGTTCTTGTTGGCTCGGTTACGCTTATACTCACGCCAGTCGTACAGAAAGAAGTCGTGTAGAAGGCCCGCGCGAGCGGCGGCTCGGTAGTCGAGACCAAGACCCTTGCAGAGGATATAGGACCAATGGGAGACCGTCCGCACGTGATCCAGGATCGAGGAACCATGGTGCTGGTAGTCGGCCAGCCGACGAAACTCTGGATTATCCAAGATATCGCTGACGATGCTGTGATACTCCTGTTCGTTCCACCATCGTGCCACCTGCCACAGCTCCCTTCGACGGCGAAGAGTGATGATTGACTGCAAGAGAACGCGAGTCCGGGGAAACACTGTTAAGGTACAAGGCTCTGCCGGCGAGAGTACCATGCGCGGCGCCTTGATCATGACTCGCAAGGGACGGTGACGGCAATTTGATCTGGATCATCATCGTTCTTGCGCTCATCAATCTCGTCTCCGCGCTGTATACCGCGTTCTCAGAGCGCCGCGACCCCAGTAGTACAGTAGCATGGTTATTGACGATCTTGGTTATACCGATCATCGGTCCCTTGCTCTACCTCTTCTTTGGTCGCACACCGAAAACCCGATCGCAGTTCATACCCGATCCGGACTTCGCGGCGCAGACTGCCGTCAGACTCGATCAACAGCGCGAGCAGCTCTCTACCCATGCCCTAACCGAGCGGCTATCGCCGTACCGAGAACTGATGCTGACGAATCTAGCCAGTGCGGGTGCACTCCTGACCGTGGATAACTCAGTGGAGATACTCGACACCGGCCCGAAGTACTTCGAGGCCCTGATCAGCAGCCTCAAGCGGGCTCAAAGCTATATTCATCTGGAGGTGTACATCCTCCGTTCGGATGAGATCGGTAAACAGGTACTCGCGATCATCACCGACAAGGCCCGGGAAGGCCTAGAGGTCAAGGTGCTCTACGACGGCACAGGCAGTATGGGGCTGAACAAGAGCGCCCTTGAATCGCTGATCAGAGCCGGCGGCACAGCTGTCCCCTTCCTACCGCCACTACAATCCTTGATTAAGAGGCAGATCAACTACCGCAACCATCGCAAGATCTGCGTGGTCGACGGGATCGATGCGTTCCTAGGCGGTTTCAATATCGGCATGGAATACCTCGAAGGCTCCCCAGAACTAGGCTACTGGCGTGATCTACATATCAAGATCCGCGGAACGGCGGTGGAATGGCTGGAACTGCGCTTTCTCATGGATTGGCACTTTGCCACAGGCGAATCGTTGCACCTTCCTAGACCAGGGGCGCCAGCGCCAGCCAACGAAGGCTCCACGCCGATCCAGATTGTGACCAGTGGGCCAGCCAGCCACTGGACTGCCATCAAGTACGCCCTGCTCAAGATCATCCAAGACGCCAAACATCATATCTATATCGAAACCCCATACTTCATGCCCGACCAGGCGCTACTGGACGCGCTGAAGATGAAGGCCTTAGCCGGCGTGGCAGTGACGATCATCATCCCTAGCAAACCAGATCATCCTTTCGTCCAATGGGCTAATCTCTCTTACTGTGGCGAGCTGCTCGAAGTAGGTGTCCGCGTCTTCAGGTACACCAAGGGCTTTCTGCATAGCAAGCTGGTCACTGCGGACGGGACGGTCGCTGGCACTGGAGCAGCCAATTTCGACCTGCGCAGCTTCTATACTAATTTCGAGATCACGTCCATCCTCTACGACGCCCAAGTGGCATCTGACCTCGAGGCTGTGGCCAAGCAAGATATCCTGGATTCGCAGGAACTGACCATGGTCGAGTATGACCAGCGGTCATGGTCAACCCGGACCAAAGAGGCCCTATGCCGCATGATGGCGCCTCTGATGTGAGAAGTGAGATACGATCAAGGGGAGGCAACCTCAGCGTTGCCTCCCCTTGTTGTTTCTGCGCAGTTGTTCCGGAGCTCGATCAGGAGATCCCCTACTGGGCCGCGTAGGCGGTCTGCCCATGTCACGTGCTGGACGGTAGTCGAGCTGTCCAAATAGTGTCTCCAGCTCATCAGAGGCGAGATACCGCCATTGACCAGGCTTCAGATCGCCCAGCTTGATATTCATGACCCGTACGCGCTTCAGCTTGGTGACTTCATATCCTAGCGCCTCAGACATGCGTCGTATCTGACGGTTTAGCCCTTGCGTCAAGATGATGCGAAAGACTGTGTCACTAATCTGCTTCACCTGACATGGGGCCGTAACCGTTCCCAGGATGCGCACCCCTCGGGCCATATCCTGTAGAAACTCGCGGCTGATCACCCGGTCGACCGTCACGATGTACTCCTTCTCATGGTGATTCTCTGCCCTGAGGATACGATTGACCACATCGCCATCATTAGTCAGCAGGATCAGGCCCTCGGAATCCTTGTCCAGACGGCCGATGGGAAAGATCCGTTCCGGATGGCCGAGGAAGTCGACGATATTGTCCCTGTCTGAGCGATCGGTGGTCGATGTCACCCCGACTGGCTTGTGGAGCGCGATATAGATCACCCGGCGCGGCCCGCGCACTGCGCGGCCGTCCACACGCACCTCATCCCCCTCGGATACGGTGCTACCCAGTCCGGCCACTTGACCATTGATGGTGACACGCCCCGCAGCGATCCACTGATCGGCCTCACGCCGTGAACAGATTCCGGTCTCACTGACAAACTTGTTGATTCGCAACGTCTCACCTGCCATTAGAAGGAGTTGGAGCTCATTTGGTGTAAGGTGGTATCAAGATCCGGGGAATTACCCCGCCCCTTAGAGTCTATCCGGATGCACGATGCTATCCGCCAGACACTATATTAGTCGACGCGGTCATCAATCCTGCTCATGGGCTGTAATATTTGGTACTGATAGGGTACCAACGCGGCGGTATGACACCCTATGTCACACCCCCGGTGCTACAATGGGATCAGTTCCAACAAATCCACACGGGCACAAGAGATTGAGAGGGGGAGCGAGCCTATGACCACGACGCCGAGGGGCAGAACCAAGACGATACTGATCACAGACTGTGGCAGTACCACCACGGCACTCTTGGTCGAAGATCTGGATGGGGTCTACCGCTTGGTGGCTCAGGGGGAGGCCCCGACCACCGCCGGGATCCAAGGCGGCGATGTGACCGCTGGTGTTCTCCAGGCCATCCATGAGATCGAGACCGTCACCGACCGAGCGATCATACGCCATGATGAACCAGGGGTCATGACCGAGCTTACGGAAAAGGCATCCGGAGTGGACATGTACTTGGCAACCAGTTCCGCTGGCGGTGGCCTGCAGATGCTCTGCGCGGGACTGGTGAAGGTCATGACCGCCGAGAGCGCCAAGCGAGCCGCTCTGGGCGCTGGCGCTGTGGTCATGGATGTCATGGCCATCGATGACGGGCGGCTGCCCCATGCCAGGATCCAACGGATCCGCGATCTGCGCCCAGATGCCATCCTGCTCTCTGGTGGTGTGGATGGCGGGACCCAGCACCAGGTGATTAGCCTCGCCCAACAGATCGCGGCCGCGAAGCTCCCGCGTCTGCCCATCATCTACGCGGGCAACAAGGATGCCCGTCAAGCCATCGAGGAGATCCTCGGCGGCACGAGCGAACTGCGCATCGTGGACAACTTGCGTCCGGCGCTGGAGGTCGAACTCCTAGACAACGCACGGCAAGAGGTGCACGAGGTCTTCCTAGA
>CAZINL010000063.1:0-15781 GCA_964540595.1 uncultured Clostridia bacterium
CACTCACGGCTCCGCAATCGTCCAGAACCGGTACGGGTATGGTGCTCAGTATCTGCTCGATCAGCCCACGGGCATCGCGCCCTTTGATCCTCGCCTGCGTGGAGACGACCAGCCGATGGGCCCAGATAGTATGAGCCAACTGCTTGATATCGTCGGGGCGCACATACTCGCGACCACCCAGTGCCGCCAGGGCTTTGGCCGCCATGACCATGGCTAGGGAACCACGCGTACTGACCCCTAGCCGCAGATCAGCGTGGTTGCGCGTCTCCGTGACCAAGGCGAGCAGATAATCGAGAACCGTGTCGTTGATGGTGACGCGCTCGCCTGCGGCCTTGAGAGCGCGTATGTCAGCGGCAGAGGCTACCGGGGCGACGGCGTCTAGGGGGTTCTGAGCGGCAAACCGTGTCAGAACCTTTTTCTCATCGTCACGGCTCAGGTAACCTAGCTGAAGCTTCATCAAGAAGCGATCAAGCTGCGCCTCGGGCAGGGGGAAGGTCCCCTCATACTCGATCGGGTTCTGGGTAGCCATCACCAAGAAAGGGGAAGTAAGCTCCCGCCGCTCCCCATCGATGGTCACCTGCTGTTCGCCCATGCACTCGAGCAAGCTTGACTGGGTCCGGGGAGTAGCGCGGTTGATCTCATCCACCAACAAGACATTGGTGAACACAGGGCCCGGGCGAAACTCAAACTCGCCCTGCTTGGGACTGTAGAAGTTGATCCCGGTCACATCCGAAGGGAGAAGATCGGGGGTGCACTGAATGCGCCGAAACTCAAGTCCCAAGGATCGTGCAAAGGCTTTGGCTAGGGTTGTCTTACCTGTCCCCGGAACATCCTCGATGAGGACGTGACCATCGCAGGCGAGCGCGACCAATAGCAGCTCAATGGCATCGCCATTTCCCACCACCGCTTTGGCCACGTTCTCGCGGATCTTGGAGGCGATGGAGCTTTCTTCTCCTGTCGATGGGTTGCTCCCACTTGCTGATAGTGTCATTGCGTCACCTTCACCATTCATCTGGATTTGCCTGCCGCGCTAATGAGGGCCGGCAGTTCCCGGTTATACAGAAGATAGTGGTTCATTCCATGTCCTAAATGTAAAACCCTTTTCTGGTAACGAACTGGCGAGTCCTAATTCCCACATAATCGGTTCAGCAGGAATGGGGTCCCGCATATCGAAATACCTATGTTAGTCCTTATGCCTGTGCAGCGTAGGTCGTAGAGAACGACATGGGGGTCTGTCATGCAACCACTTATACTGGATTACTCACACGGCTCTGTTAACCTGCATCTGCAGGATTGTATTGAGGGGATGAAGAGCCTCCCCGAAGGCTCGGTAGACGTCGTCGTCACCTCGCCTCCCTACAATCTCGGCATTAGTTACAGCACGTATGATGACAGCATCTCTCGGCAGGATTACCTAGCCTGGACCGGCCAATGGGTCCAAGAACTGCGGCGTGTCCTATCCGATAGCGGCTCGTTCTTCCTCAATATCGGCTCCAAACCCACTGACCCATGGGTACCCTTTGAGGTGCTAATGGCCATCCGCCCCTATTTCACCCTCCAAAACACCATCCATTGGGTCAAGTCGATCGCCCTGGGCAGAGAAGACATGGGCCGCTACCCCAACATTCACGGCGATCTGGCAGTCGGGCACTACAAACCGATCAACAGTCCCCGCTTCCTTAATGATTGCCATGAATACATCTTCCATCTCACCAAGAGCGGCAGCGTCCCCCTCGATCGTCTCAGCATCGGGGTCCCGTACCAAGACAAGTCCAATGTCAGGCGCTGGCAGGGAGCCAAGCTCGACCGCCGCTGCCGGGGCAATACCTGGTTTATCCCGTACGTCACCATTCAGAACCGGGAGAAGGAACGCCCTCATCCTGCCACGTTCCCGCCCAAACTCCCTGAGATGTGCATCCGCTTGCACGGGCTCGACCGGTGTCGGACCGTGATGGACCCCTTTATGGGCCTAGGTAATACCGCGTTGGCGGCTGTTCGTCTGCACAAGTCATTCATCGGCTTTGAGATTGACGAGTACTACGTAAAGACCACCGCTGACCGCTGTCGACAGGTCGCGCCGCCGACCGATGAGCACGATGAATCACTGGAGAGATAGCCAACCTAGAAGGGCGCAGTCGCGAAACGACTGCGCCCCTTCTGTTGCTCACTCTGTTTTTGGAAACCGATAGTGCCCAATCAGCTTTGACCGCCAGGTCAGAAGGATATCCGCCTCGCTGGCCACAGGACCAGCGTTATGCAGTACATAAGGGACGCCATCCTTGCGCCGACGATCGGAGATGATGCCGATATGTTCGATCGGCCGATCCCAGACCACGATATCACCCGGCTGCCACTCCTGTAGGTTCTCCACATCCCCAGGAACGACGTCGATAGTGAGGATCTGTGCATGCCTTCTGAAAAAGATATCCAGGTTGGGCACGCGGCGGAAGTCGATATTTGGTTCAGGTCTTCCCTCTACCCGCCAGTACTCCGCGAGGTTTTCCCGGATATCTTTGTCTACCATGGACTTTAGGTCATACCCCGCATCACGAAAGGCTCGCCAGATCACGTCAGTGCAGACACCTTCGTTGGCAGGCGGGTACCCTCCATCGTAATAGTCACTGCGGTAGCGGGGGGCACGCTTTACCTCATCCTTCCCCCCTCTGACGAAGTCACTGAGATCATCGAGACCGTCGCCGTCTTGGTCGTGGGTAAAGATGATGCCTGGGACCTCAAGGGGTTTCTCCCATGGGGCTGTGATCTGCGGCGGCTGGATCCTAACCGGACTATGCCGCAAGGCAACGTAGACAGCGCCCAGCACGACCATTGCCGCCACGGCCGCTATGGCCATCACCCGTCCCCGATGGCGTGCGCGTTTCTTGCGCCGAATACGATCACCTCCCGATGTATGAAATCGATGGTTGATCCGCTTGAATGGTTGACCCGCTCGAGTGCTCATTTCGCGCGTACAGCAGCCATATCCTGCCAAGTGTGTGCATGATCACAAAAAAGCACAGCAGCCTTCTCTGAAAAAGGCTGCTGCCAATGTTATTGGATTCCCAAAGCTTCCTGTAGCTCATCGACTTGGAAGCCAATGATCACTCGCTCACCAATGACGGTGGTTGGTACACCGCGACTTTTCAACACATCACGGAGATAGGCCCGAGCTTCGGGATCCTTATCAATCTCTTTGAGCTGGTAGTTAATCTGATTCTCGTGGAGGAACTCCTCCAGCTGGACGCACCAGGGTCAGGTACCCTTACTGTAAACAATGATCGACTTTCCCTCCATGCCATCGCCCCCCATCGCAGATCTACGTCTATCCTATCGTTGATTTGTGAATTGTAGAACGATTGCTTGACCATACATCGTCTCATCTAGCCTCAGCCGGGCATCATGCCGCAGGCAGATCATCTGGCTAAGCCAAACATCACTGAAAAACGCGGCCGTTGATACAACGGCCGCGTCTTCCCTAGTCGTGCCTTCCCCCTTCGCTGTATTTCTGGATTAGGCTGGCGCGCAGATCCCAGAGCGGCTTGGAAAGGTCGACGTAATAGCGGTGGGGATTCTCAAAACGCAGCACCTCGTCCCAAAGCGCCGCTACCTGCTGCTTGGAGAACGCGCGTATCTCTGCCATTGATGGGCTACTGTAGACACACTTCCCCTGCACAAACACCGGCACCAAGAGCGGTTTTGCCTCCATACTGGCAAGGTATTTCTTCTTCCAGGTATGATTGGGGTCAAAGATCGTATAGGGCGCCTGGGGTATCGGCTCATCAGCGAGCGTGATCAGATCTGCCAATGCCTTACCCGTCTCCGGGTTAAACAGACGATAGACCTGCTTAAAGCCAGGAAGCGTGATCTTTTCGACGTTCTCGCTCACCTTAATCTTCGGTACCACGCTGCCATGTTCTTCAACTGCCACGAGTTTGTACACACCGCCAAAAACCGGGTCGGATTTGGCAGTAACTAGGCGTTCGCCCACGCCAAACTGGTCGACTCTCGCCCCTTGCAGAAGCAGATCACGGATCAGGTACTCATCCAGCGAGTTCGATGCCACGATCTTGACGTCAGGAAAGCCTGCATCGTCGAGCATTTTCCGCGCTTCTTTGGAAAGATAGGCAATATCGCCGCTATCGATGCGGATCCCTTTCGGGCGGAACCCACTAGGGAGCAAATCTTCCTTGAAGGTCGTGATCGCGTTGGGAATGCCCGACTGGAGTGTGTTATAGGTATCCACCAGCAATACACAGTTGTCTGGATAATGGCGTGCATAAGTCTTGAAGGCATCAAGCTCGGTCGGGAATGCCTGGACCCAGCTATGAGCCATGGTACCAAGGGCAGGAACACCAAAATCACGGTCGGCCATGGTGTTGGAGCTGCCGCTGCATCCGCCGATGTAAGCCGCCCGAGCCCCGTAGAGCGCGCCACTCGCCCCCTGGGCGCGACGCGAGCCAAATTCCATCACCGTACGCCCTTCAGCCGCCCGCACGATCCGGTTGGCTTTGGTCGCGATCAGCGTCTGGTGGTTAAGGATCAGTAGCAACATGGTCTCGACCAGTTGGGCCTGGATCACCGGACCTCTGACCATCATCAGTGGCTCGCCTGGAAAGACCGGTGTCCCCTCGGGGATCGCCCATACATCGCAGGAGAACTCGAACTTCCGCAGATAGTCCAGGAATCCCTCGTCAAAGCCACCTTTGCTGCGCAGATACTCGATATCACCTTCGCTAAAACGGAGATTCTGCAGGTAGTCGATGGCCTGCTCCAGGCCAGCCACGATGGCAAAACCGCCGCCGTCAGGGACCTTACGGAAAAAGAGGTCGAAGTAGGCAACAGTGTCTTGTTGCCCATTGAGGAAATAACCGTTACCCATGGTCAGTTCATAGAAATCCGTCAGCATGGTTAGGTTGTCGGGCTCGCGCCAGTTTGTTACATGCATCGTATTATCCTTCTTCCTCGATAATTAGATTGCAAATCGTTTCCTCTATGGTAATGATTAGTTGGATGACTGTCAACGATTATAGCTGATTGAGCAGAACAACGCCAAGTCTCTCATATGCCAAATAGCCAAGGTCCCAGGGCGTCCGATCCCTGGGACCTTGGCTCATTATTGACCTCTCCCTATGCTACATCCACTACCTGGATCTGATTAAGATGCCTATAGACCCCATTGATCGCCATCAGTTGCTCATGGTCACCGGACTCAACGATCCGTCCATCGACGACCACATGGATACAGTCGGCCTGGCGTATGGTGGAGAGCCGATGGGCGATCACCAATGTGGTTCGCCCCACCATCAGCCGATCGAGAGCATCTTGCACCAGCCGCTCGGACTCGCTGTCCAGGCTGGATGTAGCCTCGTCGAGCAGCAAGATGGGAGCGTCTTTAAGTATGGCGCGAGCGATGGCAATCCGCTGCCTCTGGCCACCAGATAGCTGCGTTCCTCGTTCACCCACCTGTGTCTGATAGCCATCCGGCAGCTGCATGATAAAGTCATGAGCGTTAGCTGCACGAGCCGCAGCCACGATCTCCACTTCAGTCGCCCTTAGGCTACCGTAGGCGATATTGTCATAGACAGTACCCGTGTAGAGATAGGCCTCTTGGGGCACAAAAGCAATCTGCTGACGCAGCCCCTCGACCGTATAGTTGGTCAGGGGACGCCCTGCCACTAAGATCACGCCTTCTGCGGCGAGATGAAAACCGAGCAGAAGCTTTAGTATGGTGCTTTTGCCTCCACCGCTTGGTCCGACTAGAGCGACCACATGACCTCGCCGAACCGACAACGAGAAGTCCCGCAAGACGGGCTTACGATCGAAGGCAAACTGGATATTGCTGCAGGAGATCATCTCAGCACCGGTATCAACCATCTCGCTGTGTGTTTGCTGCCACTGTTCGCTCGGTCGGTCAAGGACCTCAAATACGCGCACCACTCCGGCTCTTGCAGTCTGTAGTTTTACCCACAGGTCTCCCAAAGTAGAGAAGGGTTGGGCTAGACCGTTCAGCAGTTGGACCGCCGCTACCGTAGATCCGGGGCTGACTTCACCCTTGGCCATGAGATAACTTCCGAGTACCAACAGCGACAAGAAGTTCAGCGTCCCAAAAAGATCGTTGGCGGCAACGGTCGTGCTCTGCCGCCGGACCCGCTCCATACCACTCTCCCTAGCCTCTTCGTTTGCCTTATCATACGCACCTACCATACGGCTCTCCAGCAAGAAGGCCTTGATTACAGAGAAACCTACTAGCAGATCCTTCAGCCGGCTATTCAGGTCGGCCAGGCTCGCCTGGGAACGGGAGTTGACCCTTTGCAGTCCTGGCGCGGTCATGCGGTTGTACCACAGCGGCAGCATTCCCAGGATAAGCGCCAAGGCAGTGAACTTCCAGCTAATCCGCCACATAGCCACCGCACACAAAACCCCTGAGACGATGGCACCGAGAAACTGCACCAGGGCGTCCCCCAAAGCGTCCTTGGCTGCAGTGATGTCATTGGTTAGCCGTGAGACGACATCTCCGGAATGGACGCTCTCGAAATACGATATGGGGAGCTCTTGGACATGGTCGAAGAGATCCTGCCTCATCTCGCTGGTGGCCGCCTCCACTGCCCTGCTGCGCAAGCGCGCTGCCACAGGTACAGTGGCAGAGATGACCACGAGTCCGAGTAGACTGAGCCCCAACACATTGATCAGTGAGGGGAGTTGCCGATGGACGGTAGCATTCGTGAGCCCGGCGAGCATCCAAGCCAGGATCAGTTGCGCGGTTCCTTCGAAGACAATCTGCAGCAGCGCACCGAGCACATAGCCTGGCCAGCGCCTGCCAAGATAGCCATAGAGACGCCACAGTGGTTCTCTTTTCGCATGCATGGTGATAGCCCTCCCTATCGTCCGGCGGCTGCCGCCGCAGCACCTAACCCAGGCAACTGTTCACGGTATAGAGAGGCATAGAGGCCTCCGGCATTCACGAGATCATCGTGGCGACCATCCTCCACAACCTTGCCCCGATCGATGACGATGATCCGGTCTGCCGACTGAATGGTCGACAAGCGATGTGCGACGATGATCGTGGTACGCCCCTGGCGCAGCACCTCAATGGCTGCTTGGACTCGCGCCTCGGACTCGGTATCGAGTGCCGATGTCGCCTCATCGAGGAGGAGAATGGGCACATCCTTTAGGACAGCTCGTGCCAGCGAGATGCGTTGTCTTTGACCACCAGACAGCCCAACACCTTGTTCACCTAAGAGCGTATTGTAGCCCTGGGGCAACGCCGAGATGAACTCATCAGCGAAGGCCTTGTGTGCAGCCTCACGCAGTTCGTCGCAGCTGGCCACACCGTCACGCCCATAGGCGATATTCCCCGCCACAGATAGAGGGAACAGACTTGAATCTTGGGGCACGTAAGCGATAAGACGGCGCGCTGAGCTGAGTGAGAGTTCAGACAGCGGTCTGCCATACATATGGATGCTTCCAGACCGTGGCGGGCGCAGTCCCAAGAGGAGCGACAGTAAGGTGCTCTTGCCTGTCCCGCTTGGACCAACGATTGCGACAGTCTCACCGCGACGAACACTTAGATTGAGGTGGTCAAAGACCAGATGCCCGTCAGCGTAGCCAAAACACACATCCTGGAGCTCGAGGGCATACGGCGCTGTCTCATCTATACGCAGTTCCTGCCCGTCTCTCCGCTCGATAGGCATATCCAAGATCTCGAATACTCGCGTGCTGGCACCAAGAGCGGCTTTGATCTTCGCCAGATACTGGCCCATGCTCTGCAGGGGCCAAGTCAGGTTGTTCATCATATTCAGGATCGTGAGCAGATTGCCTAGGGTCAGTCGACCGTTGACCGCCTCATAGCCACCGACACCAAAAAGGATAAAGAAGGGTAGTATCGACAGGACCCCTATGGTTCCATTCATGACTCCCTGGCTAGTCGCCAAGTCAACCCCGGAATCGGCCACTCGTCCTGAGGCTGTACCAAACCTTCTCGCCAGATGATCGCGTAAGCCGAACGCCTTGGTGATGACGATGCCTCCCGCAGCATCCTGGGCAAGGCTGTTCACCTCAGCGCTATGCTGCTGCACCGCGTCGGTATGCTGGCGCATGGGACCGGCGAGATAGGATGCAACCACCGAGATCACTGGCCCCACGCTCATGGACAGGAGCGTAACCTTCCATGACATGCGGAGCATGACGATCAAGGTAACGGCGAATGAGATGCTGGCCCTGAACGCCAAGACTAGATCAACGGACAGCATGTTGCGGATAAGGGTCATATCGCTGCTGAGGCGGGAGACGTAGTCGCCGCTGTGCCTCTGCTCCATCGCCGCGACCGTGGCATGGCTGAGACGTTCGACAGCAGCGCGGCGGATGTCAAAGCTCGCCAGTTCGCCTAGGCTATGAGCGGTGCGGTAGCGAATGTAGAAGGTGATCTCCGCTGCCACCGCCACCGCCACGAGCAGCATCATCACTCGGCCAAACGTGGTGAGGTCGCCATTGACACCGGCGTCAACCGCTCGGCCTAAGTACCAACTGATGCCGAGCTGACTCGCCAACTGCCCGACGATCATCAGCGTGATGACCATCGCCTGTCGTGAATACGGTCGGATGAACCCCAGCAATCGAGATAGAACCGCACGACTGCTGGTCCTGGCTTCGCTCACTTCTAGCCCCTCCACCTTTCCTGCGCCAGTCAGTCTTCAATCAGGACGATCACGCCTGTTGCCACTGTCAGGAGCGCTAACACCCACCACCAGTTGGACAGGACCTTGAGCATCACCAAGAGACAGCTGAGCGCCAGAGTGATCATCAAGATCGCGCCCGGATACTCCTTTTCCAGCAGCTGACCCAGGCCCACGGCAGCAATGGGAAGCACCCACCAGATCCTGAAGCCTCCGGCCACTCCCATCAGACCCACAATCAGATACATAGCCACTGAGAAGATTACTAACGCTCCGGTGTAGTCTTTGCCGCGCCTCTTACTCCGCAGGAGTTCGCCTTTTGGCTCACTGATATGCTGAGCGAACGGTGCGAGAGAATCGGCACACGGTACACCACCATGAGCAACTGCCGCATTCACCTCATATCCCTGACGCTCAGCAAAGACCGCCCTTAGGTCACCCAAAGTCGCCACCGCTTCACGAAACGCTTCATCCTCTGTGAGACCATCCACTAGTAAGTCGTTGATCTTGTCGCAAAGGTTCATCACCAGCTCATACTTGAACTCCTGAAGCTCCTCGCTCTCTTCTACTCCTACCAGGAGCTCCTCAATGTAGCTGCGTAGCTTTCCCTGCATCGTTCTCCCCCCTAGATCAACATATCGATGATCGTTTTGGCGAACTCCCAATCGACCTTATTTCGATAGTAGGTCTTGCGACCCTCATTCGTGATCCGATAGTACTTGCGGCGGCCACCCTGGGACTCATCGCCCCAATAGGAGATGATCATCTCCTGCTGCTCCAGACGCCGAAAGCTAGAGTAAAGGGTCGCCTCTTTCAACTCATATAGGCCTTGGCTGCGATCGATAATGGTTTTATAAATCTGGTAGCCATACATATCGCCTTCGCTCAGAAGCTTGAGGACGATGGTATCGGTGTGACCTCGAATCAAGTCTGATGAGATGTTATGTTCCATACTTTGCCACCCCCAAGCCGTATGATCTCACACATTACTATGTCTGTCAAGGTAGTGTGGATAACATATATCTCACTGATCATGATACGATCTGAAGGAGGCGCGTTGACGTTTGTCGAAATAGTCATCATTGTTGCGAATTTGGAGGCAAACGTTATGTACGATTTACTGATCAAGAACGGGTTTGTGGTCGATGGCACCGGGCATCCAGGACTAAAGATGGATCTGGCCGTAAAGGACGGCCGTGTCGCGGCCATGGCCGCGTGTATCGACGCGGAGGCCGTCCGTGTGATCGACGCCACTGGGCTAGTGGTCTCGCCTGGCTTCATCGACATTCACTCCCACTCGGATCGCTCGCTGCTGGCAAACCCAAAGGCCGAGAGCTCGGTGCGACAGGGCATCACGTTCGTGCTGGGCGGCCAATGTGGGAGCTCCATGGCTCCGCTCTCCCCTGCCGGGCTGGAACAGCTGCGCAGGCACATCCCTGAGGCCGACTGGCTGAGCATGGATGACTTCTTCCGCCGCTTGGAGGCTAAGGGGATCGCGATCAATTTCGGCTGCCTGATCGGTCAGGGTACGGTTCGAGGAAGCGTCATGGGAACTGCTGATCGGAAACCTACAGCTGAAGAGACGGCTCAGATGCAGGCGATGGTGGATCAGGGGATGCAAGATGGTGCCTTCGGCTTTTCCACCGGACGGCGCTACATGCCCGGTTCCCTGGCCAAGCATGAAGAGGTCGTCGAAGTCACCCGCCCGATCGTCCAGTATGACGGTCTCTATGCCTCCCATATCTACAACCAGGATGTCGACATCATCCCATCCATCGAGGAGCTAATTGATGTCGGTCGACAAACTGGCGCACGGCTACAGCTCTCTCACCAGAAAATCTGCGGCAAGGCAAATTGGGGCCGTGGACATGACACGCTTAAGTTAATGGAAGACGCCCGCGCGGAAGGGATCGACATCCTCTCCGACCTCTACCCCTACCGTTACACCCAGGTGACTGCTATTGGTGGTCTATTCCCAAGCTGGCTGACCAGTGACGGTGTAGCGGCAACTCTAGAGCGCTTACGTAATGCAGAAACCCACCAGAGGCTGCGTGCCTGGTATGCCGATTTTGCCCGTGAGAACGCGGTGCGCTGCCGCTCATTGGGTCAGACTGGTATCATCTGGTGCAAGACCACCAAGCAGCTGGAGGGCCTGGATCTGAACGAAGCCGCTAGGACTCTGGGCATCGATGCCATCGATGCCTGGATCAAGCTCTATCTGGACAACGATGGCGAGGTCAAGACCTCGGGTATCATGGGCGACGCGGATATCGAGGCTATCCTCGCCCACCCCTATGCCATGGTCGGCACTGACAGCTTCTCAGTGGATGACAAGAATTTGCAGCCCTTGGAGGCCCATGCGCGTAATTATGGGACCTACCCCTACATCCTGCAGCACTACGTCCGCGAGCAGAAGCTCCTGACCATAGAACAGGCGATCTACAAGATGACTGGCGCTCCCGCCAGGCGCCTAAACCTTACCGACCGTGGCGTTCTTCGCCCCGGCGCCTGGGCCGATATCACTATCTTCGATCCCAAGACAGTCGAAGATTGCGCCAGTATCGCATCGCCCAATGAGTATCCGGCAGGGATTGAATACGTCATGGTGAACGGGCAGCTCACCGTTGAAAAGGGCAGCTATCACCCCGTTTATGCCGGTCAGGTGGTTCGAAACCCAAAAGCCTAGTGGGAAGCATGAAGAGAGCCAGGCACGATTGCCTGACTCTCTTCATATTCTATGCGAGCAGGAGTTGAGTTGACTGCTGGTGAATAGTTCCATGCAAAGAACAGAGTGAGAACCAGTCTGATCGTCTAGGCTGAAGGAAAGGATGTCGTCAGATGGCATATATCACCGCAAGTGAGATTCAGGAAGGCCTTACCCGTCTACGCATTCCGATGATTAGTTCGCCCTGTGATCCTAGGCAGTGGACTACCCTGGTCGGACACGATCGGCAGCGAGTGACTGTAGGTGGACGAGAGGGCGTCTTGATCAGTTACCATCTTGCAGATCCTAGTCCTGATGATAACACAGAGGTTATCGTTGCCTTTTCCTACCCCGAACTGCACCGCCGCGCACCAGATCAGATCCAATTGCTGATCGGCAATCTGTTCATACCCCAGGAGGTCGACCATGAACGAGATCGAGCTATCACCAGATACTAGGCGGAGCGCTCTCGAAGAGATCAAGGCTTTCTTCCTTGACCAGCGTGACGAAGATATCAGTGACTTTCAGGCTACATTGTTTCTGCAGTTTGTCTTGGACAAGATCGCACCCCAAGTCTACAATCAGGCGATTGCCGACGCCCACAAGCTCCTTAGTGAACGCATGGAAGATCTATTCGCGCTAGAAAAACGACCAAGATAGGAAGCGGCCGAGATCGTCTCGGTCGTTTCTCTTTGTTGTACCACAGGACCATACTCATATTCGACATCGGCCGGGCCTGGATGACCATGGTCTGCATAAACGACCAGATTGGCAACATAGAAGGCACAACCAACAACACAACCTTGAGGGTGGCGGCTTTAACAGCTATTATGGGCATAGATAGTTGAATTCCCCGAAGAATTTTCTTGCACATGTATTGCATAAACATGTGCGGTAAGGTATATTATTAACCATCCGGTCGATGAATAGAAAACGCTCACGAATGTTCGTTGACCTCATCTTATCGCACCCGAGGAGGCGTCGTCGAATGAAAAAGTGGTCCATCAAAGCCCTGGTGTTGCTCCTCACTGTGACCATGTTCCTAACCGCCTGCAACTCCACGCCAGCACCAGGAGGCACAACCAACCCTGCCCCCAAGACCGGTGGCAAGCTGACCATTGGTGCCGCGGCCGACATCCTACAGCTAGTCCCCTTCCTGTCCACTGATGCACCGTCTGGTGAGGTACACGCCCTAATCCACGACGGCCTTGTTGCCCTCGAGGGCAACAACAAGATCGTACCGGCTCTAGCCACTGAGTGGAAGACCAGCGCTGATGGCAAGACCTGGACCTTCACCCTACGCAAGGACGTGAAGTTCCATGATGGATCGCCATTTACCTCCGCTGACGTCAAGTTTACCTACGATCAGATCCTCGACCCCAAGGTGAAGTCCAACGCTCGCAACAACTACAGCAGCATCGAGAAGATCGAGACTCCCGATGCACAGACCGTCGTCTTTCAGTTAAAGGACGTCTACGCTCCCTTCCTCAGCCGCATGACCATGGGCATTATCTCCAAAACCTATGTGGAAAAGAAGGGCTTCGATAAGAACAACTACCAAGGCTACAACAAAGAACCGATCGGAACAGGCGCCTGGGCGTTCAAAGAATGGGTTCCCGAAACTCGCCTAACGCTCGCTGCCAACAAAGAATACTGGGGTGTCAAGCCGCAGCTCGATGAAGTGGTCTTCCGTCCGATCCCTGAAGCCTCGGTTCGTCTTATGGCTTTCGAGAACGGTGAAGTTGACTACCTGGCAGGCATCGCGCCTGACGATGTTGAGCGGATCAAGAAAGAGACCAACAAGTATACGGTCTACTCTTTCCCACAGCTTCGTTACGCCTACCTGGCTTGGAACAACCAATATGAAGTCTTCAAGGATCCCGCTCTTCGTCAGGCTCTGACTTACGCGACCAACAAGAATGTCATTATCGACAACGTGCTCAAGGGTCAGGGTGTCAAAGCCATCACTCCCTATGCCCCTTCTCATAGCTTCTACGATAAGAATGTCAAGGAGCTCTATCCGTTCGACGTGGCCAAGGCCAAGGATACTCTCGAGAAAGCCGGCTATAAGAAGGGCGCCGACGGCTTCTATCTCAACCCAAAGGGTGAGCGCGTCCAGTTCACCACCATGGTTGATTCTTCCAGCGAGACTTTCAAGCAGATTGCACTGCTGCTGCAACAATGGTTCAAGGATATCGGCGTTGATATGCAGATCAAGACCATGGAGCGCGGCGCCATGTATGACATCATGGACAAAGTCATCGCTGGCGAACTGCCTCACAAGGAATACCAGGCAATGGTCGGCTCGATGGGTCCTGGTGTGGATCCGGATCAAACCCGTTACCTGCACAGCACTGGTGGGCTGAACGACTTCCGTTACAGCAACAGTGAAGCCGATAAGCTGATCGTGGCTGGTACCAAGGAGAACGATCCGGCCAAGCGTCAAGTGATCTACAGCCAATTGCAGGAGTACCTTGCTAAGGATCTACCGATGCTCTTCCTCTACTTCCCCTACTCCAACAACGCTCTAAGCAAGAACTTTACCGGCATGACCGCTGAACCGTATGGTCAGCTCACCTATCTGAACCGCGTTACTCGCGTTAAGTAGTGATCCACTTTGGACAGTATGGACGCGCAGCCTTCCACAGAAGGCTGCGCGCTCCCTTTGACTAAGAACCTAACTAAGAAGAGAAACAGATGGGGTCAATGCCATAAGAGGCAGGGCACCAGCAACCCGAGAGGGGGTTTATAGTGAAAAGGTTCATCATCGAGCGCGTCCTACTGGCTCTCGTCACGATGTTTGGGATCACGGTCATTGTTTTCTCCTTGATGCACCTGGCACCGGGCGACCCCGTCAGCATCATCGCCGGACGGGAGGTCGACGCCCAGGTGGTTGCACAGATTCGTCATGATTGGGGCTTTGATCAGCCTGTCTATCTACAGTACTTCCGCTGGCTTGGCAAAGCGCTAACTGGCGACTTCGGTACCTCGTTTGTTAATCGCATGTCGGTCGTTGAGTTGATCGGATCGCGTCTACCACAGACCGTCAACCTCAACCTGGTGGCCACATTCATTGGTTTGGGGATCGCCTTTCCTGTCGGTATCATCTCCGCGGTGAAGAAGTATTCCGCCTTTGACTACATCAGCACCTTCTTTGCCCTCCTGGGGCAATCCATGCCATCGTTTTGGCTCTCGCTCATGCTGATCTCATTCTTCTCTACCCGTTTTGGATGGCCAACCTCCGGGAGTGAGACGTGGAGGCACTATCTGCTCCCAGCATTTGTGCTTGGTACCGGCTGGGCAACAGGGTTAATGCGTATGATCCGCGGCTCGATGCTTGAGGTTCTTAATGAAGACTATGTTCGCACCGCTCGGGCCAAAGGTCTGGCGGACCGCGTTGTTATCTACCGTCACGCCCTACGCAACGCTATGATTCCCATCGCCACCATTCTGGCGTATTGGATCGCCTACCTGGTGGCGGGATCGGTGGTTGTGGAGGTCATCTTTGCTTGGCCGGGGATCGGTAGGCTGTTGGTGAACTCGCTCTCCAGCCGTGACTTCTTCGTCGTTCAGGCTATCATTCTTCTGACTTCCGGTGCCGTATTGGTGGCTAACCTCGCGGTTGATGTGCTCTACTGCGTCATCGACCCACGTATCCGTTACTACTAGGGGGTGAGACTGTGGCTGCCGCGAGAGAATTGAACCAGGAACAGGTTCAAACGTTGGAAATGGAGCTTCAGGCCAGTCCGTCATCGGGCATGGGGTTCAAAGCAGTATGGCTGCGCTTTCGTCGCCACAAACTGGCGCTGGGCGGGATGATCGTGGTCTTGCTGCTATTTGCCATGGCTATCTTGGCCCCGGTCTTGTCGCCGTACGACCCAGACCAGGTAAATCCCATCGATAGGCTCAAAGGGCCGAGCGCCGGTCATATTTTGGGGCAAGACCACCTCGGACGCGATATTTTGAGCCGGGTCATCTGGGGATCCCGCGTCTCGCTATCAGTGGGCTTCATCGCGGGTAGTATCTCGCTGGTCATCGGCGTGATACTTGGTGCGCTGGCAGGCTACTACGGTGGCTGGATTGACCACGCCATCATGCGCGTGGCGGAGATCTTTGTCACCATTCCCCAGTTCCTACTGGTCATCGCAGTGGTCTCCGTGCTGGGACCGAACCTCAACAATCTGATGATTGTCATCGGACTGACCTCATGGAATGGGTATGCTCGACAGGTGCGCGCCAAGGTTCTCCAACTGAAACGCTCTGATTATGTGGAGGCGGCGACGGTATTAGGCTGCGATGATCGCCGCATCATCCTTAAGCACATACTGCCGAACTCCATGGCTCCTATCATCGTCATGGCTACGCTGAATATTGCCAGCGTGATCTTGTTGGAATCCAGCTTGACCTT
>CAZINL010000064.1:0-15756 GCA_964540595.1 uncultured Clostridia bacterium
GCCATGTTGGCATGCCCTTCGACTTCGGGCTTCATCTTGGAGCGGTTCAGATCGATCCCGTCCTTGCCTTCGAGCGCAACCACCATCATGCCCTCTTCTGCCGCGTTCAAGGTTACCGGCCCAGGATGCTTGATACGTCCCTCTACGAATGCCGTGAGGCATTCGAGTATTACTGCAATGCCCTCTGCATTCTTCCCATGGCAGAATACCCATATTTCCGGTTTGGAATGGACAGGGCCGAGCAACGTATTGAAGCTCGTCCAGAGGTGCGTCGAGCCGCCGATCGGGTCCTTGACAGGATCACTACCCAGGGCCCAACCTCGTCCCGTGACTTTGAAGCCGGCGAGAGGATTAGTGGTTGGTGGGACCCAGACGACGAGGCTGGCACCAAGATCGAAAAACATGCACTGGACTATCTTCATCTGACCGGGAAGCTGATGATCGCCGGCCGCGAAGGTGTCCAGCGACGATACGACCTGCCCGAGCATGTAGTCCCCGCTCAATACCTCGATCGCCAGGTAACGCGTGACGAATGGCAGGCGTTCATGTTGGACAAGTTCTTGCGCTGCTACGGGCTAAGTCAGACCAGTCTCTTTCGCTTCGGATGGTTCGACGCTCCCAAGGTAGAGAAAAAGGCCCTTTTGGCTGATTTCGTTGCCACGGGTAGAGCGGTTGAGGTCGCTATCGAAGGTGTCAAGCGTCGCTACTACTGCCATCATACACAGGTCGATAACCTCCTGGGGCCAGCCCACATCCCCAAAACCGATCTTGCCGTACTGGTCCCGCCACTAGACAATCTCCTTTGGGACAGGGATGCAGTCGCGGATATCTTTCAGTTTGACTATCGCTGGGAAGTCTATGTGCCTGCCGCCAAACGTCGCTATGGCTATTATGTTCTTCCCATCCTGTATGGTGATGAGATGGTTGGGCGAATTGAGCTCAAAGCGTCGCGGGAGCGAAGGCAACTGTTAGTCACGGGACTGTGGTGGGAGAAGCACACCCCAGAAGCAGAAGATGCGCTGTATCGTGCGTTAGTCGAGATAAGGGACTACCTTGATCTGGACGAAATCGTCACTGAGAGCCTAACGCGAAGCTGAAACGCGCAACAGCCCTGCGAGTACCATCACGTACTCGCAGGGCTGTACTTGTTCTGAATGCTAGATATGTGGTCGGTCATGAACGCTTCCACGCTCGGCATAGTGGCTCAGATCTATTCCCCGTTGGGTCAGCCAACCCAGTAGCTCGCCGCGCATGATCAGAGGCGCCTGGCGCAGCGCTTGCAGCGTGCGCGAGTTGGTCAAGAGCATGGCTGCTCTCAACTCGTGGATAATTCTATCGAGAGTGCTTAGGAGCTCATCCGCCCCACCGTGTGCTAGAGCCCTCAGGAGCACCCCAGCCAAGCCGACCGCACTGGCTCCCAGTGCTAGTGCTTTGGCAGCCACCAGGCCATCGTCGATGCCGCCCGAGGCAAGCACAGGCTTGGTCCCGCGGCAGGCTGCCAAGGTCTCGACGAGACTGACCGCGGTGGGAATACCCCACTGGATGAGCGATCCATGCTGCTGCGTCCGGCTCTGCTCAATGGCCACAAAATTGGTGCCGCCGCGTCCACCAACATCGTACGCCGCCACCGGCAGCTCACCCAATCGCGCGACCGTTTCAAAGGATAGGCCAAAGCCCACTTCTTTGATGATCACCGGAACCCCGACCACAGCGGCAATCTCACCAATCCGCTCGTATGCGCCACGAAAGTGGCGATCACCTTCGGACATGGCCAGCTCCTGTGGCGTATTGAGGTGAATCTGCAGGGCATCGGCCTGAAGCATATCCACTGCCTGCTTAGCCATGGTCACAGTGGCATAAGCGCCGAGGTTGGCCCAGATAATGCCATGGGGGTTCATTCTGCGCACCACGCTGTAGGTCTCGATCAGGGCCGGATCGCTGAGACCAGCCGTCTGAGAACCTACAGCCATGGGGATGCCATACTCCCGGGCCGCCTGTGCCAACACGCGGTTGACCTCCAGAGCTTGGGGTGCGCCGCCAGTGATGGCGTTGATATAGATTGGGACCGGCCAGTCCCTATCAAAGAGACGGCCGGTCAGATCGATCTCATCCCAATCGTAGCAGCTTAGCGCCTGATGAATGAGTGTCAGGTCCCAGAAGAGGTGATCCGCCTGATGACTTACGCTCGCATGAGAGTTTACTGCGTGCCGCAGGTGATCAACCTTCCGATGAACCCGCTGCTCATTCACGGCCTCTGCCCCCTACTCTTGGTCTTGGCTTTCTTGCTCCTGATCCTGTTGGTCGAGGTAGTGCTGCGTCTCGGCGCTCTCCTGATCTGCGATCAGGGCGCGCAACGAGAGACTGAGCCTCTTCCTCTCGATATCAACGTCCAGAACCTTGGCCTGCACGGTTTCGCCAACGTTGACAACATCCTCAACCTTGGCTACATGACGATTAGCCAGCTCGGAGATGTGAACAAGGCCGTCTAACCCGGGTTTGATGTTGATAAAGGCGCCCCAGGGCGTGATCCGGACCACTTTGCCTTCGACGACATCGCCGGCCTGGAGCTCAGCTGCCGCGGCTTGCCATGGCTCAGGCTGGGTCTGTTTGAGGCCGAGCGAGATGCGACCGCGTTCACGGTCCAGCTTTAGAACCATCACGTCAAGCTCGTCGCCAACGTTAACCATCTCGCTGGGGTGTTTGATACGGCTATAGGAGATATCGGAGATGTGCAGAAGGCCGTCAACGCCTCCAATATCAACGAAGGCGCCAAAGTCGGCCAAGCGCCGCACCACACCATGGCGCATCTCACCCTCCTGGATCGTTTCCCAAAGAGCGTCTTTGGCCTTGGCATATTCTTCTTCAACGACAGCCTTGCGAGAGACGATTACATTCCGGCGTTCCTTCTCCATCTCGACCACGCGAACCTTAATCTCCTGTCCTACGAAGGCGCTTAGATCGTTGACAAAGCGACGATCCACCATGGAAGCTGGCAAAAAGGCCCGAATACCAATATCAACTACCAGGCCACCTTTGACAGCCTCAGTCACATGGCCTGAGAGCGTCTGATTGTTGTCTTTGGCTTCGGCAATACTGTCCCAGTTCTTGAGCTGATCAGCACGGCGCTTGGAAAAGGTGATATTCCCTTCCTTGTCTTCCGAACGGATCACGGTTACCTCGATCTCATCCCCGATTTTGACCAGCTCAGATGGCTGGCGACTTTGATCAACCGCCAACTCCTTACGGGGGACAAAGCCCTCAGATTTCCAGCCAACATCAATCATGATACCGTCATCACCGATGCTTACCACTGTGGCTTTAACTACATCCCCCTGGCTGATCTTGCGGGGAAGATATGCATCTTCAGGCATGCGCTCTTCAGCGCTCTCAGGAGCTTGCTCCTCATGCTGCGAATCTACTTGAACTTGCTCTTCCGGTCTCTTTTCCAATTCAGACACGATCTGTTCTACCTCCTTTATAATCCACTCCGGAGTAGAAGCTCCGGCGGTGACCCCTATGTTCATCCCGGGGCTAATCCACTCCGAACGCAACTCAGCAGCCCGTTCGATCTGATGGGTGTTTGGATTGACCCGGTGACATAGCTCATACAGGTGTCTCGTGTTGGCGCTGTGCCGGCCGCCGATGACCAGCATGAGGTCAACTTGACCTGCTAGCTCAACGGCTGCCTCTTGACGAAGTTGGGTTGCGGTGCAGATAGTCTTCTCCACTCGCAGCTCCTGCGCCTTTGGGCGCAAGCGTTCGAGAACAGCCTCAAAACGCGCCTCTTCTAGGGTTGATTGGGCGAGCACGGCTAAGCGGCTGAAGGTTGGTAGGGTATCAGCCTCTTCCGGGGATTCCACTATCTGTCCGGCCTCACCCGCCCACTCACGTGCCGCCTCGACCTCAGGATGTCCCTTCTCCCCAACAATCACCACGTGGTAACTCTCGCTGGCAAGGCGCTTGGCAAGGTCGAAGATACGCTGTACTGAAGGGCACGTAGCGTTGATGACCTGCGCGGTCGCATCGTTGATCGCCTGCAATTGCACAGGACCGATGCCATGAGAACGTATAAGGGTAGGGCGATCCTGGATCTCGTTAGGTTCGGTGGCTAGTATGAGCCCTTTGCGCTGTAATTCGTCCATCTGTTGTTGGTTATGCACCAATGGGCCTAGGGCAACCAATGAGCGGCCATGCTGCAACTCTTCTTCTGCTAACGCGATGGCCCGCCTGACACCACCACAGAACCCCATATGCCGAGCAAGAACGACAGGCACTATTCATTCCCCCTCAGCTTGGCTATCTCCTGCATCAGATGATGACTGAGTTCATCCAGGTGCGCAGAACCTCTTGCTTCCTTACTGTATGGTACCACGTCAATGGGGTTCCCTACTCGCACGCGCATGCGTGAGAACAGTCGATATGAGCCAGAGATCGCTACGGGAACGATCACGGCACCGCTCTTGACTGCAAAATATGCCGCCCCGTTGAGGAACTCCAGCAATGCGCCAGTCTTCGATCGTGTTCCTTCCGGGAAGATGCCCAATACTTCCCCTCTGCCAAGGTAGGACAGTGCTGTTCTAATGGCACCAGTATCAACCCTACCTCGTTTGACGGGAAACATGCCAACATGGGGCAAAAGCCATTTTAGAATAGGGAGAGCAAAAAGCTCCTGTTTGGCCATGAAATGGAGTTGACGGCGACTGGCGCAAGCCATCAAGACGGGATCTGCCCAGTGAATATGGTTACCGCAGAACACCACAGCACCCGACTTGGGCAAATTCTCCACTCCATCGTAGTGGGGACGCCAAAGGATCCAGACTAACCCCCTGATGATCACCATCAAAAACGCATACAGCCGCATCGATCATTCCCCCGTCGGCCTCTTGATCCCCCGTGTCCTGGCTATCTCTAAAATGCTCGCCAAGACTTCCTCAACACCCAGACTACTGCTATCGATCTCCACTGCATCGGGCGCCTTAACCAGAGGAGAGACCTCTCTCTGGCTGTCGATACTGTCTCGTCTGCTAATCTCGGCTTGCACCTCAGTCTCAGTAACATCTAGCCCCTTCGCTGAGAGTTCTCCGACACGTCGACGCGCACGTTCGGACAGCGAGGCAGTAAGAAAAATCTTGAGCGGGGCATCGGGTAGGACATGAGTTCCGATGTCACGACCATCCATGACGACACACTGTGTTCGTGCCAAATGCCGCTGCCATTGAACTAGATGCTGACGAATGCTGCTGAGTCTGGCAATCCTCGACACGTTAGCCGAAACAGCTGGGTCGCGGATCGCTTCTGTGATGTCCTCGCCATTGAGGATGACACGCATGGTGTCAAGGCCCGGTTCCACTGCCAACTGCAGTTGGTCAGCCAAGTGCGCCACCTGTTGTTCATCGTCTAGGTCCAACCCGCCCCGCAGAGCAGCCAATGTCACGGCGCGGTACATGGCACCCGTATCGATATGGCAGAAGTCCAATCGATCCGCCAATAGGCGCGCAATCGTGCTCTTACCGGCACCCGCAGGGCCATCGATGGCGATGGCCAGCCCAGAGCAATCCTCGTCCTTATTCGCAGTTGTCTTGTGGATCTCCTTCTTGTCTTCCCGCATATTCTCTCACTCTTTCTGTGTCGGACCTAAGCATCTCCCCACTGCCTCAACGATCGGCCCGAGGTCCATCATCAGGCTATGGAAGCTTTCCAGTGTCAAAGACTGTGGCCCATCGCTTAAGGCTCGATCAGGATCGGGGTGGACCTCGATCATCAGGCCATCTGCCCCAGCTGCGATAGCCGCCCGAGCCATGGGCTGCACCAGTCGCCACCGGCCAGTGGCATGACTGGGGTCAACGATTATGGGCAAGTGGCTGATCTGTTTGACCATGCTCACCGCCGCCAGATCCAATGTATTGCGCGTCATGGTCTCAAATGTCCTAATCCCCCGTTCACAGAGGATGATACGGTCATTGCCCTGCGCCATGACATGCTCGGCAGCCAGCAGCCACTCCTCGATGGTGGCCGAAAGCCCCCGTTTGAGCAGAATAGGCATCTGGCACCGCCCTAGCTCTCTTAACAGAGGGAAATTCTGCATACTCCGTGATCCGACCTGCAAAAGATCGGCGTAGCCCGCCACCAGCTCGACATCCCTCGGGTCCATGACCTCGGTCACGACGGCCAGCCCGGTCATCGCCTTCGCCTGCTGAAGCAGCTTAAGACCATCCTCGGCCAGGCCCTGAAAAGAGTATGGAGAGCTGCGCGGCTTGTAGGCGCCACCGCGTAGCAAGCGGGCCCCCATGGCGCGCACGGCCTGCGCGGTCTTCATGATCTGTGCTTCGCTCTCCACAGCGCACGGTCCAGCAGCCACGATCACTTCCGTACCGCCGATCAAAATATCGCCAACTGGTACCGCTTTGGTTGGCTCCTGCTTCTGTTTGCCTATCAGTTGCCAGCTCATCTCGGCCCACCCGTCAGGTCCGGCCTCAACCTCATCGCATCACGCAGGTAGACGTGACTGATCTCCTTTTGGGATCGCTCGGTATTCCAGTGCAGTAAGACGCGAATGCAGCGACATAGAGCACCCTCAATCGCTAGCTCTCTGGCACAGGTCAGCGGCACTTCAGTCCACCCCATGGCGCGGGCCGCCACTGCGGGGAAGACGCTGTGCAGGTCATCGGTCATAGTGAGCAGCACACTGGCGATATCCTCGGTGCATATCTGGTTCAACTCAACCATCTTCATCAGCAGCTCGGTGGTAGCCTGCAAAATCAGTTCGCGATCGTCTGCGGTGACGGTGATTGCCCCTCGCACACCACGCAGCATAGTCTACCTCCTCATCGAGTCAGTCTGCGAGCCATCTAGGCGGGATTCCCAGACAGTGGACTCCTAGTTTGCCACGTTCCCCGGCTTGTCTGCCTCTTGGGCAAAAAAATACACCCGGCAGGGCCGGTCCACCCCAAAGTATAGCAGATAGGGTCAGAGATGCCAATCGAATACGGCACCCATCAGTGCTCTATCTGCTGCTCTTGGTTTGAACCCTGCCCAACGGGCGTATCTCACGCATGGCCTGGACATACTGACCGACCATCGGTTGTTCGAGCCCTGATGAGGTACCACTGACTCGAACTGTGACTGAATCCCTCTCCTCCATGGTGTCAACCTCGACTAGATCACCGTCAGCTACGGTGAAGGTCAACCTAGTCTGGGCAAAATTGCCCCGTATCTCGCCATTGACCAGCAGCTTAACCCTCGCCGTGGGCTTCGGTTGCAGCAACTCCAGTGTCACGCTGAGAGTGCTCGCTGGGCTGCTGACCGTCTTCTCGACCAGAAAACGTTCCCATGCGGCCAGTTGGGACAGGTTAGGCTGTCCTGCCCCCTCCAGATGATCCACACGACTAAGGGCCGCGAGAAAGAGCGATGATCGTAGCGCGATCTGCGTCACCAGTAGCGCCAGAGCGGCGACCACTACCAACCTGATCAACAAACTGTCCATGCGTCGCGCCAGTGCGAAGACTCTCTGTTCCCACCGCCGATACCGCCTGCCCATCTCATCGCCCCCTTAGTGGCCAAGTCCCTTCATCTCACCATATGAACCGTGTCCTCATAGTCGAACTGTGCTACGGGAAAAAGTAGCTCACTCGGCAGCGCTACGGCCAGCCACAAAGCCGGTAGCAAATGCCGCCTGAAGGTTGAAGCCTCCCGTATAGCCATCGATATCCATGACTTCACCTGCGAAATGAAGCCCTTTAACCAGCTTGGACTCCAGTGTCTTGGGGTTGATCTCTTTGACATCCACCCCACCAGCGGTCACGATAGCCTCTGCCAGCGGGCGAGTGGAACGAATGGTCATTGAGAGCTCGGTCAGGGCACGGATGAGGTCAGCGCGTTCTTCCTTCGTAATCTGATGAACTGGTTTTTCCGGCTCGATCATGGATTGCTCGATAACCACCGGGATGAGCCGCTTAGGAAGCAACTCATCAAGCGCGTTCCTAAACTGGCGGCGGATATTATCAGCGAAGTCGCGTTGTAGTCGCTTATCGAGCTGCTCTGTGCTCAAGGCAGGCTTGAGGTTGATCGAAGCTACGATCGGCTTGTCGCTGTGACGATGGGTCACCAGACGGCTAAGACTGAGCACGATGGGACCTGTGATACCGAAATGAGTGAAGAGCATCTCACCAAACTCGCTGCCCAGTTCTTTGCCGTCTTGAAAGAGCGTTAGGTTTACGTTCTTTAGTGCTAGCCCCTGCAGCGTCTTCGGCCATTCCTCATTGCACTCCAGAGGCACAAGAGCGGGCCGGGGCTCAACGACGCGATGCCCCAGCTGGCTAGCGAATCGATAGCCGTCGCCTGTGCTGCCTGTGACAGGATAGGACGCACCACCGGTCGCAATGACGACCGCATCGACTGGGAGTTCACGCCCATCCACAACTACCCCACTGACGCTGCCATCTCGAACCATAACTTGCTCGATGCTAGAGCCTAGCCGCAGCTCTACGCGTTGGTCGTTAAGGAACCGCCGAAAGGCGTCAATGATATCAAACGACCGATCCGATGCAGGGAATACCCGGTTGCCCCGCTCTACTTTCAACGGCACTCCGAGGCTGGTGAAGAACGCCTGCGTATCGCCACTGCTAAAGCGAGAGATGGCGCTGTACAGAAATTGCCCATTCCCTGGGATGTTCTTGATTATAGTCTGCAAGTCAGCATCATTGGTCAGATTACAGCGCCCTTTGCCAGTGATGACCAATTTCTTGCCAAGACGCTGGTTCTTTTCGAAAAGGATGGCTTTGGCGCCAGCCAACGCCGCTTGGCCGGCGGCCATCATGCCGGCGGCACCGCCACCGATTACCGCAACTGTCTTCAAAGGTGACCTCCTCAGGAACTTGCATGACTTCATTAAAATAGACGCATGCAAGCCTTGATCTTAGGTGACACGATGTTAGTCGTGTTAGGAACTCCGATTTTGCGTCACGCGAGTTCCAAAAGAACGAGTCATGGATGACGCTGCTTCTATTCTGAGTCCCATGTGGGCTATCGCCTGCCTCTCCCGTCTGATGACCGATCGACTGCCCGCTGATCGACTACATACAGCTATGCGCTAGGCAGTGTCGAGGGGCATCATGGACAATATGGATGGCGGTGACTACGGCGCTCAATAGATCCACATCACATTGAGTCTGGAAGCGTTCAGCTCTCGCCATGGCCTCGCCTTGGCTGGTAACCACATACCTAGGATGAAGTCGGTTTAAGGCAATGGCTGCGACGTCCATGCGACAGTGTCGACAGAAGCAGGCGCCCTCGCTCGTGCCAAGCAGCTCGGGGTGCCCCGCCAGATAGTCGATGGTGTTTTGCACTTCGAGTTCCATTATATTCCTTAGGATCACCATCTCCCCACTCCTCCCTTTTCCCCTCTGTCTACTGGTTCTTGCTCACTACTAGCTTGCGCAGGCGCTCCACCTCGCCAGAGGTCAGTGAACGATACTCCCCTGGTCGTAGCCCATCGAGAGTTAGAAAAGCCAACTGACTTCTCCTCAGGTACTTCACTGGAAGCTCGAGCGCATCGAGCATGCGCCGTACCTGACGGTTCCGCCCCTCATGAATGGTGATCGAGATCCAGGTACTCTCGCCGTCGGTGGCCAATGCCTTTACCTTGGCTGGTGCAGTCATGCCATCTTCCAGCTCGATTCCCCGTGCCAGCTTTCTTAGGCGGGTCTTAGTCGGAACTCCGTCCACCAAAGCCAGATAGGTTTTATTGACCTCGTGGCTGGGATGGGTAAGGTAGTAGGCCAGTTCACCATCATTGGTTAGCAGCAACAAACCTTCTGTATCCATGTCAAGCCTGCCCACAGGAAAGAGCCGCGCCTGCTCTCCCATGACTAGTTCGAGTACTGTCGGCCTACCCTCCGGGTCGCGTGCCGTTGTCACATATCCTCTTGGCTTGAAAAGCAGGATATGACGCAGCTCCTGATCGGTATGTAATTCATGACCATCGACAGTGATACGGTCTTTGCTCGGGTCCGCCTTGCGGCCCAACTCAGTGACGATCTCGCCGTTGACCATGACACGACCCGCAGCAATCATCTCTTCGGCATGGCGGCGCGAGGCCACCCCCGCCTTGGCCAGCAGCTTATGCAACCTCTCCTCCAAGTAACCAACCCCCACACTCTCTTATGCCTCTTTATAAGTATAACCAGCCAAGGGTGAAATGGAAATGGCACACAAAAAAAGGGTCGTATCAACGACCCTTAATGGGACTCTCTAAGCCACCATGAGAAACGTCCCAGCGGACACGCGCAGCTAGAGGGAACGATATAGAGCTGCGAACTGTGTGGCGACGCGACTCCAGGAGTAGCGTTTCACTGCTAAGGCTCGTGCCTGTCGGCCGATCTCATCCCACTGATCCCGACGGGCAAGAAAGTCCGCGATCGCATTGCACCACGCCTGGCTGCTCCGATAGTTGCGCACCCGCCAACCACTTTGCCCCGTCGCGATGCTCTCTCTTATCCCCCATGCATCGCTACCCATGGCGGGTAGTCCACTGGCCGCAGCCTCCACGTTGACCATACCAAACGCCTCCGGCAGCTGGGACGGACAAAGGAGCAGGTCAGAGGCTAGGTAGAAACGATGAACCCGTTGTGATGATACGAAGGGGAAGAAGCGCACGGGAAGGCCGCGTGAGAGGGCACGTATCTGGGTATGAAAGCCGCTGGCTCCGGTCGGTCTTCCCCCCACGACCCAGAGTTCGAAGTCTGAGCGCTGGCTGCGTAGCAGCCTAAGGGCTTTGAGCAAGACCAGGATCCCTTTTCTGGGCAAGAAGCGACCGACCAATAACAGCACCGTTTTGTCTTGGCCGACGCGATAGCGTCTGCGCATGGCCCCGCGGATGGCTTGCCCTCGGACGGACTGTTTACATGGAAACAAGGTTAGGTCGACCCCGGGATGAATGGCATGATACTTCGCCGCAAACTGAGGATAGCGACGAACCAGCTGTCGACGCACATAATCGCTGTTGGCAACGACGGCGCTGGCGGCGCGGAAGCTCTTGAGCACCTCCGAACGCGGTATCAATCTCGGTGCTAGGAAGTTAGCTGAATGCATATTGAGGATGATGGGGATCGATGGGAACTGCTTGCGTAGAGGGACCACGTAGCGAGGCCGATTCTCAATCTGAATGGCATGATACTGCCGCTTACGCGAGCGCTTCAACACGCGCCTGAGATAAACTGGGCCAGAACCGGAAACAGGGATCTCTTCAATGAGCATGCCAGCCCGCCGGACCACCCTGCCGCCAGCCCCGCGGGCGAAGACTCGGACCGATGCCTGTCTGGAAAGTTCACGACTGAGGTGATAGACATAGATATCCACCGAAGAGCATGGGGCTGGCGGCAATGGGTCATCGCCTGGAGAGATGAGTGCAATCTTGTTCATTTCTGTCATCTACAGCTCGCCTCACATTACTGATGCTGTCCAAAGCCCTGACCCTTAACTGCGGTCGCCTTGTGGTGGAGAGAGGCCAGGTCTTTGGGTCACATCATTGTATGCGCAGACGGGGTAGCGGTAACTAGTAGCAGAGGCCCATTCATCCCACGGTAGTCTAGTCGCCCGATGCCAACAAATATGAGAGGGCACAGCAGCCAGATCTGCCGTACCCTAAGCGATCGCAGGAACTTGCATGATTTCCCTATGGTAGACCTATGCAAACCTCAATCCTTTAGTCCTACGTCATGCAAGTTCCAGAAGAATGAGAGATGCAGGGCGTTCTCTATCGGAACACGCCTTCCACTCCAGCTTCCCTCACCCGCTCGCGAATGGCGCTGTGGTCGCATGTGTAAAGGCCCTTGTCTTTCATGCGGTTGAGGTAGACCGACCCAGAAAAGGTGTAGCGTTCATACAGGCCAGTTCCGAACTGAATGCGTTGATTAACATACTGTATGATATCTCCAACAGCTGTACTGGTTGGCAGCTCAAGCAGCGGCTGCCCCAAAGCAAACCGTGCGGCGTTGAACCCACCCAGTGTTCCGGTACAAATCGCCTCCGTGCAGCCGACGAAGGGGCCAGCCTTTTCACCACCACAAAAGAGATTCTCCACCCCGGCAACCTGCATCTTATTGTCACGAGGTGCAAGCGCGTTGAAACGGACCGAGTTGCCACGTGTGCCACCATACGGGTCGGTATAGTGAACCCTCTCAAACCCGGGAATGGTGCGCAGTTGGTCGAGGGGGAAAAACGAAGTCATCATCTTGGCATGACCGGTATCGATGAGGACCAGATTCTCGGCAAATTCCGGGAGTGCATACTGTTGGCAAACCTTCTTGTTGAGTTTCTCGGGTTTGATCTGCTCAGCTGGCAAGGGGACGACCACCACGCCCTTCTGAGTGAGGGTGTCAGCGATATCAGCGCGGAGAGAGCTCTTGTCCAGTTTGCAGGAGCCGCTCATGGCGCCGAAGCCGCCGTCTTTGCGACGAGCTTTCATCTCCTTGACTCCTGCGAGGGCACTAAGACTTATGCGACCACCAAATGATGGACAACGTAGGATACACATGGCGCAGCCATTGCCATTGGTCGTACAGATCCCCATGGGTCCCGTAGTCCCAGTGGTGTCGACAAAGACATCCCCCTGATACTCGTCCCCGCCGTCGGTGACCACGCTTTTGATCCGATCGCCTTCCTTGACTACGTCGATGATGCGAGTTTCGGTCTTGACCAGAACGCCTTTGGCCTCGAGCAAGAGACGAACCATCGGCTCAATGATCGTCACATCATAGATGCTGGCATGCTCATGTCCCGGGAAGTTCAGATCACGATGCCGGGCGGATTGATCCGTAATGTGGAAAAGCTCTCCTGCCCCCATGGCAATCATCTCTTCGGCAGCGGTGTAGCGACCATTATTGCGCATGATACCTGCCACCAGCCCAACCCCCAGCAGCAAATCAGTTCTTTCTAGCAGTGTTACATCCGCGCCGGCTTTGGCGGCCGCCAGGGCGGCTGCGCACCCAGACCAACCCCCACCAACGACAACAACTTTGGCCATCGACACTATCACCCTTTCATCTGGAGTCAGAAGTCTACATTGGCGTGGACTTCAGCATGCTAGCAGCGCGGTTACAGCTTCGCATTAATCGTCGCGACAATCTGTTCACCTAACAATTGGCTCTTACAGGTCTTGACCTCTTCCCCGCTGGCAACCTTGATCATACATGCGCCACAGATCCCTTCGCCGCAGGTCATGGCGTGGTTGTTGGTTAGTACGATCGAGGCCTGAGAGCCAGTGCGCTTGATTAGCTCTGCCAGTCGACTATGCTGAATATCCGCACCAGCGCTGACCACCAGAGCGATCTGCTGTTCGCGCAGCATCTGTTCCATTTCACGATAGGACCGCTCCTCAAGTAGGTTAACTATCCGTACCATGGCTCCCATTTTGACTAATTCGTCTGCAATAAAGGCCACTTCCGTCGATCCGGGATCAAGGTAGACCAACAGTTCGTTGCCGGTGCGCAGTAGCTCTGCAGCCATCTTGAGAGCTGGCGCCTGCCCGATCCCCCTCACAACCATGATGACTTGAGCATTGGCCGTTGTCTTCACAGCCTTGTAACCAAACCACCCATTATAGTAGGGACCACGGATCAGGATGCGGGGCTGCGGCTGTAGAAGCGCCTTACTCTTAACGCCTTTTTCCTGAATTACTAGCTCCAAGAGCGACGGCTCTTGGTCTAGGGCCTTGAAGATGCAGATGGGGGTGCTATAGTACTGGCTGGAGCCAACGGGGCGAGCCATCACAAAAGCACCCGGCATGGTCCATTCTTCATCAAAATCTTCGGGTGCCTCCACAACCAATTTGACTACCGTGGGGGCAAGACGATGCGCTGCCAGAACCTGAACCGCCTGTTCAGGGCGGGGACCCCGTGAACGTCTGCGGTTAAAGCGATATTCATTTAGGATGCAGACACCACGCCAATCACGACAATCGCACTGCTCTTCCCCGCGTAGAATGGAGCATGATAGACACTCGCCCGTGTCTGCCAGAATGCAGGGACAGAATTTTGATCCGGCGTCAATGCAGATTGGCCGTCGCTGCCGATAAACAGGAAGCATGCTCTTCCCCCCTCCCACTTCATAATTCCAGCATATGTTGCGGAAGGGCGATTGGTGAAACAAGGCAAGCCGCGGAGTCAATGACTCTGCGGCTACTTAGTAACAGCTATGGTTACTATATGATTATTTACTTCGTACTTAAACCTGTGGGCTTCAGAGCCTGACGCAGCACGGCGAACAATCCTTCTCCGTTGTCGCGCTTGACATCGAAAACCGGGACTGGGAGTTCGGTCTGCATACGGTTCAGGAGCAGATCCCGATCGACAAACGCCTCCTCGTAGCTTTGGCTCTGAAAGCGATAAGCAGGGTAGAACGGATTGACAGTCAGGGCCAGAATCGGGAGCTGTCTGGTGGCGCTGATGGTGCAACCCGAATGCTGCAACTTGGTCATACTCTCGACCATTGTCAGCGGATTCTGCCCGACTGCCAGTTTGATGGCATCGTGGACGATCAGCTGTTTGCCTAGAAGTGCGCTGCCACCGAGCCGAACCAGCTCGTCCAGGCAGTCTGAGTTGACCACTCCAGGCACATAAGCCCAAGTGGCGCTCTTCCATTCGTCCCAAAGAAGTTGGCTATCCCCTGTGACTAGCAGTGAGCTTAGAGGGATCCGCTTGGTCTCTGCTTTCCCCACTTGTCCGACCTGAACGCCATCGGTCACCGCCAAGTTCTCACCTAGCTCTGATCGAGCGATGGTAAATAGGCGGTGCAAGGCCGCCGTCTCCTTCACCAGATGATTAATCTCTTGGTGGCGAGCGGCCCCTGTTGACACGACCAGGCCATCTGTCACAGCCATGGGTGCCATGCGATTGAGCGCCCCATCAACCAGGACCAGTTCCGCTCCATAGCCGCGCAGCAACTCTGTTAGGCACTGGAGATCGCGGGCCTTGTTGGGTCCAGCTAGGACCACTAGTGACTCCTTGGTCAAGCGACCGATCTGCACCTCGCCCAAGGGGGTCAGAAAACCGGTGCTCGCCAACAGATCCACTTTGTCTCCCAAGAGATGTAGGCAGCGTTCGGCCGTTGCCACAATCATGCCAGGTTGGAAGGTCAGGCGGGGCTTGGGCAGCCCGGTGACGTTGTCAATGGCTTCGCCATCGTAGCCAATGCTGGTCACCGCCAAGCCGATCCCGGCTGCGTGAGCGTGCGACATGATGGTCGCGGTAGCGGTGGTCTTGCCAGTATTCTTAGCTGTCCCGGCGATCCCTAGAATTAACATGGCGCTACCCTTCGGTGACGGTTCCGCGGCCTGAGCGGCCGGGGTAGGCGCCGTCTTCGGGACTTCCCAGCACGCCACCGTATAAAGCGTCCACGAACCCGCCAGTGGCAATGACATTCCTGAGAACTTGCTCGATGCCCAGGACGATCTCGTCCGCCCACAGCTTCGCTTGGGGTGTAGGAGTGATGCCGGATTGGCCGAAGAAGCGGAAGGCCTCTTGGACTCCCCGTAGTGTATCCACACGAGATGCGGCGACAATGGGCCCTCCGGAATAGGCTTCATCCGATGAGGCAATGGAGATGGCATCAACCTCCAAAGACGAGGCCAATGCCGCATGCAGGGCAGTGCTCATCGATGATTGGACACGGTCCTCAATCTGAGTCAGGAAGCCAATGGGCGCGCCTGGCCAGATCGGAGCGTCGATGATCGACCGCAGCGCCATGATCTTGGCCGCATTG